>DATEZO010000046.1:0-2086 GCA_035255485.1 Burkholderiaceae bacterium
GAAAACCGTGCGCGCAGTTGGTCCGCTGGGCGTGGTGAGCGGCTTGATGTGGTGTGCGATGTTCACCTGCTTCATGATTGCGCTGACCAAGACCACGGTCGCCAATACGCTGATCGTCATGAGCGTGTCGCCGCTGCTGACTGCCTTTCTGGCGTGGTTGCTGCTCAAGGCTGATATTCCGCATCGCACCTGGCTGGCGATTGTTGCCGCATTCTGCGGAATTCTGTGGATGTTCGTGCGCAGCATTAATGACGTCGGCGGGCAGCACCTGGTCGGAATGCTGATCGCGAGTGCGGTGCCGATTGCGGCAGCGGTCAACCTGATTGCCATTAAGCGGGCAGGGCATGGCGTCGACCTGATTCCCGCCGTTTTTCTCGGCAGCGTGTTTGCGGCCGTCCTGATGCTGCCGCTGGCATGGCCTCTCCAAACCTCGCTGCATGACCTGGCGATCCTGGCAACGCTCGGCTTTTTCCAGCTCGGCTTGCCGTGCATGCTGATGGTGCGCGCCGCACGCCATCTGTCCGCGCCGGAAGTGTCGCTCTTGGCGCTGCTGGAGGTGCTGCTGGGGCCCTTGTGGGCTTGGCTGGGCGCCGGAGAAGTGCCGGCGCAGGAAACGCTGATTGGCGGTGCCGTCGTGATGGCGGCGCTGGTGTCGAATGAGGTGGCCGCCATGCGCGGCGTCACCCTGCGCCGCGGTACCCCTGCTCGATAGGCCGGAACGGTCGGGTGACCGTTCCGGCATCAACAACTAGACTGGCGCGTGCTCGACGGCGGGGATCGCCTTTTGCATTTTCAGGACGTCGGCAATCGCGGCGAATAGTTGATCGACTTGCAGCTGATCGATGATCAGCGGCGGGGACAGTGCGATGATGTCGCCGGTGGTGCGGATCAGGACGCCTTTTTCCCAGAAACATTTCAGGAAGACGTCGAAGGCGCGCGTGCCCGGCTTGCCCGGCACGCCTTCCAGTTCGATGCCGCACACTAACCCGAGGTTGCGAATGTCTTTTACATACGGCAAGCCTTTGAGCTGATGCGCAGCTTCTTCGAAATACGGCGCCATCGCAGCCGCACGGTCGAACAAGCCTTCTTCGGTGTAGACATCGATGGCCGCGATGGCGGCGGCAGCGGCCAGGGGGTGGCCGGTGTAGGTGTAGCCATGGAAGAATTCGATCGCATTTTCCGGTGCGGCATCGAGGAAGGCGTCGTGAATCTCCTGCCGTACAAGCACCGCCCCCATCGGCACGGCCGCATTGGTTAGGCCCTTGGCGCAGGTAATCATGTCCGGCACCACGCCAAAATAATCGGCCGCAAACGCCGCGCCGAGGCGACCGAAGCCGGTGATGACTTCATCAAAAATCAGCAGAATGCCGTACTTGTCGCAGATGGCGCGCAGCTTTTGCAGGTAGCCCTTGGGCGGCAGGATTACGCCGGTCGAGCCCTGGATCGGCTCGACGATGACGGCAGCCACGGTGGCTGGATCGTGCAGGGCGAGCAGGCGTTGTTCCAGCTCGTCCGCCAGTTCTGCGCCGTGTTCCGGCAAACCGCGCGAAAAGGCATTCTTTGCGATGTCGAGCGGATGGCGCAGGTGATCGGCACCGGCCAGCGTCGGGCCGAAATGCTTGCGGTTGCCTGCGATGCCGCCGACTGCGATGCCGCCGAAACCGACGCCATGGTAGCCGCGCTCGCGGCCGATCAGGCGGGTGCGCAAGCCGTCGCCACGCATGCGGTGATAGGCCAGTGCAATTTTGAGCGCGGTGTCGACCGCTTCCGAGCCGTCATTGCAAAAGAATACGCGGTTCAAGCCTTCCGGCGCGATGGTCACCAGCTTGCTGGCAGCCTTGAACACGAGCGGATGGCCCATCTGAAAGGTCGGCGCATAGTCCATCACGGCGGCTTGCTGCTGGATGGCTGCGGTAATTTTCGGATGACAATGTCCGGCGTTGACACACCATAGGCCGGAGGTGCCGTCGAGGATCTGGCGGCCGTCCTCGGCCGTGTAGTACATGCCGGATGCGGCGGCGAGCAGGCGTGGCTTGGACTTGTATTGCCGGTTGGCGGTGAAGGGCATCCAGAAATGGCTGGTGTC
>DATEZO010000047.1:0-10483 GCA_035255485.1 Burkholderiaceae bacterium
ACTGCCGTCAGGCCGTTCGATCACGATTTCATGCCCGTCATATTCGGCATTGTCGCGCAGCGCCAGCGCCATCCAGCACTGCGCATGCGGAATCGGCGATCCGTCCGGTGCGTACAGCTTGAATGAACCGCAAAACCGATCGTCGACATGATGCAATTTCGGCTCGCGGCCCCATAGCGCGACCGCATGTCGGTTGAAAAAGGTAATGAGCCCGTCGGCATCGCAGGTATACGCGGCCGTCGGCAATTTTTCCAGCACGTGGCGAAATTCGGCAGTGCTTCTATCCATGCCGCCATCCGGGTGCTGCGCAGGCGTGACTTGGTGCATGACGACTCCTTTCATCAAAATGCTGCATGACATGCGGCGATATCCCGTTTCACTGAAAACAGTTTCCTCCATGCGTTGAATACGATTGATTTGAAGCACCTGAAAGAACGCTGCCAGCAAGAAATGCCAGCCTGCATCGATGATTTGCAACACGATGTAACCGCGTCATCGCTAACTGCTTGAATCGATGCATGTCGCCATTCCAGCCAGTTACATTCCTGTACAACAGATTTGTCGTCAGACGGGGTTTTTCAGTCAACATGAAGCCACACCATGAAACCAGTAATCAGACAGTAAATTACTGCGCATGTTCCTATTTTGCCAAGAAAGGGCCATGACAATATGCGTTCCATTCTGTTATCCGCTGCCGTCATCCTGATCGGCCTGGGCACCGGCATGCCGGCGCAAGCCGATCCCCCTCCCTGGGCGCCGGCCCATGGGCATCGCGCAAAACAGGTGCGCGAATACCGCTATGTGTATTACCCGACGCAACAGGTGTATTACGCGCCCGCCACCCAGACATGGTTCTGGATGAATGGCGGCAACTGGCAAATCGGCGTGAATCTGCCGTATCAATTGCAGATCAATGCCGGGGTTGGCGGCGTGCCGGTGGTATTGCACTCGGATCGACCGTATGTCGAACATGTCTACGTGGAAGAGCACTATGGCCGCCCATGGCGCAAGGAACATTACAAACATGATCATGATTACAAACATGACCATGATTACAAGCGCGGCCATGAAGAGCGCAAGCATGAAGAGAAATGGCGCAAGGAACAGCACGATTCTCATCGGCATGACAGAAACGATTGATTGCGCGAGGTAGAACACAGGCAATGCAGCAGCGGGTGGACGTGGAAGCGTTCACCCGTTTTTTCATGTGCGCATGGGAATGCGGATGGCGGCAGGCATCATGCCTTGCGCGGAATCTTGCAGCAGGTCATCCATCTTCGTGCGGTGCTGATAAAATACCGCGTACCCGTCAAACCCGCTTTTCGCGGCGCGACGCCCTGGCATGCATGCCAGGGCAAGAGCGATGCATGGCGAAAACCGCATCCTTCCGCAAAAGCGGGAATCCATGGCAATCTTGCCCGCCGCATCGACTTGTATTTCCGCCATTCCAACGAAACAACGAAAAAATTTCGTCATGATCAGTTATCTTGCAATCAAGCATCTTCATATGACCAGCGCCTTCGTGAGCGGCAGCTTTTTCCTGCTGCGCGGCATGTGGATGCTGGCCGAGTCGCCGCTGCTGCAGCGGCGCTGGGTAAAAATCGCGCCGCACATCATCGATACCATACTGCTGAGCAGCGCCCTGACGATGGTGTTCTGGAGCCATCAGTATCCGTTCGTGCAGAACTGGCTGACTGCCAAGCTGCTGGCGCTGCTGCTGTATATCGTGCTGGGATCGTATGCGCTGAAACGCGGCAAGACCATGACGATCCGGATCACGGCGTTTGTCGTCGCCCTGACGGTCTTCGCCTATATCCTGAAAGTGGCGTTTACGCGGCAAGTCCTCTGACGGACGTGCCAGCCGGCGCCGGCGGCAACGGTTGGTGCGCATTGGTATAATCGCGGCTTCCTCTCGGTTTCCCGGATTTCCCCGCCATGTCCCGCTCTCCCGAACTCCTGCTTCCCGCCGGCTCGCTTGCCAAGATGCATACCGCCTTCGATTTTGGCGCAGATGCAGTCTATGCCGGCCAGCCGCGCTACAGCCTGCGCGCCCGCAATAATGAATTTTCCACCCTCGACACGCTGGCCGCCGGCATCGGCGAGGCGCACGCGCGCGGCAAACTATTCTTCGTCGCCAGTAATATCTTTGCGCACAATGCCAAGCTGAAAACCTATCTGCGCGACATGACGCCGGTGATCGACCTGAAGCCGGACGCGTTGATCATGGCCGATCCCGGCCTGATCATGATGGTGCGCGACAAATGGCCGGACGTGCCGGTCCACCTGTCGGTGCAAGCCAATGCGGTGAACTGGGCCGATGTGAAATTCTGGCACCGGATGGGTCTGACGCGCGTGATCCTGTCGCGCGAACTGTCGCTCGACGAGATCGAGGAAATCCGCCAGCAATGCCCCGAGATGGAACTCGAGGTATTCGTGCACGGCGCGCTGTGCATCGCGTATTCCGGCCGCTGCCTGCTGTCCGGTTATTTCAACCATCGCGATCCGAACCAAGGCACCTGCACCAATTCCTGCCGCTGGGACTACAAGGTGAGAAACGCCGAGGAAGACGCCAGCGGCGACCTGGTGCATGCGCCCGTCGAGAAGATCGAACTCGATTTCAACCAGGCGCTGGAAGAAGCGAACCAGTCGTTTTCCGCGCTCGGCGCGCTACCGCGCCATCCGCTGGCCGACCGCCCGTACCTGACCGAAGTGGCGGGCCGCCCGGGGCAACTGATGCCGATCCTGGAAGACGAGCACGGCACCTACATCATGAATTCAAAAGACTTGCGCGCAGTCGAGCATGTCGAGCGGCTGGTGAAGATCGGCATCGATTCATTGAAGATCGAAGGTCGCACCAAATCGCTCTATTACGTGGCGCGCACCGCGCAGGTGTACCGGCGCGCGATTGACGATGCGGTGGCGGGTCGCCCGTTCAACCCCGATCTGCTGGGCGAATTGCAGGGCTTGGCCAATCGCGGCTATACCGACGGCTTCTACCAGCGCCATCATACGCAGGAGCATCAGAATTATCTGTCCGGCGTGTCACAGACGCATCGCAGCCAGTATGTCGGCGCCGTGACCTCGATTGCCGACGGCTGGGCCGAGGTGGAAGTGAAGAACCGGTTCGCGGTCGGCGACCGGCTGGAAATCATCCATCCGCAGGGCAACCAGATGCTCACGCTGGAAAGCATCCGCTCCGCCGAAGGAGAAGCGATCCAGGTCGCGCCCGGCGCCGGTCACCATGTGCGGATTCCGCTGGAAGCGCACTTCGACCGGGCCTTGCTGGCGCGCCTGCTGTAACAATCCGTTCGGCAGACTGGCTGGCATTGCCGCAAGGAGAACCGCATGCAACAGCATTTCATTTTGTACGTCAGGGATCAGGAAGCCGGCACGGCGTTCTACAGCGCGGTGCTGGCCATGGAGCCACGCCTGTTCGTGCCGGGCATGACCGAATTCCAGCTCGGCCCCGACACCATCCTGGGACTGATGCCGGAAACCGGGATTCGCCGCCTGCTCGGCCCGGCGCTGCCCGATCCGGCACAAGCCGCCGGCACGCCCCGCGCCGAACTGTATCTGCTGGTGCCCGACGCCCTGCCGTATCACCAACGTGCGCTGGAACACGGCGCGCGCGAACTGAGCCCCCTGCTGGAACGCGGCTGGGGCCATTGCGCCGCCTACAGCCTTGATGCCGATGGCCATGTGCTCGCATTCGCGCAAACCGGCAGCGATTGAAGCCCACTTTACCGTTTTACATACACCGGCGTGTATTTTTAAAAACCCGCATATTGATTGCGCATATTGACGTTTTTTTACCATACTCCCATGGATTTCGCGCCGCTGTATCCTGGCTGCAACGGTGCCGATGCGTGGTACGGAAATCAAACCAGCGCTGCGAAAGGTGCCATGCAACAACTTGTTTTCCCTCTCAAAGGCGAATTTATCGAACTGAACCAGTTATTGAAGCTGGCCGGCCTGTGCGACAGCGGCGGTGCCGGCAAGATCCTGGTCGCCAGCGGCAAGGTCACGGTGGACGGCAAGACTGAATTGCGCAAAACCTGCAAGATCCGCACTGGGCAATTGGTCGTCATGGGCAGCATGCGTATTCGGGTGGAATAAGAATTCCTGCGGCAAGCACGCCGTATCCGCTGGCATTCTTATTGCTCCTTTTCTTCAGCACAAACCTGTGCGAAAGGAATCCTGATGAAATGGGAAGGCAATCGCGAAAGCGATAATGTGGAAGACCGGCGCGGCCAGGGTTTCAGCTTCGGCAGTGGCTCGATCGGGATCGGGACGATCGTGATCGCGCTGGTGGCCGGCTATTTTTTCGGCATCAATCCGATGACCATCATCAGCATGCTGAGCGGTGGCGACGCCGGCCGGATTACGTCGATGCAGCAAGGGCCGGAATCGCGCCCACCCGCGGACGATCGGATGACGCATTTCGTGCGGACCGTACTGGCCGACACCGAAGACACCTGGACCGCATTGTTCCGCACCGCCGGGGGCCAATATGCCGCGCCTACCCTGGTCCTGTTTTCCGGCATGACGCAAACCGCATGCGGCGCCGGGCAACGCGCCACCGGCCCGTTTTACTGCCCCGCCGATCAGAAAGTCTATATCGACCTGGATTTCTACCGCCTGATGCAACAGCGCTTTCGCGTATCCGGCGAATTCGCGCAAGCTTACGTGATCGCGCATGAAGTCGGTCATCATGTGCAAAACCTGATGGGTATTTCCGACAAGGTCGACAATGCGCGGCGGCAAGCCTCAAAAGCGCAGGCCAATGCGCTGTCGGTGCGGCTGGAATTGCAGGCCGACTGCTTCGCCGGCGTCTGGGCCTATCATGCCAACCAGGCGCGCGACATCATTGAAAGCGGCGATATCGAATCCGCCCTGGATGCCGCCAGCGCAATTGGCGACGATGCCCTGCAACAGCAGGCGCAAGGCCATGTAGTGCCGGATTCCTTCACGCACGGCAGCTCGGCCCAACGGGTGCGCTGGTTCACCCGCGGCATCCAGACCGGACATGTAAATCAATGCAACACTTTCGATGCCCGGCAACTTTGACCCGTTTTTTCCTGTTGCATTGAAAAAAATCGACACCATTGGGTGCGACATCAATTTGTTCGCTACAGGGTCTGTCATCGAAACATAAAAAGATTGCATGATGCATTAATGCGGTTCATTATTACTCCCGAGCAATAAAAATGAATTATAAATCTGGAGCAGGTTTCGCATGGGTATGCGGATGATGCAGGTAGAAGTGGGGCGCACGGCAAGGCGAGAGGAACGCCACGTGGCACACCCTGCCAGCAACGCGTAACGCTGTCGTGCGCCCTCAAGCTGGCCCGTAGCGCATGCGACATCTCCCCTGGTAACAACGGTGCTGGTTTTCAGAAAGACTGCTTTTTCCATATCGGCTTTCACGCGCAGGCATAGAGTGGAATTCTCCTCTTGCAAGACGGGCTCCGTTCCTTTGTCTGCGAGGCCCCATGTTGCATAGGCAGGCGTATCGGGATGGAAATCGCTCCAGGCAATTGCTGTGACTACCGCAGCAGATCACCATCAGCAGGTGAAAAATTGAATCGGACAACAACACATCTGGATAGTCTGGAGGCGCGCAATGAACGCCTGAGCCTGACGCTGCAAAGCAGCAACCAGCTTGCGTTCGATTGGCTGATCGAAGAGGATCAACTTCAATTCACCAGTGGCATTCCGCGCAATTTCAGCGATGTTCCGCTAGCCGCCATCACCACTACGGCGGAATTGCGGCGCATCCTGCACCAGGACGACTGGCTGCTGATGCGGGAGCCGATACAGGCGGCCTTGAAAAATACCGGAAAACTGCCGGGTACGTTCCAGCATCTGCCAATGCGGCTGGCCGATGCCTCGCTCGGCTGGCGCTGGGTCGAAATGTCCGGTACGGTGGTCCAGCGCGATGCCGCCGGGCGTGCAATACGGGCAGTCGGCATGCTCACCGATATCAGCGCGCGCAAACAGGCGGAACGGCAAGCCATCAGGCTGGGCAACCTGTATGTGGCCTTGCGCCGCACCAATCATGCGATTCTGCGCATGCAACAACCGGAAATGCTATTCGAGGAAATATGCCGGATTGCAGTCAAGCATGGCGAATTCCATCTGGCTTCGATCCGGCAGTTCAATCCCGCCACGCGATTACTGGAACAAGTAGCCAGTTACGGCAGTGATTCATCGGCATTCCAGGCGCTGGAGGTATCGGTCGATTCCGACCAGGAAAGCGGCCAGGGTCCGAGCGGCACGGCGTTCCGCGAAAATCGGCCGCAAATCTGCAATGATTTATTCGGGCTCCGCTTTTCGCAAATCTGGAAAAACGTGGCACGCGAATTGGGCCTGAATTCATTTGCCAGCTTTCCCTTTTGCCGCGAAGGACGTCCGGTCGGCGTGCTGGTGCTGTATTCGGTCGAAAAGAATTTCTTCGATCATGCGCTGATCGGCCTGCTGCAGGAAATGACGCAGGAAATCTCGTTTGCGCTTGATAATTTCGAGCAGCAGATCCGGCGCACGGCGATGGAACTGGCGCTGGCGGAAAGTGAAAAACGCAAGGATGCGATTTTTCGTGCCTCGCTCGACTGCATCGTTTCCTTCGACGATACCGGCAACCTGATCGATTTCAATCCGGCGGCGGAACGGACCTTCGGCTACCAGCGCGATGCCATCATTGGACAGCCGCTTGCCGATCTGCTGATCGCACCGGAGTCGCGCGAGCGACAGAAACAGGGCATCGCGCAATTTCTGGCCACAGGCGGCAGCCCGCTGGTAAACCGGCGTGCAGAACTGCGGGCAATGCGCGCAGACGGCACGCTGTTCCCGATTGAAATCGCAGTCGCACCGATCCAGCTTGCCGACAAGCGCATTTTTACCGCGTATATCCGCGACATTACCGAACTGAAGGAAAGCCAGGCGACCCTGCAGGAAAGCGAAGCCCGCTACCGGCAGATCGTTCGCCTGTCGCCCGAGGCCATGTATATCCATTTCAAGGGCCGGTTTTCGATTGTCAGCGATGCCTTGGTGCGACTATTCGGGGCCTCGGATGCCAGCGTCCTGCTCGGCAAGGAAGTCTTGCCGTTCCTGCATCCGGATTACCGTAAACTGGCGGCATTCCATGTCAGGCAATTGAAACTCGATGCCGCCCGCCCGATGGTATTCAATGACACGGTCTGGCTGCGGCTCGACGGCACGCCGTTCAACGCCGAACTGTCCGCCTCCAAGTTCCTGTACATGGGCAAGCCCGCCATCCAGGTCGTGGTGCGCGATATCACGGCGCGCAAGCGGGCCGAAGAGCTGCAGCTTGCGCAAAATAGCATCCTGCACATGATCGCCTCGGGCGCGGTGCTCGCCAATATCCTGGCGACCCTGGGCAAGTTCATTGAAGCCCGTTCGGAACAATGGCTGTGCGCAGTGCAGATACTGAATACGGAGGGAACCCTGCTGCGCACGGCCGCCGCCCCCAGCCTGCCTGCCGGCTACCAGGAATTGATCGCCACCATGCCAATCGCCTCCAGCGGTTGCGCATTCGGCACCGCCGTATCCCGCCGCCAGCCGGTTTCCACCGTCAGCGCCAACGATGATCCGCTATGGGCAACGCAATCCGGCGCGATGACGGCACACGGTTTGCGCGCCGGCTTCCTGCGGCCGATCCTGGGACGCAACAACAAAACGCTTGGGGTATTGTCGCTCTACCATCGCGAGCCCCGCGCGCCAGGCGCGGTAGAGTTGCAACTGATTGAAATCGCGGCCCATCTGGCCGGCATCGCCATCGAGAACAAGGAAGCCGACGACCGCATCCGCTTCCTTGCGCATTACGATGAAATGACCGCGCTGCCGAACCGCGTGCTGTTCAACCAGATCCTGAACCATGCAATGAAGAATGCGCTGCGCCATGCGCGCAAGCTGGCGGTGCTGTTCGTCGATCTCGACCGTTTCAAGAATATCAACGACACCCTGGGCCACGACGCCGGCGATCTGGCGCTCCAGGAATTCGCGCGGCGCATGCGCATCTGCCTGCGCGAAGCGGATACGCTGGCGCGCATGGGCGGCGACGAGTTCTTCATCCTGATCGAAGACCTGGAAGAAGGAGAATATGCAGCGGCGGTGGCGCAAAAGATACTGGATCAGGCGGCGATTCCCTTTGCCATCTGCGGCCAGGAATGCCACCTGACCGGCAGTATCGGCATCGCGATCTATCCGGACGACGGCACCGACGCGCAAAGCCTGCTGAAAAATGCCGATATCGCGATGTACCGGGCCAAGGATGACGGCAAGAACACCTATCATTTTTATTCGGCCAGCAACAATGCGCACTCGCTGGAACGGCTGACGCTGGAATCGCAACTGCGGCGCGCGATCGACAACGACGAGCTGGTCCTGCATTACCAGCCGAAAGTGGCGCTGGCAAGCGGCCGCATTACGGGCGCCGAAGCACTGGTGCGCTGGCAGCATCCGGAACTGGGTCTGTTGCCGCCCAACCGTTTCATCCCCCTTGCGGAAGAAACCCAGCTCATCATTCCACTCAGCAAGCGGATCATGGAAATCGCCTGCTGCGATGCGCTGACCATCAACGCGGCGGCTCCCTATCCGTTGCGGATCGCCGTCAACCTGTCGGCGCGCCAGTTCGACGATCCCGAATTCATTCCGGGCGTCCAGTCGCTGCTGGCCGATACCGGCCTGCCGCCGCACCTGCTGCAATTCGAAATCACCGAAAGCATGGTGATGCAGGATCCGGAACATGCAGTCCAGATCATGGATCAGTTGCTCGGGCTGGGGATTCACCTGGATATCGACGATTTCGGCACCGGCTATTCCTCGCTCGCCAACCTGAAGCGCTTCCCGGTGGACAACCTGAAGATCGATCGCTCTTTCGTGCAGGACATCCCGAATGACCCAAGCGATACCGCCATCACGAAAGCGATCATCGCCATGGCGCATTCAATGGAAATCCGCGTGATCGCGGAAGGCGTGGAAACAAGGGAGCAGATGGAAGCCCTGCGCCGCTTCGGCTGCGATGAATTCCAAGGCTATCATTTCAGCCGCCCGATTCCGATGGAAGCATTCCTGACGCTTCAAAAGAACCATTTGGAACAAGATAAGCAGGGAGTATCTTAAAATATATTGCAGTATGCGCAATAAAAACACCGGCCTTTAAAAATACCCACCCAGGTATAAAAATCAGCCGGTACGTCGGCCTGGCCCTTCCCGGGATAAAAATACGCTGTTTTCCTCCCTATTTTCTGCGGTATCCGTCCTTGCAACGAAACCTGTGCGCTTTCGCGCAGTCAATGCTAATGCACCACGGCGCCACCGCGCAGCCGCCTTGATTTTTACGCAACCCATCATGCTCCGTAGCGACAAACTCCTCTTTATCGATCTGGAAACCACCGGCGCCAACCCTGTCACCGACCGCATTACCGAAATCGGCATCGTCGAAGTCAATGGTGCACAGGTCACGCGCTGGTCGACGCTGGTGAATCCGGGACTGTCGATTCCGCCCTTCATCCAGAACCTGACCGGCATTACCAATGACATGGTGCGCGATGCGCCCGTCTTTGCAGCCTTGAGCGGCGCATTGCTCGAACGTCTCCAGGAAGGCGTCTTCATCGCGCACAACGCCCGTTTCGACTATGGATTCTTGCGCAACGCCTTCAAGCAGCTCGGCCTGACGCTGCGCAGCAACGTGCTGTGCACGGTCAAGCTGTCGCGCACGCTGTTTCCGGAACAGCCGAAGCACAATCTCGATGCCCTGATCGCACGCCACGGCCTGGAAACGGATGCGCGCCATCGCGCCCTGGCCGATGCCGACCTGCTCTGGCAATTCTGGTGCAAGATGCAGCGCGAAATTGCGCCGGAAGTATTCGATGCCGCGCTCCAGGCCCAGTTGCGCCGGCCGAGCATGCCGCCCCATCTGGACCCCGACGCGCTGGACGAGGTGCCCGATACGCCAGGCGTCTACCTGTTTTATGCCGAGAACGATATTCCGCTGTATGTCGGCAAGAGCGTGCGCCTGCGCCAGCGCGTGCTGTCGCATTTCAACGCCGACCACCGGCTCTACAAGGACATGCGGCTATCGCATGAAATCCGCCGGCTCGAATGGCGCGAAACTGCAGGTGAAACCGGTGCGCTGCTGCTGGAAGCGCAATTGATCAAGGATCTGCAGCCAATCCATAATCGCGCCTTGCGGCGTCAGCGCGATCTGTGCGCATGGCAACTACAGCCGTGCGCCGCAGGCCATCTGCAACCGGTGCTGACCTATGCCAGCGAACAGGATTTCGGCCGAGCCGAACGACTGTACGGCTTGTTCAGTTCGCGCCGCAAGGCGGAAACAACGCTGCGCGAACTGGCCGAAATCCATGATTTATGCCTGGTGATGCTAGGCTTGGAAAACCGCACACAGCCGACCAAACCCTGCTTTGCACATCAGTTGCACCGTTGCCGCGGCGCCTGCATCGGC
>DATEZO010000048.1:0-10295 GCA_035255485.1 Burkholderiaceae bacterium
TGCAATGCATGCGCGGTCAATGCAACGATTGGCCTGGTGTATCCGCGATTGCGTTTCAGTTCGCGGGTAGCGGCATAACCATCCACCACCGGCATCATCATGTCCATCAGCACCAGGTCGATATCGTCATGCCGTTCCAGAAAATTCAAGGCTTCTTCGCCATTTTTGCTGGTTGCCGTTTCCAGTCCCATTTCCTCAAGCAAACTGCACATTGCATAAATATTGCGGATGTCATCATCGACCACCAGCACCCGTTTTCCGGGAGGTAAGGCGATGGCATTCTCTGCCATGAATGGTATGCTCGGCGGCAATGCCTGCGGGGCATTTGATGGATCTGCCTTTGCACTTGCATGCGACAGCAGAGGCGTATGCGTCGATATTGTCGGGGGAGTAGACCACGCCGGCTCGACTTCGTTCTCGACTACCGGCTCGGAAAAAAGTGATTCTTTCTCACGCCCCGCCCCGCCGCACGCCTGGCTGCCGGCATGCGGCTCGTCTTCCGCTTCGAGCAAATATTCAGCCGCTTCTTTCCGCCGGTTGATGACAGGGAGATACAAGGTAAAGGTGCTGCCGCGTCCCAGTTCGCTCGCGACGTCAATCTTGCCGCCGAGCAGGTCTGCAAGTTGCCGCGAGATCGTCAGCCCGAGGCCGGTGCCGCCAAAGCGACGGCTGATCGACCCGTCCACCTGCCGGAATGCCTCGAAAATCAGTGCATGCTTGTCCGGTTCTATGCCAAGCCCTGTATCGCACACCGATATCGCAAGCACCCCGTCGCCTGCGTTCAGCGCATCGGGGACTTGCTGCGGTGTAAAAAAGCGAATGCGGATCGCCCCCGAATTGGTGAATTTGAGCGCATTCGAAAACAGGTTGCGAATGATCTGAAAGATGCGCTGATGATCGCTCTGGATCTCCGATGCCGTATCGCTTTCGACGTCAACCGTAAATTCCAGCCTTTTTGTTTCAGCCAATGGGTGGAATGTGTGTTCCACGCTCTCGGCGAAGTCGGTGACAATCACTTTCTCGGTCATCACCGTCATGCGCCCGGCCTCGATCTTCGACAGATCGAGAATGTCGTTGATCAGCGCCAGCAAGTCGCATCCGCAACGATGAATGATATCCGCATGCGCCTTCTGCTTTGGCGTAAGATTGCCTGGCAGATTGACAGACAGTTGTTCGCTCAAAATCAGGATGCTGTTGAGCGGCGTGCGCAATTCATGCGACATGTTGGCGAGAAACTCGGATTTGTAACGGCTGGCCGCCGCGATCTGCTCGTTCTTTTCCCTGAGCCGTGCTTCCGCTGCCTTGCGCTCGCTGATATCGATGATCGAGCTCAGGATCAGCAAGCCGCTTTCAGTGTGGATCGGATTAAGCCCGATCTCGACCGGAATATCTTTTCCGCTTTTGGTGCGGGCAAACAGATCGCGTCCCGCACCCATCGGACGCATGCTGGGGGCCGCGGCAAAATTGCCGCGCAACGCAGGATGTTGTGGACGGAACCGTTCCGGAAGCAGCATATCGACCGATTGACCCAGCAGCTCATCGCGCGCGTAGCCGAACAGTTTTTCGACCTGCCTGTTCACCAGTTCAATCCGGCCGTCGTCATTGGTAACGACTATTGCACTCGGCGACGCTTCTACAACCAAACGAAACCGCTCTTCGCTCAACGGGGTCTGGTGAGAGACTTCATCTGTTATTTTCTGGCTGTGTCTTTGCTTTTGGGGGCTGACTGGCCGCAAGTGAAAGTTCTTCAGGGTATTCTCCTGGTCATTCTTTACTGATGCTGATGTGGCTCAAAAGCAATCCTTGCCGGCATTGAAATGGGCAATCGATACGCGGCAAAATCATTATAGTCCGATAGAAAAAATCTGCTTTCTGCGCTGGAATGACGTGCCTGTAGGCAATATCCGGATCGGTTACCATTGCGCTCAAAAGGGAGCAGCATTGCGCTTCATGACCCTGTCCGGCATCGCATCAATCGCTGAAAATGTAATACCATTGCCGGCGCTTCGATGCATGCAATCGAAGCAACGATCCAAACGGCGCCATGCGATATTCATTACCGTATCGCATCGCCGCATCACACAGGACTTTACCTATCATGCCAGCACATTTCACCATCGTCGTGGCTATCGATATGCGCGGCGGCATCGGCATCGGCAACCTGCTGCCGTGGCGCTTGCCGGAGGATCTGGCGCACTTCAAGCGCACAACCTCCGGCCATCCCATCATCATGGGGCGCAAGACTTTCGATTCGATCGGCCGCCCGCTGCCGAACCGGCGCAACATTGTCATCACGCGCAATCCGGACTGGCATCACGCAGGAGTGGAAACGGCTGCATCGCTGGAGGCAGCCGCCGCATTGGTCGGCGATGCGGCGGCATTCATCATTGGCGGCGCCCAACTGTATGCGCAGGCGCTGCCGGTTACCAGCCGGTTGATCGTGACCGAGATCGAGAAGACATTTGACTGCGACACCTTTTTTCCACCGATCGATTCACGGCAGTGGCATGAAAAATCCCGGGAAAGACACCACTCCGAATCAAACGGATTCGACTATGCTTTTGTCGTTTATGAAAAATAACGGCTTTTTCAATCCATGCTGCGTCATGCCCCCCTTCAGTAAAAAGGAGCCGTATCGCTATCGCCTTCGCCAAAACGCCTCGGCTGCACCGTGCGATAAAGAATAAGAATCCCGGGATATCCGCATGTTTTGATATCAATTCAATTTCGCGATACCCATTAAAAGAGCCTGGATCACCCCAAAAAAACAGGCAGCGATTTTCTCGCATATCATTCGCATATCTGCGAAAATTCCGCTTTCCCGTTTTCGGCGCGCAAGCTCTCCCGCCCAGGCGTCTCCCAGGCAATTCCTTTCATTGGAGACCTCATGAAATTCCGCTTCCCGATCGTCATCATTGACGAAGACTTCCGCTCCGAGAATACTTCCGGCCTGGGTATCCGCGCGCTGGCTGACGCGATGGAAAATGAAGGCATGGAAGTTCTGGGCGTGACCAGTTATGGCGATTTGAGCCAGTTCGCGCAACAGCAATCGCGCGCCTCCGCCTTCATCCTGTCGATCGATGACGAGGAATTCGGCGGCGGCTCATCGGAAGAAACCGATATCGCACTCAAATCGCTGCGCGCCTTCGTCGAGGAAATCCGGCACAAGAACGCCGATATTCCGATTTACCTGTACGGTGAAACCCGCACCTCGCGCCATATTCCAAACAATATCCTGCGCGAACTGCACGGCTTCATTCACATGTTCGAGGATACGCCCGAGTTCGTCGCGCGCCATATCATCCGCGAGGCAAAGGCTTACCTCGACGGCCTGTCGCCGCCATTCTTCCGGGCACTGGTGCATTACGCCAACGACGGCTCGTATTCCTGGCATTGCCCGGGACATTCGGGCGGGGTCGCCTTCCTGAAGTCGCCGATCGGCCAGATGTTCCACCAGTTCTTCGGTGAAAACATGCTGCGCGCCGATGTCTGCAATGCGGTCGAGGAACTGGGTCAGTTGCTCGATCATACCGGCCCGGTGGCCGCTTCCGAACGCAACGCCGCGCGCATTTTCAACGCCGACCATTGCTATTTTGTCACCAACGGCACCTCGACCTCGAACAAGATGGTTTGGCACTCCACGGTGGCGCCCGGCGATATCGTGGTGGTGGATCGCAATTGCCATAAATCGATCCTGCATTCGATCATCATGACTGGCGCGATTCCGGTGTTCCTGATGCCGACCCGCAATCATCTCGGCATCATCGGCCCGATTCCGCTGGACGAATTCAAGCCGGAAAGCATCCAGAGAAAAATCGAGGCCAATCCGTTTGCGCGTGAAGCAAAAAACAAGAAGCCCCGGATCCTGACGATTACGCAATCAACCTACGACGGCGTGATCTACAACGTCGAAACCCTCAAGCAGATGCTCGATGGCCGGATCGACACGCTGCACTTTGACGAGGCATGGCTACCGCATGCGACTTTCCATGAGCTCTACAAGGACATGCATGCGATCGGCAAGGACCGTCCGCGTGCCAGGGAATCGCTGATTTTTTCGACGCAATCGACACACAAGCTACTGGCCGGCCTGTCGCAGGCATCGCAAATCCTGGTGCGCGAGTCCGAAACGGTCAAGCTTGACCAGGACACCTTCAATGAAGCCTACCTGATGCATACTTCGACCTCGCCGCAATACGCGATCATCGCTTCCTGCGATGTCGCCGCCGCGATGATGGAAGCGCCCGGTGGCACTGCGCTGGTGGAGGAAAGCATCCTGGAAGCACTCGATTTTCGCCGCGCCATGCGCAAGGTCGATCAGGAATGGGGCCAGGACTGGTGGTTCCAGGTATGGGGACCGGAGCATCTGTGCGAGGACGGTATCGGCTCGCAGCAGGACTGGATGATCAATGCCGAAGACAACTGGCATGGCTTCGGCAATCTGGCGCCCGGCTTCAACATGCTGGACCCGATCAAGGCCACGATCGTGACACCGGGGTTGTCGCTGGACGGCAAGTTCGGCGCCAGCGGCATCCCCGCATCCATCGTCACCAAATATCTTGCCGAGCATGGCGTGATTGTCGAAAAGGCCGGACTGTATTCCTTTTTCATCATGTTCACCATCGGCATTACCAAGGGCCGCTGGAACACGCTGCTGACCGCGCTGCAGCAGTTCAAGGATGACTACGACAAGAACCAGCCGATCTGGCGCATCCTGCCCGAATTCGCTGCCCGCAACCCGCGTTATGAGCGCATCGGCCTGGCCGACCTGTGTCACCAGATCCACGACATGTACAAGGCGTACGACGTCGCGCGCCTGACCACGGAAATGTATTTGTCCGATATGCAGCCGGCCATGAAGCCGTCGGATGCTTTTGCAAAGATGGCACACCGCGAAATCGAACGCGTCGCGATCGACGAACTGGAAGGTCGCGTCACCGCGATCCTGTTGACGCCTTACCCGCCGGGCATTCCGCTCCTGATCCCGGGTGAGCGCTTCAACAAAACCATCGTCGATTACCTGCGCTTTGCGCGGGACTTCAACGAGAAATTCCCGGGCTTCGAAACCGACGTACATGGCCTGGTAACGCAAGATGTCGGCGGCAGACGCGGTTATTATGTAGACTGCGTCAAATAAAAATCAAAGGCGCCCATAAGGCGCCTTTTTTCTGCCGGTAACACACCGGATTCACTGGAGGAAATCATGATCCCTGCGCGCGAAGCACTCGAACGTCTGCGTGAAGGAAACCGTCGTTTCGTCGCCGAAATCAAGAACCATGCATCCAACTCCGGCCATGCGCGACGCATTGAACTGACCGCCGGACAGGAGCCGTTTGCCATCATTCTCGGTTGTTCCGATTCACGCGTGCCGGCCGAACTGGTATTCGACCAGGGCCTGGGGGATCTGTTCGTGATCCGGGTCGCTGGCAACATCGTCGCACCCTCGCAGATCGGCAGCGTTGAGTTTGCCGCTGGCCAGTTCAGCACGCGGCTGGTGGTGGTGCTCGGCCACACCAATTGCGGCGCGATCACCGCCACACTGGATGAGTTGCGCCGCCCGACCGCAAACCAGTCACGCAACCTGCGTTCGATCGTGGATCGGGTACGCCCGTCAGTCGAAACACTATTGGAAACCGACCTCAGGAACGATCCGCATGCACTGATACACCAGGCCGTGCGCGCCAACATTCGTGCCTCCGCAAACCAGTTGCGGCACGGCTCCGAAATTCTCGAAAACCTGATTCAGAATGAGGGACTAATGGTGGTCGGTGCGGAATATTCCCTAGAAACGGGAGAAGTGGAATTTTTCGACGCAGTCCCGTAAGGCCGCAGCGGCTTTAACAGCCTTCATTACGGATACGCCGGAAAGCTTCAGTCTTTCGCGAATAACGAAAACTGAAATTTCCCGGCGCACTCAGAATAACAAACCCGGTACTACTCTGACCCATCAGGTTTTCGGCAATGTCACGCCGCGTTGCCCCTGATACTTGCCTCCGCGATCCTTGTACGAAGTCTCGCATACTTCATCGCTCTCAAAGAACAAGACCTGCGCGCAACCCTCGCCCGCATAAATCTTTGCCGGCAGTGGCGTGGTGTTGGAAAACTCCAGCGTGACATAGCCTTCCCATTCCGGCTCGAACG
The DNA here is from genome assembly GCA_035255485.1 of Burkholderiaceae bacterium. Taxonomy (GTDB): domain Bacteria; phylum Pseudomonadota; class Gammaproteobacteria; order Burkholderiales; family Burkholderiaceae_D; genus DATEZO01. The sequence continues at coordinate 6,142 of DATEZO010000048.1, forward strand.
GCGTCACATTAACAATGATGCCGCAACGCGCGTAGGTCGATTTGCCCAGACAGATGGTGAGCACGCTGCGCGGAATGCGGAAGTACTCCACCGTACGCGCCAGCGCGAAGGAGTTTGGCGGAATGATGCAGACATCGCCCTTGAAATCGACAAAGGATTTTTCATCGAAATTTTTCGGATCGACGATCGTGCTGTTGATGTTGGTGAATATCTTGAATTCGTTGGCGCAGCGAATATCGTAGCCATACGATGAAGTGCCATAGCTGACGATTTTCTGGCCATCGACATGGCGCACCTGGCCGGCTTCGAAGGGCTCGATCATGCCCTGTTCCTGCGCCATGCGCCGGATCCACTTGTCGGATTTAATACTCATTGTTTTCGCGGAAAGTTGATTAGGGAAATGCATTGCAGCATCAGGGAACCGGACGTCGAGAAGATCATCCAGATAAACGATCCTTCCTGACGACAGCCCGGCCCTTATGACGCTTGATGCCGATTCCCCGCGATTTTACGCGAAAACTTTCCCGCAGCCAGTGTTTTGAAGCGAAGCAAGACCGATCCGGCCAAGAGGATCCACAAGCTGGGAAATATTGCCGAAATAACTAGACTGCCTGTCGCGCCGGTTCCGGCTGGCGCCCCTTCTGGCTACGGAAAGCGGATGCCTGATGTACATATTCCTGCTGCACGCATTCGCTGTACGCTTCCTTCAACCGCGTCGGATCTTGCAGTAATCGGTCTTTCCATTCGCCAAGCCGGACCTGATGCTGGATCAATCCGCGCAGTATGCCGGAATGCTCGGTAATTCCGACTGCATTGCAGCCAATTAGCACATCCTTACTGAATTCCAGCCGCAGATATTTGAAACTGCGATCATCGGCGACTTCTGACCACTGTCCGCCCCGTATGCCCTGCCACTGACCAAAGGAGGAAGAAATCAGTCCCATCGTATCCAGAACGTCAATCTGCCGCACTCCGCGCTGGAATGCATTTTTACCCGTCATATTGAGGGCTGCACAGTAAGCCTGATCCGCTGCGTTCGGCTGGACACCGGAAATGTAACTGCTTTCGGTGGCACTATCGAACGATTCTGCACAATCGCCCGCAGCATACACACCTGGCACATTGGTCTGCATTGATGCATCAACAACGACTCCTTGCAGGCAGCGAATGCCGCTCCCTTTCAGGAAACCGATATTAGGCACTGTACCGGCCGAATAAATAATCAAGTCGGCTTGGAGTTGCTCGCCGTTGGACAAACGGGCGATCCGGGGAGAATTGATATCCTGAAGGCTGGAGCCAATGGCAGTAACGCGGGTCGAGGTATAGAACCGGATGCCCTTGCGCTCGCACCATTTTTGGATCATGTCGCCCGCCTTCTTGCCCATCATGTTGGGCAGCATGCGGTCCCTTTTTTCAATCACGACGAGATCAACGCCACGCTTTGCCAGCGCTTCCATCAGGATGCTGGCTGTAAATCCTGCGCCGATCAGGATTACGCGTGCCCGTGGCTTTGCCAGTTGAATGATCTTGCGAGCATCCTCAAGCGTCCAGCATGCATGCACACCGGGAAATTCGATTCCGGGAATCGGGGGAATACGCGGAGATGCACCGGCAGCTATCAGCAATCTATCAAAGGCAATGGCGCTGCCATCTTCCATTTTTACAGTGCGCGTCCGGCTACTTACGTGGACGGCACGGCCTTGCTTTTGCCGGATCTGCATCCGGGCGAAGTAATCCCGTTCCCGGCGCAGGTAGGTGCCCGACTCATTGACGTCCCCTGCAAGAAGGTGCGGAATGGCCATGCGCGAATATGGGGGTTCAGGCTCCTGGCCGATCATAAGAACGTCATCGGAAGGAGCATTTTTGCGGATCGTTTCCGCTGCAATCACGCCTGCTGGCCCGTTGCCAATAATAACGTGCTTCACTCCCGCACCTCACAGGTGCAAGCAAACGGCCCTGCCCACATGGCCATGCGCTTTTGCATATTTTTCCTCCCTTTGGACGATGACATACCAAAATCACTATATCCGGGAGGGACTGTTATCAATTGAATAATATCAACCGCGCTGCTTATTTGAATATGCCGTTTTTGACGGCCATCAGCTCAGCCAGAATGGAGATCGCGATTTCAGACGGAATCTTGCTTCCAATAATGATTCCAATGGGGCCATGCAAACGAGCAATTTGTGAGTTCGTCAAATCGAATTGGTGCAGACGCTCGCGACGCTTCGCATTGTTTGCACGTGAACCTAGGGCGCCGACATAAAACGCCGGCGAGCGCAGCGCTTCCATCAGTGCGAGATCATCAAGCTTTGGGTCATGGGTTAATGCAACGACCGCAGACCGGCAGTCCGGTTGCGCGTCGATAATGAAGTCGTCCGGCATCGCATGGATTACATCGACACCTGGCACATTCCACGATGCCCGGTATTCTTCACGCGGATCGCAGACCACAACCTGGTAATCCATACCAATGGCCACCTGCGCCAGAAAGCGGCTGAGTTGTCCGGCACCGATGATCAGTAGCCGCCAGCATGGTCCATGCAGCGTCGTGAGCGCAGTTTCACTGGCCCACACTTTCTGATCCGGCTTGCCCGCTGCGAGATGCACTTCCCCGGTTATCAGGTCGAGGGTGCGCGACACCAATTCCTGCTGCAAGATACGCCGCAACAACTCGGAGACGCGGCTGCGCACTGAAAGCGGTTCAATGACCAAGCGCATCGCTCCACCGCAAGGAAGACCGAAACGGTGCGCTTCGTCCGCGGTGACACCATACGTAACAATTTCAGGCCTGCTGCGATGCATCCCGTCGCGCCGCACGCGCTCAATCAGATCATCTTCGATACAGCCGCCGGAAACCGATCCGACTACACGGCCATCATCACATATCGCCAGCATTGCGCCGGCCGGCCGCGGGCTTGCGCCCCAAGTCTGGATGACAGTAACCAGCTCGCACCTGCACCCACGCGCGAGCCAGTCATCGCATGCTTTCAGGACTTCGAGGTCAAGGCTGTCCATGCGTTCTCGTGATCGGGCCAGAGGAAGGATCGGATCCGCATCATAACGCAGCGAAGCATTGCGTTATTGACACCAAGCAAGTCCTAGCGCTGCATCGATTCCCATACCTTTTGCAGGCGTTTGACCGAAACCGGCATCGGCGTGCGCAATTCCTGTGCAAACAGGGATACGCGCAGTTCTTCCAGCAACCAGCGGAATTCCGTCATCTTCGGGTCACCGCCTTTTTGTCGGTCTTTCTGAGCGCGCTGCCACGGCATTGCCACCTGATTCCATTCCACCATCAGGCGTGTATCGCGTGCCGGGTCGGCACGCAACTTCTCAAGCCGTACATTGAGTGCTTTCAGGTAGCGCGGAAAGTGCGCCAGTTGCGCATAATCGTTTTCGGCGATAAAGCGTTTGCCAACCAAGGCCTGCAGCTGCGATTGCATGTCGGCGACGCTTTGCGGATACGCTTTCGCGCCTTGCAGCTTTTTCGGCAGCGTGTAGTACTCAGCCAGAATCTGGGCCGCCAGGCGCGCAATTTCGTTTACCAGCAAACCAAGGCGCGACTTGCCCTCCTCCTTACGCCGCTGGAACTCTTCGGCATTTTTAGGCAACGGCTCCTGCATGCAGGCCCGCTCCAATCCAGCTTGCAGGATCTGATCGCGCAGTTCTTCCTGCGTACCGAGGGACATGAACTGCATGCCCATCTGCTGCAGGCCCGGGATATTCTTTTCCAGGTATTTGACTTGTTCCTTTAATTGCAACGCGAACAGCCGTCGTAGCCCGATACGGTGCACACGAATGGCCTCTGCCGGATCATCGAAGACTTCGAGATCGCAATGCGTGGTCTTGTCGACCAGTGCGGGAAAGCCAAGCAGCGTCTGCTTGCCCTGCTGAATTTCCAGCAATTCCGGCAATTCGCCGAAAGACCAGCTTGTGAGGTTCTGGTGCTCTGCGGCCGTCACAGTTCCGGCCGGCGCAGGTTTTTCTTCGTCGCCAAAGCGGCCGCCCCCGGAAGCCGCCTGCTCAACCGGCGCAACCACTGTCTTTTCCGCCAGCCGCTGGAAACTCTGTCGCGCCTGCCCGCCGAATTCCGCCTGCAAGCTTGCCAGATTGCGTCCCATCTCCAATTGCCGGCCGTGTTCATCTGCTAT
>DATEZO010000049.1:0-4134 GCA_035255485.1 Burkholderiaceae bacterium
TGTGTCAGGCACGCGATGCATGACGGCTTGCTTGTCAATTGCGCGCAACAGGCCGTTGCATGTCAGACAGCGACTGAAGGCACGAATTGACCGGGCCAGATCGAAGCGCATCAGTACTTCGCAGATCTGTTCTTCGCAGACGATCGAGTGCAGATAGCAGCCAAGAACGATGTCCTTGCGGATCAGCAGATCCCGGTCGCGCGTCAATACAATGCGCGCCTCGCCAGCGGCAATGCGGGCAACCTCGGCATCGCTGTAACTATTGCGGTACAGCACGTCAAAGCCGAGCATGCGCAGATGCCTGGCAAGCTGCCCGAGATGCGCATCTGCAATGAATTTCGCGCCGCGCACAGGCCGCGCAGGCACGCATGTAGCAGTTGAAATATCCAGCCGCTGGAAATGCGGGTAGACGCTGATGCGGTCACCGTCCTGCATGCGCCGTGAAAACCCGGTCGGCACGCCGTTCGCCAGAATGAGCTCGACTTCGGTATGCGGCACGCCAAGCGCTTCCATGGCGTGCTTGACGGTCGCATCGCGCGCGTATTCGTGCATGAATGGGCGATGCCGGAACGGCCGCGAAATAAAGGCATTCAACTCAGCATAAAAACGAAATTCTGCAGTCGCCATTATCATGTTCCGGATGCATTGATCGAGAACGTCTTGACCGCATTATGCGCGAATTTTCCGCATGTTCTACGCCGCATCCCCATCCTTTCCCGCCGGAAATGGATGTCTCAGCGCTTGCCTCCGCGATAAGCGCCCGGAGTGATGCCGGTCCATTCCTTTTGATTCGGTACGATCAAATCCTGATTTAATCGTGTCCATTTCTCCCCCTCTCCCGCAAGCGGGGCGAAGGCGGGGTTTCGCGGGCTGTGGCCTGCGCCGCCGTAGCCGGCTGGGCTCGCAAGCCCAGCCGTGGGGCGCGGAGCGGGGCCGGGATGAGGGGATCCGGTTCAATACTTCTTCGTTCCGGATCAATTGAATGCATGATTAAACGAGCTTTGCTCCCGGTAACCAGGCAAAAGCATGATGGGACAAACCGGTTGGCGTGAATGCACAATACAGGGTCGAGATTGTCAGGTATGCTTTTTCGGCAGCACAACAAGCTGCGTGACTTGAAAGGGACAGTGTGAGACGCTGGAATGGCTGGGGTGACGACACCATCGCACTTGTATTGAATCCGCACACACTCGCCTTTCTGCGCGAGCGCATCGGCGCCGGCGCACCGCCGCGGGATGCCACGCTGGAGGAAGCGTGCCGCACTCTGCCGGCAAGCCGCCTGGCGCCGCATCGCCTGCTCGACACCGCCCCGGAAACCCGCTTGCGCCATGCCCTGGGCCAAAGCTTGCCGGACTGGCTGAAGCTGCGTTACGGCAGGATCGACACCGCACCGGATGCGGTCGCCTTCCCCGAAAGCGGCACGCAGGTGCGCGAATTGCTGGATTACGCCAGGCAATGCGGCGCGGCGCTGATTCCTTATGGCGGCGGCACCAGCGTGGCCGGGCATCTGACCGTACCACACGGCGACACGCCGGTACTGACCGTCAGCCTGGCGCGGCTGTCGAACCTGATCGACCTTGACCGCACCGCGCAACTGGCGACCTTCGGGGCCGGCATTGCCGGCCCCGACCTGGAGGCGCAGTTGCGCGCGCAGGGTTATACGCTTGGGCATTTTCCGCAATCGTTCGAATATGCCACGCTCGGCGGCTGGATCGCCACCCGCTCATCGGGCCAGCAATCGTTGCGCTACGGTCGCATCGAGCAATTGTTTGCGGGCGGCACCCTGGAAACGCCGCGCGGCACGCTGCGCATGCCGGCCTTTCCCGCTTCGGCCGCCGGCATCGACCTGCGCGAGATGGTGCTCGGTTCGGAGGGCCGTATCGGCATCCTGACCGAAGCGACCGTGCGCATCTCGCCGCTGCCTCAGCGCGAATCCTTCCACGCCGTCTTTTTCCCCGATTGGGAACAGGCGGAACAGGCGGCGCGCGCGCTGGTACAGGCAAAATTGCCGCTCTCGATGCTGCGCCTGTCGAATCCGGTCGAAACCCTCACCACCCTGACGCTGGCCGGCCATGAAACAGTGATCGGCCTGCTGGAGCGCTATCTCGGCTGGCGCGGCTGCCGCAGCGGCAAATGCCTGCTGCTGCTGGGCGCGAGTGGCCGCAACGCCGCAGTGGCAAACACGCTGCGCGATGCCTTGCAAATCACGCGCCAATACCGCGGAGTCCACATCGGCCGTGCGATCGGTGAAAAATGGAAGCAGAACCGCTTTCGCAACGTTTATCTGCGCAATGCGCTGTGGCAGCACGGCTATGCGATCGATACGGTTGAAACCGCGGTGAACTGGCCGCGGGTGCGCGGCATGATGCAGGCCATCGAACAGGCCGCCGCCGCCGCAATGGCGGCATCCGGCGAACGCCTGCACGGGTACACTCATCTGTCGCATTTCTATGCGCAAGGCGCAAGCGTTTACAGCACCTTCGTCTACCGCCTGGCCGGCAATTACGAGGAAGACCTGGCACGCTGGCGCGCACTGAAGCATGCCGCCAGCCAGGCGATCGTCGACAACGGCGGTACCATCAGCCACCAGCATGGCGTCGGGACCGACCATGCAGCGTATCTGCCAGCGGAAAAAGGACCGCTCGGGATCGGCGCGATGCGCGCGCTGTGCCGCCATTTCGATCCGTACGGCATGATGAACCCCGGCAAGCTGCTGCCGCCTGAACCGGAAGGCGTTTGACATGTGGCCGACCGGCTGGCGCACGCAGATCCCGGCAATCCTTGCCAGCCGGAAATGGGACATCCTCGTCATCGGCGGCGGGATTACCGGCGCCGGCATCCTGCTGGAAGCCGCGCGCAACGGCTTGCAGGCGTTGCTGGTCGAGCAGCGCGATTTCGCCTGGGGCGCCTCCAGCCGCTCCTCGAAGCTGGTGCATGGCGGACTGCGCTATATCAGGCAGGGCAAGCTGCAATTGACCCGCGATTCGGTGCGGGAACGACAGCGCCTGTTGCAAGAAGCGGCAGGTCTCGTCGTGCCGCAAGGCTTTGCCTTTGCCGATTACCACGACCGCCCGCCGGGCCGCCGGCTGTTTTCCGTCGCACTGGCGCTGTATGACATGATGGCCGGGCAACACGCGCGCCATTATTACCCGGCCGATGAATTCCTGATGCTGGCGCCGCACATCGAGCGCAGCGGATTGCGCGGCGGCCTGTGCTATGCCGATGCCAAGACCGACGATGCGCGGCTGGTGCTGCGCGTGCTGCAAGAAGCGGTCGGCGCCGGCGGCGTGGCGATCAACTACATGGCGGCGGCGCAGCTGCTGCATGCACAAGGCAAGGCCAGCGGTGCGCGCCTGCTGGATGCGGCCAGCGGCGTCGCTTGCGAAGTCGATGCCGGAGTCGTCATCAATGCCACCGGCGCCTGGGGCGATGCATTGCGGCCCGCGTCCCATCCCAAGCCGACGTTGCGGCCATTGCGCGGCAGCCACCTGATCTTCCCGGCATGGCGCCTGCCGGTGTCCCAAGCCGTCAGCCTGATGCATCCGCATGACGGGCGTCCGGTATTCGCCTTTCCGTGGGAAGGCGTGACGCTGGTCGGCACCACCGATGTCGATCACCGCGACAGCATGCAGGACGAGGCATCGATCACGCCGAACGAAGTTGCCTACCTGATGGCAGCGATCCGGTTCCAGTTCCCGCAACTGGACTTGATCCAGGACGACATCATTTCCACCTATGCCGGGGTACGCCCGGTGATCGACAGCGGCAAGCCGGATCCATCGAAGGAAGGGCGCGACCATGCGGTATGGCTGGAAGACGGCCTGCTCTCGGTTACCGGCGGCAAGCTGACCACCTTCCGCCTGATCGCACAGGATGCGCTCAGGCACGCGGCCCCGCTGCTGCCCGGCTGGCATGCCAGGCTGCGCGCAGCACCGGTATTCGCACCCACGCCAGCGCTGCCCCTGGCAACGCCGGCATTGGGCGCGCGGCAGCGACAGCGCTTGCAGGGGCGCTACGGCCGGCATGCGCCGGCACTATTGGCGCTGGCGCGCAACGACGAACTGGAGGCAATTGCCGGCACCGAAACCCTGTGGGCCGAATTGCGCTGGGCTGCACGTAGCGAAGCGGTGCTGC
>DATEZO010000050.1:0-17462 GCA_035255485.1 Burkholderiaceae bacterium
AATGCATTGCAGCGTCGGGCTTTGCGTTTGCGCAGAAAGCAGCCACCTTGGTGCACGCTATCATGGGTTCGGACAGTGCTGCGATGGCACACCTCAGGCAAGCGATTTTCGAGGCGATTTACGATGACAGCCGGCAATACAGCAAAGAACCCGCGCGTTGACTGGATCGATTACGCGAAAGGCATCTGCATCGTGATGGTGGTGACGTTGTACGCTACCAACTATGTACATGAAAACGCACATGCGGTCGGCTGGATGCAACACGTGGCCGATTTTGCGCAGCCGTTCCGCATGCCGGATTTCTATTTGCTGGCCGGCCTGTTCGTGGCGCGTGTTGTCGAGCGGCCCTTGCGCGCCTACATCGACAGCAAAGTGCTGTACTTCATGTATTTTTATGCGCTGTGGGCCACGATCAAATTTGCGAACCTGCATGCGGGCGATCTGCTATCCGCGAACCGGCTGGATCTGCTGCTGGAATATTTGCGGCTGTATATCGAGCCGCCCACCGGTCCGCTCTGGTTCATTTACATCCTGGCGCTATTCTTCATTGCGGTGCGGCTGGTGCGCAGATTGCCAATTCTGGTCGTATTGCCGATCGCCATGGTGCTTGAAATGGCGGTCACGGTGGGCGATATGCAGCTGAGCGTGAAACTGGCCGACAAGTTTGCCCGGTATTTCGTATTCTTTTATTCCGGCTATGTGTTTTCCCGTTACGTGTTTCTGGGGGCCGCCTGGGCGCAAGCGCATACGCGCCTGACGCTGGCGATCGTGCTGCTGTGGTTTATGCTGAATGGGTTGCTGGTGGCATTGCACGTGACCTTTCTGCCGGGCATGCAACTGGTGATGGGCTATGTTGGCGCATGTGCAGTCATGCTGACGTCGATATTGATCGCACGGATGCCCTATATGGAATGGCTGGCATATCTGGGCCAGCATTCGATTGTCGTGTATCTCGGATTCGTGGTGCCGATCGGATTGATGCGGCGATTCATCGTTTCTCCGACGCTGATTACCGATATCGGCGTCTTGGCGCTGACGGTCATGGTGCTGTCGGTGGCAGGATCGATCGTGCTGTACTGGGCGGTGCGCAATACACCGCTGCGCTTCCTGTTCGAGCGCCCGGCGTGGACCTCGATTGCAGTGCGCCGCGCTGCTGCGGTCCCCAAGGAAATTGCAACCCAGTAAGAGCATTGGCCTCAGCGCTGTCCGCAGGCTGGTTGCGGTTGCCGCCAGCCTGCAATGCCGGCCTTGCTTCAATCCGCCAGATTGGCGAACAGCGGCGTGCTGAGATAGCGCTCGCCGAATGACGGGATGATGGTCACGATCAGCTTGCCCTTGTTCTCCGGGCGCTGTGCGACTTGCATCGCGGCCCACAAGGCGGCACCCGAGGAAATGCCGACCAGCAAGCCTTCCTCGCGCGCGGCGCGGCGCGCAATGTCAAAGGCATTGTCGTTCGTTACGCGAATCACTTCGCTGTAAATCTCTGTATTCAGGATATCCGGCACGAAGCCTGCGCCCAGTCCCTGGATCGCGTGCGGGCCTTTCGTGCCGCCCGACAGCACCGGGGAGGCATCCGGTTCGACCGCGATGCATTGCACCGACGGCTTGCGCGACTTGAGGACTTCGCCGACGCCGGTGATGGTGCCGCCGGTGCCGATGCCGGAAATCACGATATCCACCTTGCCGTCGGTATCGCGCCAGATTTCTTCGGCTGTGGTCTTGCGGTGGATTTCCGGATTGGCGGCGTTCTTGAACTGTTGCGGCATCAGGTAGCGCGAATCGGACGCAACCAGTTCTTCGGCTTTCTTGATCGAGCCGGCGATCCCTTCACTGCCGGGTGTCAGGATCAATTCCGCGCCGTAGGCACGCAGCAGCATGCGACGTTCCTTGCTCATGGTCTCCGGCATCGTCAGGACGCAGCGGTAGCCGCGCGCCGCGCAAACCATCGCCAGTGCGATGCCGGTATTGCCGCTGGTCGGTTCGACGATGATGGTATCCGGCTTGATCAGGCCTGCCTGTTCCGCAGCTTCGATCATGGCGACGCCGATGCGGTCCTTGACGCTGTGCGCCGGGTTGTAGAATTCAAGCTTTGCCACCACGTCGGCCACGGCGCCGGCCGTCAAACGGCGGATACGTACCAGCGGCGTGTTGCCGACCAGTTCGGTTACATCATTTGCGATTTTCATGGTATTCCCTTTCCAGCCCGCCAGCGGGCATGCGGTTTCAAGATATGCGGAAAATGCTTAATCCCTGCATTATTGTATCGAACTGACAAAAAAGCATGGTGCAAGTGTACGCCGTATCGCTGCTATCATCTTGAACGTCCACAATCTTTCTTGCGTTGAACATGTACAAATCATTCTTGCATTTATTCCGGCTCGCGCTGCTTGCCTGCGCGTTATGGCTGACGGCCTGCACCCCCCGCTACGACTGGCGTGTAGTGCGCGGCGACAGCGCGCCCTTCACGGTTCTGATGCCGGCCAAGCCATCGGTCCAGGCGCGTCCGGTCACGCTGAATGGGGTCGCGGCGATGATGACGATGACCACGGCGGAGGTGGACGATCTCACCTTTGCGGTGGGCGTCATCGAATTGCCCGATACGATGGCGGCACCGGCCGCACTGACGGCAATCAGGACTGCGCTGGTCAACAATATCGGCGGCGTTCTTCGAAGCGAGAAAACGCTTGCGAACGGGGCGATCGAGATCGAAGCCGCCGGCAAGCCGGAAGGTGCCGGCAGCCAGTCGCGCCTGCTGCTTGCGCGCCTGGTCGCCAAGGACCAGCGGATCTACCAGATTGTGGCAGTCGGCCAGGAATCGACGATCGACCGGGACGCGGCCGGCATGTTTCTGGATTCATTCAAGTTTTGACCAACGACATCCGTCTTTTCCCGGCGCATGCGGGCAAGGAAATCCTGAAGCGCAAAAAAAGCCCTTCGATATCAGGAGATCAGGACGGAACAGGAAATGACGCGCCGATCCGGCACTGGACCGGATGCCGCTGATCGCCCTTTTCGACTGCGTCATGATGGAAACGAACAGGGCGCTGGCGGCTCTTGCAAAAAAGAAGAGCGCCGTCCAGATTATTTTCCGCTTCTGTACAATGTTTGTTTACATGAGCAACTCATTGGCATGGTAGCGGCAAGAAATGCGCCTGAGCCGACGTTAGTGCCGCCGCATGCACCGGATGCCGATATGGTGCACCATGACAAAAGGATTGGTTGAATCCGTAAAGGCCGCCTGTGGCAGGCTATGCAAGTTGTTCCTGCCGGACAGGTTTTTTATCTCAAACGCATGGAGGCGCTATGCTGGTGACATTCAAGTCCAAATCCGCCGCTGAAGTCATGATGTACGAAGAGCATGCGAAACGCATCCTTGACCTGTTCGGCAAGGAGGCTAGGCGCGGCATCATCACGCCTGCTGAAACCGCGCGGACGATTGCCCTACTGGAGGCGGAAATTGCCGAAAGCAAGACCCATCCTGCCTCCGATGAAATGCAGCGCGATGTGACCGCGCATCACGGCGTGGATGGCGACGACAACGAACATGAACCGCACGAGTTTGTCAGTTTCGGAACGCGCGCGTATCCGCTGCTCGACATGTTGCGTGCTGCGCATCGGGATGGCAATGAGGTAATGTGGGGTGTCTGACGCCGGCCGGATCTGCGCGAAATGAGCGCAACCGCAGCGGGCCCGCTACAATCGTGTTTTTACACTTCGCGCCCGCTGTCAGGCTTACCTCATCATGCATTTGTTCGGCATTTCCGATTTTGGCCTGTTTTGCGCGGCGGTACTATTGCTTAACGCGACACCCGGCCCCGACACCGCCTATATTGTCGGACGCAGCGTGGCGCAGGGGCGTCGCGCGGGCTTGGTGTCTGCACTCGGCATTTCGGCCGGCTGCTGCGTGCATTCGATCGCTTCCGCACTGGGCTTGAGCGCGATGCTGGCGGCGTCGGCCACTGCGTTTTCGATCGTGAAACTGGCCGGCGGCGCGTATCTGGTCTATCTGGGCCTGCGCATGCTGCTGGCCAAGCCGGCCCATCCGCTGCAGCCCGCGGCCGTGCAATCAGTGCGCCCGATGCCGACGGTTTTCTGGCAGGCGGTGGCAACCAATATACTGAATCCGAAAGTCGTGTTGTTCTTCCTGTCATTTTTTCCGCAATTCGTGCGTGTCGATGCGCCGCAAAAAGCTGCGGCATTTTTAACCCTGGGCGTGGCATTCGTGGCAATCAGCACGGTTTGGAATAGTGGTACCGCGTTTCTGGCCGGCACCCTGGCGCGCCGCGCCGGGCGCAATCCGCACGTCAGGATCTGGCTGGAACGCGTCGTCGGCGGCGCGTTCGTTGCACTGGGTGTCAAGCTGGCATTTTCAAAGAACTAACGTGCGTAAAACCCAATTAAAAACCGATTCACTCGCTTTTGGCCTGCTGGGCGCCGCGCAGGCAACCGCGCTGGTACGCGACGGCACGGCATTGCCGCAGGCGTTGGGTCGGGTATTTGCGCAGACCGAAGCGCCGGCACAGGCGCGCGGCGCGATGCAGGATATCGCGTACCGCACCATGCGCCAACTGGGCCGGGTCGAGGCACTGATTGTCCTGCTGGCTAAAAAACAGCCTGAGCCGGCGCTGCTGTATGGCTTGCTGTGCAGTGCGCTGGCCTTGATCTCGAATCCATATGATGCGCCCTACGGCGACTTTACCGTGGTCGACCAGGCGGTGGGCGCCGCCGCGTCACATCCGGATATTGCTCACGCGAAAGGATTGGTCAATGCGGTGCTGCGCCGGTTTCTGCGCGAACAGGATACCCTGCTGCATGAGATGATGAAGGACCCGGTCGCGGTATGGAATTATCCGCTCTGGTGGATCGATGCAGTGAAGGTGGCTTATCCCGACGCCTGGCAGGCGCTGCTGCGGGCCGGCAATGCCCCGCCGCCCCTGACGCTGCGCGTCAACCGACGCAAGACCAATGTGGCGGCCTATCTTGCGATGCTGTCGGGACGCGCCGTCACGGCGCATCAGATCGGCCCCGATGCGGTGCGACTGGAACAGCCGGTGCCGGTGGCGCAGATTCCCGGTTTTGGCCAGGGCCTGGTATCGGTGCAGGATGCGGCGGCGCAATTGGCGGCGCCGCTGCTCGACGTGCAGGACGGCATGCGCGTGCTGGATGCGTGCGCCGCGCCTGGCGGCAAGACCTGCCATATCCTTGAGTGCGCGAACGCGGAGGTGATGGCGCTTGATAGCGACGCCAAACGCCTGGTGCGCATCGAAGAAAACCTGCAGCGCCTGCAGTTGCGCGCGATCCTGAAGGCGGGCGATGCCGGGGCCGGCGACTGGTGGGATGGCAGGCTGTTCGACCGCATTCTGGCCGATGTCCCGTGCACCGCATCCGGCATCGTACGCCGTCACCCCGACATCCGCTGGCTGCGACGCAAGGAGGATGCGGGGCAACTGGCTGCGCATGCGGCGCGGATTCTCGATAATCTGTGGCGGATGCTGCGCCCCGATGGCAAATTGCTGTTTGTGACCTGCTCATTGTGGCCGCAGGAGTCGGAGGCGCAGGCTGCGGCGTTCGCGGCGCGCCATCATGCGTTGCGGCTTGCCGCGCCGGGCCAGCTGCTGCCGACGGCAAATGCGCAACAGGATCATGACGGTCTGTTTTATGCGCTATTCCAAAAGCCGGCAATTTGATAGTATTCCCCAGACTGAATTTCACGACATGACCGACGAGTGACGCGGCGACTATTTAATCTTCTGACATCCGGGCTGCTGGCGACGCTGCTGTTGACACTGACGCTAGGGCATGCAGCCGCCCGCGCCGAGGGCGTCGAGATCACGCAAGCCCATCTGGAGAGCTCGGAAGAGGGATACAAGCTGTCGGCCACGTTTGCGTTCGAACTGAAACGCGGCCTGGAAGACGTCATCATGCGCGGCGTGCCGCTGTATTTCACGACGGATGTCGAATTGACCAGACCGCGCTGGTACTGGTTCGATGAAAAAACGGTCACCGCATCGCAGACCGTGCGCATTTCCTACAATGTATTGACGCGTCAGTATCACGCCGCCATTCTCGGCCGCCTGCATCAGAGTTTTGTCACGCTGGACGATGCCATGTCATTGGTGCGGCGCCCCAGCCGCTGGGTGGTCGCCGAGCGCGGCGCATTGAAAGTCGGGGAAGTCTACAACGTGGCGGTTCGCATGCGGCTCGATCTGGCGCAGTTGCCAAAACCGTTCCAGGTGCATGCGCTAAACAGCAGCGACTGGCAGCTTTCCTCCGATTGGAAATTTTTTACTTTCAAGGCCGAGTGAGAGTCGATCCATGACGCGTGCCTTGCGTTATCTGCTGGTAGTGGGCGGCGGCGTGATCAGCATTCTGCTGTTCCTGCTGTCCTCGGCTTCCGAAAACTCCGAAGCCTTCAACCAGCATTATCCGTGGCTGTTGGGCTTGAACGCGATGGTTGCGGCGGCCCTGCTGGTGCTGGTGTCGCTGCTGCTGGCGCGGCTGTACAAGCGTTACAGACGCGGCAAGTTCGGCTCGCGGCTGATGATGCGCCTGGTGCTGCTGTTTGCGGCGATCGGCGTCTTGCCGGGTCTTGTGATTTACCTGGTGTCGGTGCAATTCGTATCGCGCTCGATCGAATCATGGTTCGATGTACGGGTCGAATCGGCGCTCGAATCGGGACTGAACCTGAGCCGCACCGCGCTCGATTCCTCGCTGGCCGACCTGGCTGCAAAGGCGCACGGCATGGCGCTGGAATTATCCGACCTGTCGGATGCGATGCAGATCACGCGCCTGTCGCGGCTGCGCGACCAGAACCAGATCCAGGAGGCGACGGTGGTGACCGCCAGCGGCCGCATCATTGCAAGCGTAGGAGGTCGCGCCAATGTCCTGCTGCCTGATCTGCCCAGCCCTGCGATGCTGCGCCAGGCCAAAATGCCGCACGGCTTTTCCACAATCGAAGGCGGCGGTGATTTCCGCGATGCCATCGAGCCGGCATTGTCGGCCAGGGTGTCCATGCCGGATGCGTCGAACAATCTGCGCCTGCGGGTGGTGGTGGCAATTCTGCCCTCGACCAGCAGCGACTTGTCGCTGCAAAGCGAGACGCGCTTTTTGCAGCTGTTGCAGCCGGTGCCGCTGCAACTGGCGACCAACGCGGAGGCATTGCGCGCCGCCTACAGCGAATACCAGGAACGTTCTCTCGGACGGGTCGGTCTGCGCAAGATGTATATCGTGACGCTGACATTGACGCTGTTGCTGGCGATTTTCGGCGCCATCGCGAGCGCTTTCCTGATCGCGAGCGATCTGGCCAAGCCCTTGCTGCTGCTGGCGGAAGGCACCAGGGCGGTCGCCGAAGGCAATTTTTCGCCCCGTCCGATCGTTGCGACATCGGATGAACTGGGTACGCTGACGCAGTCATTCAATACCATGACCAAGCAACTGTTCGATGCGCGTACCGCGGTCGAGAGAAACCGCATGGCGCTGGAAGACGCGAAAGCGTACCTGGAATCGGTGCTGGCCAACATGTCGGCCGGCGTGATGGTGTTCGACGGCCAGTTCAGGCTGGTGACTTGCAATGCTTCGGTCAAACGTATCGTGCGGCATGATTTCGATCCGCATATCGGGCAGCCGCTGGCCTCGATCGAGCGCCTGAAACCATTTGCGCAAGCCGTTAGCAAGGCGTTTTCCGAGCAGAGTGCGCAAACCGCGGCTGATGGCGCGACCATCGATCGCCTGCATTGGCAACAGCAGATCGAGATTCCGCGCAACCTGGACGGCGTCGCTGGCGACAGCAATGACGGCAATATCACGCTGCTGGCGCGCGGCTCGCATCTGCCGGTTGCCAGCGGCAATGGCTATGTAGTGGTGTTCGACGATATTTCCGACGTGATTTCCGCGCAGCGTTCGATTGCCTGGGGCGAGGTGGCGCGGCGGCTGGCGCACGAAATCAAGAATCCACTGACACCGATCCAGCTGTCCGCCGAACGCCTGCAAATGAAGCTGTCTTCCAAGCTGAAGGATGACGATGCAGCGCTGTTGAACCGCGGTACCGAAACGATTGTCAACCAGGTCAGTGCGATGAAGCGCATGGTCGACGACTTTCGTGATTATGCGAAAACGCCGCCGGCCATGTTGTCGTCGCTCGACCTGAACAGCTTGATCGAGGAAATACTGCATTTGTACATGGGCGGCGACGAGGGTGGCATCATCCATGCCGCGCTGGCCCCCGGATTGCCGCATATCATGGGAGATCCGACCCAGTTGCGCCAGGTGATTCATAACCTCCTGCAAAACGCGCAGGATGCCGTGGCCGAACGCAAGACAGAAGGTCCGCCGCCGAGGATCGATATTGCGACGGAAGAAATTCATTACCGCGATGCCGATGGCGTCGTCAACACCGCGGTACGCCTGACGGTGACCGATAACGGCATTGGATTCACATCGAAAATCCTGGCCAGCGCATTCGAGCCGTATGTAACGTCGAAGGCGCGCGGGACCGGTCTGGGATTGGCGATGGTGAAAAAAATAATTGATGAGCATGGCGGCCGGATCGATATACAGAACCGTACCGACGGTAGCGGTGCAAGGATCGCGATTTTACTGTTAAAGTTAGCGCCGGTTGATGCCTGAGATTGACATGGGGCTGCATCGGGATTGCCTGATGCGGGAATGCGGGCTTTACCGCAACATTCCTGGCGCGCCGGAGTGGAAAGAATTGGACTAAGGAAGGCAGCGAGATGGCAAACATCCTGGTTGTTGATGATGAAATGGGTATCCGCGAGTTGTTGTCGGAAATTCTCGGCGACGAGGGGCATGTGGTGGTAACCGCCGAAAATGCGCAGCAGGCGCGCGAGTTGCGTGCAGACAATTCACCGGACCTGGTGCTACTGGATATCTGGATGCCTGACACCGACGGTGTCACGCTGTTGAAGGAATGGCAGCGTGATGGCTTGCTGACAATGCCGGTCATCATGATGTCCGGGCATGCCACCATCGATACGGCAGTGGAAGCAACCCGCATTGGCGCGCTCAATTTTCTGGAAAAGCCGATTTCATTGCAGAAACTGTTGAAGGCGGTGCAGCAGGGGTTGGCGCGTGGACACGAGCCCGTCCGGCCTGCCGGTTTTGCCATGCGGATTGCCGCCCTGCCCGAATCGGGAGAGGCATCGAAAACCGCCCTCGATGCCTCGTTTGCAGTGCCGCTTGCCGAGCCGGCGGCGCCTGCCGTGCCGCAGTTTTCCCTATCGTTCGACCTGCCGCTGCGTGAAGCGCGCGACGCCTTCGAGCGCGCCTATTTCGAGCATCACCTGATACGCGAAAACGGCAGCATGACGCGGGTTGCCGAAAGAACCGGCTTGGAGCGCACCCACCTTTACCGCAAACTCAAGCAATTGGGCGTGGAACCGAATAAAGGCATGAAAAAGATTTGAGCGCCATAACCGTTCTGGTGACGGGCGCGCATGCTGCGGCGCGCGAGGCGGCGATTGCCGCACGCATCGTTCCCGGCACGGCGACTGCGCTGCTGCTGGAAGGCTTGCCAGACGGCATCGACCGTTTTGCGCATGCGGCGGATTGGCCGCAGCTACGTATCACGCGCATTGCACCGGGCTGTTTTTGCTGTATCGGCAACCTGACCATGCAAGTTACCCTGAACCGCCTGTTACGCCAGCGCCCCGCATACCTCTTCATCAGCATGATTGCCACTCCTCATCTGGTGCGTGTGCAGGAATGGCTGCGACAACCGCCGTATGCCACGCTACTGACGCTCGCCGAAACGATGCATTGCGACAATCACGGGCGTTGATGGTCGTAATTGACGATTCCCGGGCATGGTAATTGCACTTCAAGACATGACGCATGCATCATTCGGTTCGATGCTATATTGATTGATGTAGCGGTCGTAGTTTCAGACCCATGACGGTATTTCGCTGACGCAGACTTGAAAACGGTCCCCGAAACGCCACTTACTGTGTTAACCCAAGCGTAGACCTTCATAAGGAGTTCTCATGAACTTGATCTACAACAGCGAACAGTACAGCGTGGTTGAATTTGGCGCCGACGATAATGATGCATTGCGTTTCGGCGGCTATGAAATCATGGACAAGCCGGGCAAGCGCGAAATCTTTATCGGCGGCATGCTGGCGGAAGCTTTTCGCAAAAACGTGGAAAGCCTGATTGCCACCGAGCCGAGCGTGGAAGAAATCGATGATTTCCTGGGCGTGTACGATGTACTGATGAGTCAGCCAGTCATTCTGCATTGACGCATGCCAGTCCTGCAACCAGCCAGGACTGGCACTTTTCAGGCGTGCATGCAGGCAAGCGGCATTTTTACAAAATGTGCCAGCGATTGTTGCAAAACAGGGAGTATGAGTAAAAATACATGAATATGCGTAGAGAAACAGACGCTTTTCAAAAATACTTCCAGGTGTGTACGCATCCATTGGTAATGTGCGCGGCGCATGTTTCCAGCGCCTGTCCTGATACTTGCAGTCAGTCACGCAGCCAGGTTTATATTGCGTGCTGACATCGATTGCGCCGTACGATCGCCCCTACCGGATATCTTCTTTCGTTGTTCCACCCTCTGCCTTCAACCATCTGTTCCGCTGCGTTCCATCCGTTTCATCGTTGCACGATCAACGGTTGCGATACACCCGTATCTTTGACTTGTTGCGCCGCAGTCATCGCTTCGGCGCGAGTGGCGAACGGGCCGCTGTACAGCCGGTAAAACACACCGTATTCCACTACCTCGATCGGCGGTAGCGCGTTGGCCCATGTCTGCAGCAATCGGCTGCGCATCGCTTCGGCATTACCGGCTTGCGAATACGCGCCGAGCTGCAGGTAAAAGCCATTGGTGAGTGTGCTGGACGCGAGCGCCGGTTCGCCAGGCAAGATGCGTTGTTCCATTGGCGTCGCCGCCGGTACAGCGGCGGTCTGGGTTGCTTGTGCTACTTGTGGCGATGCTTCCCGGCTATTTGCGATACGTTCGATATCCTCCGGCAGCAAACGCTCCAGTTCGAGTTGACCACTGCCCTTGCCAAGGTATCCCAGTTTCAATGCCGCGGTATACGACAAGTCGATGATGCGGTTGGAATGGAAGGGGCCGCGGTCGTTGATACGAACGATGATCTGCGCGCCGGTATCGAGATTGGTCACGCGCGCATAGGATGGAATCGGCAGCGTTGGATGCGCCGCCGTCATCTTGTACATGTCGTACAGTTCGCCGGACGACGTTTTCTGATGGTGGAATTTCTTGCCATACCAACTGCCGATGCCGCGCTGCTTGAATGGCTTGTCATCCGTAATCGGCGTATAGGTCTGGCCGAATACGACATAGGGCCGGTTTGCCCGCGGCAGATACGGTTCGATCTTCGGTTCCGCATCCGGTGTAGCCAGCAGGTCCGGCGGCGGATTATCGCCCGGGCCGTCATCCTGGTAATAGCCGCCGCGCCCAGAGCCGGCGGGCGGCAGGACGGGAATGCCGCGCGCCGCGTTTTTCGCAGTGGATGGCGATCTGTGCATGGTATCCGGGGATGATACGGACTTCGGCGGGCTGCTGCAGGCGGCAAGCAGCAATGCTGCCAGGCATGGCGCCAGGGGGAGGTGCCAACATCGAGGGTCAAGGCGCAATTGCATCATGGATTCTCCTTGGCAAGGATTCTACACTTGCCAAGAGAAAAGATGCTTCCCTGATATGGATGCCTGGTGTCAGCTTTGCATCAGCTTGCGATGCCGCTGCACGCTCATCAATATGCCCGCGCCCAAGCCGAGGGTAACCAGCGCGGTGCCGCCATAGCTCATGAACGGCAACGGCACGCCGACTACCGGCAGGATGCCGCTGACCATGCCCATGTTGACGAAGGCATAGGTAAAAAAGATCAGCGTGATGGCACCGGCCAGCAGCCGCGTGAAAAAGCTGGGCGCGTTGGCGGCGATGATCAGGCCGCGGCCGATCAGCATCAGGTAAAGTACCAGCAGCACGCCGTTCCCAACCAGGCCGAATTCTTCGGAAAACACCGCGAAAATGAAGTCGGTGGTGCGCTCTGGAATGAATTCCAGATGCGTCTGCGTGCCCTGCAACCAACCCTTGCCGGTTAGGCCGCCGGAACCGACCGCGATAGTGGACTGGATGATATGGAATCCCTTGCCAAGCGGGTCCGACGTCGGGTCGATCAAGGTCATTACGCGTTCGCGCTGGTAATCGTGCAATGTCGACCACAATATCGGCAGGCTGGCGCCGGTCGTCAGCACCAGGCCGAGCAGGATTTTCCATGATAATCCAGCCAGAAAAATCACGTAAAAACCGGCTGCCAGGACCAGGGTCGCGGTGCCAAGATCGGGCTGCCTGGCGATCAGTCCGACCGGGATGATCAACAGCAGGCTTGCTACCAGGAATTCGGTCCAGCGGATCATGCCTTCGCGCTTCTGAAAGAACCAGGCCAGCATCAGCGGCATCGCGATCTTCATGATTTCCGACGGCTGGATCACGACCCCCAGGTTGATCCAGCGCCGCGCCCCTTTTTTCACCATGCCGAACATGGCAACGGCGACCAGCAGCGCAATTCCCACGGTATAGATCGGTACCGCAAAACGCATCAACGTCTGTGGCGGCACATTCGCGGCAATCCACATCACGACGAAGGACACGATGATATTCCGCAATTGATCTTCGACCCGTCCCGGAAAATCGATGCCGGCCGAATACAGCGTCACGATACCGACTGAAATGATGAGGAAAATGATGAGCGCCAGAGGCCCGTCGAATACCAGCAGGTGCGGCTTGATGCGCGGCCACAGCGGGCGCTTTTCAGGCAGGTTCATGGCCTCGCTCCAGAGTAATGCCAGTCTTCATCCATAACGCAACAAGGGAAACCGACGGGGCTTTTTGACTCGTAAGCCGCGGGAAGAGGCGCGATTCCATGTTTCGTGATGAACGAGGATGGAAATAAGACCCCGCCGCCGGTGACGTGGCAGCCCGTGCCAGGGAAATTCCGCTGTGCGCATGCATGTTTAATCCCTCTTGCCTTGCGTTTCCGGTTTCGACCCGGGAGCGCCGGCCGGATTTTCTTCGGCTTTCAAGGTCGTCGCCGGTCGCGCATCGGCCGCGACGGCCTTTGCCGCCAGCAGCTGGCTCTTGTCCACGGGCTTTTTGCCGAGCAGATAATAATCCAGCGCCTTCCTGACGATCGGCGCGGCGGCTTCGGCGCCAAAGCCGCCGTTTTCGACAATGACGGCAATGGCAATGCGTGGATTGTCGGCCGGTGCAAATGCCGTATACAGCGAATGGTCGCGCTGGCGTTCCTCCACTTTCCTGGCATCGTATTTCTCGTTCTTCTTGATGGCGACCACTTGTGCAGTGCCGGTCTTCCCCGCCGACACATACTCGGAACCGGCGAACGCCCTGGACGAGGTTCCTTCCTTCGTGACACCGACCATGGCGCGCTTGATGAAATCGATATTTTCCTGCTTCAGATTGATCCGATAGCTTTCCCGTGGGACTGTCTGCACCCGCTCATGCGTCACGCCGTTTTCGATGATCTTTACCAGATGCGGCTTCATCACGATGCCATTATTCGCCAGGTTCGCGACCGCATGCGCCATCTGCAGCGGGGTAAACGCATTGTAGCCCTGGCCGATGCCGAGAGAAATCGTTTCGCCGGCGTACCAGCGCTTCTGCTCTGGCTTGCGGTACGCAGTGCGCTTCCAGGCGGTCGACGGCAACAGGCCCGGCCGCTCGTGCTCGAGGTCGATGCCGGTCAACTGCCCGAAGCCGAACGGCTTCATGAAATCATGTATCGCATCGACGCCCAGATCGTTGGCCAGCATGTAATAGTAGGTATCGCATGATTGCACGATGGATTTGTACATGTCGACCGTGCCATGCCCGCCTTCCTTGTCGTCGCGGAACTTATGGTTGCCGAACCAGAAATAGCCAGGATCGTAAACCGTGCTGGAGGGCATGCGCTTACCGAGTTCAAGCGCAGCCAGCGCCATGAATGGCTTGTAGGTCGAGCCGGGAGGATAGCTGCCGGACAGGGGACGATTCAGTAATGGACGGTCCGGCGACGTGTTGAGCTGGTCCCAGCTTTGCTGGTCGATGCCTTCGACGAACAGATTGGGGTCGAACGTCGGCTGGGACACGTACGCAAGAATATCGCCGGTCGCCGGCTCGATCGCCACCAGCGCGCCGCGCCGTTCGCCGAAGGCTTCCTCGATCACTTTCTGCAGTTCGATATCGATCGACAGGATCAGGTTATGGCCGGGGCTGGCCGGCGTGCGCGATAGCGTGCGCACCGCACGCCCGCCGGCCGATACTTCGACTTCTTCGTAACCGGTGGTGCCATGCAGCTTGGCCTCGTAACTCTTTTCCAATCCTTCCTTGCCGATGTAATCGGTGCCGCTGTAGTTGGCGGCATCTTCCATATCCTCGATCTTTTCTGCATCCTTCTGGCTGATGCGGCCGATGTAGCCAATCACGTGCGATGCGGTTTGGCCCAGCGGATACTGACGAAACAGGCGGGCCTGGATCTCGACGCCGGGAAAGCGATAGTGCTGCGCCGTAAAGCGCGCCACTTCTTCGTCGGTCAGGCGGGTCCGGATCGGCGTGCTGGCAAAATTCTTCGATTCTTCCAGCAGTTTGTGAAAGCGTTTGCGGTCCCTGGGCTCGATATCCACCAGCATCGACAGATCGTTGATCACGGTATCGAGATCGGTCCTGATCTTGGATGGCGTGATTTCCAGCGTGTAGGCAGAAAAATTCCGTGCCAGCACCACACCGTTGCGGTCGAGAATCAGTCCGCGATTTGGCACCACCGGCACAATCGATATGCGATTATCCTCGGCTTGTGCCGCATAGTGGTCATGCCTGAATACCTGCAGCCACAGGAAGCGCGACAGCAGCAATCCAAAACAGACAAATACAAACACGCCCACGGCCGACAGGCGCAGGCGAAAGAAATGCAGTTCGCGTTCAGTGTTCTTGAATTCAGTCATTGAGAGGCACGCATTTCTTCGCCACGGTGAAACCGGTTCTCAAATCGGACGGTTCTCGTCACGATCGATCGCACGCCGCTGAGGCGCCAGCAAGAGCCACGACGCTACAGGCCACAATGCGGCGGCAACCACGCTCTCGGTAAAATAAAGCCATCCGGGGAATTTGCCGCTGACCGCCAGTCGCACTGCCAATTGCACTAGCTGCGCCAGTAGCAACAGGGGCAATACATGCAGCGCCTGTGTACCGATCGAAAACCACAAGACACGGCGATGGATCATGATCGCGAAGTACGACAACAGGGTATAAGCGAGCGCATTCTGGCCCAATAGCGATGCATCGTGCACATCCATCATCAGGCCCATGAAAAAGGCGACGCCGATGCCGACCTTGCGCGGCTGGTGAATGCTCCAGAAGACCAGTGCCAATGCGACAAAATCGGGGACGCCAGGCGCATGCCCCCACGGCAGCAGGTCCAGCAGGAAAGCGCAAATCAGGCTGAGCGTGATGAATAGCGAGCTGACCGGCAACAGAATGTAGTGAGGCTGGTTCATGGCGTATGCACCTTTGCCTGGCTGGCGGCGTGAATAATATCCGGTCGGGCGGCTGGCGGCGCTGTCTTTGCCGGCTCTGCGGGGAGGGCTTTCGGCGCATTCTCGACCGCTTCCTTCGGCGCCTCTTTCGCCGCATCCCTGGCGACTTCGTGCTTCCCGCCTTTTTTGTCCTTTGCATCGTCGGCGGCCGGACGCGGCAGGATATTGGTATCGACCAGCAGGATCAGCAACTGCCGGTTGTGGTCGATGCCCGCAGTGGGTTGGCACAGGATGTGCGCGAACGCGTCGTTCGATTTATTCTCGATTCGGGTGACTTTGGCCACCGATAGCCCTGCCGGATAGACGCCGTCAATGCCGGAAGTCACCAGCATATCGCCTTGCTGGATATCCGCATTTGCCGCCATGAAGCGCAAATCGAGCACGCCCGAATGACCGCGTCCGTAGGCGACGCTGCGCAAGCCGCTGCGCACCACCTGCACCGGAATAACCTGGTCCTTGTCGGTCAGCAGCGTGATCTCGGAGGTGAACGGAAATACGCGAGTCACCTGTCCGACCACGCCGGTATCGTCGATTACCGGCTGTCCCGGCGCGACACCATGCTGCGTGCCGCGATTCAGCACGAGCTTGCGAGTAAAGGCATCGCGCGCGTCGTACAGGATTTCGCTCATCAGCGATTTCACCGGCAATTGGGCGCTGGCTCCCAATAGCTTGCGCAACTGCGTGTTTTCAGCGGCGAGCTGCTGCGCCTGCTGCAAGGTTTGTGCATTGGCGATTTGCTGACTCTTGAGGTTTCTGTTTTCTGCTTCAAGCGAGGACAGCGTTGCAAAGTAGCCACCAACCGCATAGGCCGCATCGCGCGGCATCAGCGCCACCACCTGCAGCGGATATAACGCCGTGCCTACCATCTGGCGGATGATCGTCAGCGAGCGCAGGCGCGCGTCGGCCACCAGCAAGGCAATCGAAATCAATGCAAAAAACACCACTTTTGCACGCGCGGAAGCGCCTTGCTTGAACAGTGGTGGCGGGCTGTATTCCATGACTGATCGAGAATTGCGTGGTTATGGAATGACTGGAGACACTGCTGTCGGCATTCAGCCGGCATTGCCGGATTTTATTCGTACGAGAAAATCGAGCCAAGCTTGTCCATGCGTTCCAGCGCCATGCCGGAACCGCGCACTACGCAGGTCAGCGGATCTTCGGCAACGATCACGGGCAGGCCGGTCTCTTCCATCAGCAGACGGTCCAGATCGCGCAGCAGTGCGCCGCCGCCGGTCAGCATCATGCCTTTTTCAGCGATGTCGGCGCCTAATTCGGGCGGCGTTTGCTCCAGCGCGTTCTTGACGGCGGAAACGATGTTGTTGAGCGGATCGGTCAGCGCTTCCAGGATCTCATTGCTGGAAATCGTGAACGAGCGCGGAATCCCTTCCGACAGATTGCGCCCCTTGACTTCCATTTCCTTGATTTCGGAGCCGGGGAAGGCGGAGCCGATGGCCTTCTTGATCGCTTCGGCGGTTTGTTCGCCGATCAGCATGCCGTAGTTGCGGCGGATGTAGTTGACGATCGCCTCATCGAACTTGTCGCCGCCGACGCGCACCGACCCCTTGTATACCATGCCGCCGAGCGAAATGATGCCGACTTCAGTGGTGCCGCCGCCGATGTCTACCACCATCGAGCCGGTTGCTTCCGATACCGGCAGGCCGGCGCCGATCGCGGCCGCCATCGGCTCCTCGATCAGAAAGACTTGCGATGCGCCCGCCCCCAGGGCCGATTCGCGGATCGCGCGGCGCTCCACCTGGGTCGAGCCGCACGGCACGCAAATGATGATGCGCGGGCTGGGCTTGAACAGCTTGGAGTCGTGCACCATGCGAATGAACTGCTTGAGCATCTGCTCGGTGACCGTGAAATCGGCGATCACGCCATCCTTC
>DATEZO010000051.1:0-4698 GCA_035255485.1 Burkholderiaceae bacterium
AGCAATGCGCCGGGACCGCCGGCGACCAGAAACCAGAATAGCGTGCCGAAGACGGCATCGTTGCCGTTTTCCAGCGTCGATTCGACTGCGGCTTTGGCCATGTCGGCAGCGTCGGCGCGCGCGGTATCGCGGCTGACGATAGATGAGGTGAGTTGCCGTGCCCGCGCCAAATCATTGTCGGCGAGCGCATTCGCGATCGGCAGCACGTGCTCGCGCAGGCTGCGCAAGCCAATGCTGAAATACAGCAGCGCGATATGCAGCAACACCGCACCGATGCCATTGATGCGACCCAGCGCCCAGGCTGCGAGCGTCGGCGGCAACACCGCCAGCATCCATGCCAATGCGCCTTTTGCATGGCGCAGCGTGCCGCGATTGGCGGCATGTTCAATGACGCCGGCCAGCTTGCCGAAACCGACCAGCGGATGCCAGCGCCGCGCTTCGCCCAGCAGCAAATCGAGCGCGATGCCGCCTGCCATCAACAACACCAGTGGGAATAGTTCCAGTCCGGACAGCATGCTCAGCCTTTCAATGCCAACGGCAGTCCCGCGACCACCAGCAGCGCCCGGTCGCAACGCGCGGCGACCGCCTGATTCAGCCAGCCCGCCTCGTCGACGAACCAGCGCGAGAGCGCGCCCTGCGGCACCACACCCATGCCGACTTCATTGGACACCAGGATGACATCGCCGGCGGCATGTTCGAGCGCCTGCAACAGTTGCGTGCGCTGCGCATGAAAGCAGTCGGGCGCCACGATCCCGCCGACTTCCGGGTACGCCCTGCCGTCGGCAAACAGCAGATTCGACAGCCACACGGTCAGGCAGTCGATCAGCAGCAGCCGATCGGGCGCGCTCCAGCGCGCAATCGCCTCGCCCAGTGCCTGCATTTCTTCCACCGTACGCCATGCCTGGTCGCGGCGCTCCCGGTGATGGGCGATGCGCGCCGCCATTTCCGCGTCGCCGGCCGCGGCGGTGGCAATATAGACCACGCTTTTGCCGGAATCGGCGGCAAGCTGTTCCGCATGCGCGCTTTTTCCTGAACGCGCGCCACCCAGCACCAGCGTGCGCGTCATCAGCGGTTCTCCCCCAGAAACAGCGCAGCCACGCTGCGTGGGCAGGATGGGAAATACGCGTGAAAATACGAGGCCGTCAGC
The DNA here is from genome assembly GCA_035255485.1 of Burkholderiaceae bacterium. Taxonomy (GTDB): domain Bacteria; phylum Pseudomonadota; class Gammaproteobacteria; order Burkholderiales; family Burkholderiaceae_D; genus DATEZO01. The sequence continues at coordinate 1,148 of DATEZO010000051.1, forward strand.
GAACCGCAGCGGTAAATCGCTTCGCCGGCGTCGCCCGAGGGGTGCCTGGCAGTGCGCGCTGCCGGTGCGAGCGGCGTGTCCAGGCGCGAGTAATGGAATGCATGGCCGCGCAGTTCGCCCTGCGGCGTTGTCCACGCTTGCGAGCCGATTGCAGCCAGGCGTTTTTGCATCGTTACCTGTCCCGACAGCAAGCCGGCCATCGGCCAGGCCGCCCCTTCCATGTCGGTCAAGCTGTCGGCCAGCGCCATCATGCCGCCGCACTCGGCCAGGATCGGCATCCGCGCAGCATGCGCTGCCCGCATCGAATCCTTCCACTGCGTCGCCTGTGCCAACGTCGCCGCATGGAGTTCCGGATAGCCGCCCGGCAGGTAGAGCGCATCGACGTTGTCAGGAACGCGCTGATCCGCCAGCGGCGAAAAGAACACGAGCTCGGCGCCGAGCGCGCGCAGGCACTCCAGGTTGGCCGGATACAGAAACGCGAAGGCGGCGTCGCGCGCGATCGCGATCGTTTTGCCGCGCAACAGCGGCTCTGCGGCGGCGTCATCGTCCATGGCGAAATCGATTGATGCCAGCGCGTCCCACGCCTCGGCATCGATTGCGAGCTGTTGCGCCAGCTGGTCGAGCAAGGCGTCGATGGTATCGATTTCATCCGGCTGCACCAGCCCGAGATGGCGCTCCGGCAGCGGCTGTGTCTGGCGTTCCAGCGTGCCGAGCAGGGGCACGCCGCGCAGCGCCGCAGCCACCATGCGCGCATGACCGGCGCTGCCGACACGGTTGGCGATAACGCCGGCCAGATCGACCGGACCGTAATCGCGCAAGCCGAGCACCAGCGCGCCGGCGGTCTGCGCCATGGCCGAGGCGTCTAGCACCACCAGCACCGGCACGCCGAACGCGCGCGCCAGGTCGGCCGAGGACGGCGTGCCGTCGTACAAGCCCATCACGCCTTCGATCAGGATCACGTCGGACTGCGCGGCTGCCTGCGCCAGCAAGACACGGCAGCGCTCGGGCCCCACCATCCACAAATCGAGCGACTGCACCGGCGCGCCGGCAGCGCGCTCCAGCATCATCGGATCGAGAAAATCCGGCCCGGTCTTGAACACGCGCACGCGCAGCCCCTGCCGCACCAGCTTGCGCGCCAGCGCGGCGGTGACGGTAGTCTTGCCCTGGCCGGACGCGATCGCGGATATCAGGACCACGCGCACTACATGGGCGGACGTTTTCATTGCAGCGCTACCATTCCACGCCGGGCTGGGCCGCGATGCCGGCGGCGAATGCATGCTTGACCGGCTGCATGTCGGTCACCGTATCGGCAATCGCAATCAACTCCGGCGGCGCCGCCCGCCCGGTGACCACCACATGCTGCATGGCGGGCCGCGCGCGCAGGTCGGCGATCACTTGCTGCACGTCGAGATAGCGGTATTTGAGCGCAATATTCAATTCATCGAGCACCACCAAGCCGACTTCCGGATCGGACAGGAATTGCTTCGCGCGCTCCCAGGCGCGCTGCGCGCAAGCAGCGTCGCGCTCGCGGTCCTGGGTTTCCCAGGTATAGCCTTCGCCCATCGCATGGAAACTGACTTCGTCCGGAAAACGCTGCAGGAACAATTCCTCGCCGGTCGATTTCGCGCCCTTGATGAATTGCACCACGCCGACCTGCATGCCGTGGCCAAGCGCGCGAATCGCCATGCCGAACGCGCTGGAACTCTTGCCCTTGCCGTTGCCGGTATTCACCAGCAGCACGCCGATGTCACGGTGGGCGGCTTCAATTTTCTGATCGATCAGGTTCTTTTTGCGCTGCATGCGCGCCCGGTGCCGTTCGCTGATGTCGCTGTCACTCATGATTGTCGTCTTCCAGGGGAATATAAAGGGTGCGCCTGCCGTGCCGGACAGTTTCAATCGGATAGCCGAGACAGCGGCTGAGAATGTCGGCTTGCATGATTTCGCCGACCGGCCCGGCCTGCCACTGCCCGTCACCCATCAGTAGCAGCGCGTGGGTGGCGACGCTGTGCGCCAGATTGAGATCGTGGCTGACCAGCACTACCGCTTTGTTTTGCGTGCGGCACAGGCGCCCCAGCAGTTCCATCACGCTGATCTGGTGTGCCAGGTCAAGCGCATTGGCCGGTTCGTCCAGCAGCAGCAGCGGCGTGTCTTGTGCGAGCACCGCTGCAATCGCCACACGCTGGCGCTCGCCGCCCGACAGCGTGCGCACGTCGCGCTGCGCCAACGCACCGACATCAAGCGCGGCCAGCGCGGCGCCGGCGATGCGATAGTCTTCTTCCGACTCCCAGTAGCGGGTGTCATGGTACGGGTGGCGCGCCGCCAGCACGGTTTCGATCACGCGATAGCCGAATGCATCGCTGCGCCCCTGTGACAGGAAGGCCCGTTTGCGCGCCAGTTCCTGCAGCGGCCAGTCCGGCAAGTCGCGCCCGAGTATTCGTACGGCACCGCTGTCGGGCTGCCGCAGGCCCACGAGGGTCCGCAGCAACGTGCTCTTGCCGGCGCCATTGCGCCCGATCACGCACCAGCACTGTCCGGCTTGTATCTCCCAATCGAGATTCGCAACCAGAAGTTGATTGCCAATGCGTAAGGTAAGGTTGGCGGCGTACATCATTTCCTGCGGATATAGTGGAGTTGCAGGAGAAATATCGGCACGCCGATCAGTGCGGTGATCACGCCGACCGGCAGCTGCTGCGGCGCCAGTACGGTACGTGCAAGTGAATCAGCCAATACCAGAAAGGCACCACCGGCGAGCGTGGCGGCCGGCAACAGCAGGCGGTGATCGGAACCAAGCGCAAAGCGGCACGCATGCGGCACGATCAGGCCGACGAAACCGATGCTGCCGGCATTGCTGACCGCGCTGGCAGTCAGTAGCGCAGCGCAAAAGAACAGCCCTTGCCGCAGCGCACCGACACGAATGCCCAGCGTGGCCGCTGCCTCGGCATGCATCGCTACGGCATTGATGGCGCGCGCTACGCGCATGGCAAATGCCAGCGCCCCGGCCAGCAGCAGCCACGGAAAGGTGCGTAACGGCGTGCCGGACAAGTCGCCGATCAGCCAGAACACCATGCCGCGCAAGCGATTATCCGGTGCGATCGACAGCATCAGCGTTACCAGTGCGCCGCAGCCGGATGCGACAATCACGCCGGTTAATAGCAGTAGCGAGGTATTGCCTTCCGCGACGCCGCCGCGCAGATCGTGGTGCGCGAGCGCATACAGCAGGAATGCCACTGCGATTGCGCCGCCGAACGCGGCGATATCGACCAGCCAGGCAAGGGGAAACAGCAGCATCGCTGCCAGCGCACCGACCGATGCGCCGCCCGACACACCCAGTACATAAGGATCAGCGAGCGGATTGCGCAGCAGTGCCTGCATCATCACGCCAGCCAGGCTCAGTGTTGCACCGGTGATGAAGGCCGCCAGTGCGCGTGTCAGGCGCAGTTCGAGCAGCGTGGCGGCAAGCGTCGAAGGTGCGCCGGACATCACTTCGCGCAATGCGGGAAACAGATCGCCAATCGGCAAACCGACCGATCCAGTTGCGCAGGCGAGCAGGA
>DATEZO010000052.1:0-29907 GCA_035255485.1 Burkholderiaceae bacterium
TGGTGGAGACGGCGGGAATCGAACCCGCGTCCAGAAGCACTCTACAGACAGTTCTACATACTTAGTGCTGTCAATTGGTTTTAACCCTGCCGACGCGGACGCACACGCTTCGTCAAGGCTAGCCACCTATTTTTAACGTAATGCCAAGTGACCCGACATTACGCGATTCCCTGTATATGACTCTACTGCTGTTGCCAGCCCACCCCAGGGAAGAAATGGTGTAGAGCTAGAAAGTTCTTAGGAGTCTAGAGATTTACGCTGCGAGAGCGTAAGATTCATCGTTTGCATTTAAGCATTTCCGGTTGGATTAACGAGGTAGCCAGTCCTCGGTATGCCCTGCGCTGCTTTGCAACCCCTGTCGAAACCAGGTCGTCCCCGTAAGCAGATGTAAATTGTACTTTAAAAATGGTATCAAGCCTGTGGAATTCAAGGGCTGATTTTAATTGCTATTTATGTCCAAATAATTTCTGTTGAATTAATTTCAACATGCTCAGCGGAGAGTCAATTAGCATGTCGGCATTCCAGGTTGTCGGATCGACATGGCCACAATACCCCCACGCCGCTGCAATGGTGGACATGCCGGCAGCCCGCCCCGACTCGATATCACGCAAGTCATCGCCGACATACCAGCAATATTGCGGGGCCAACGAGAGACGTCGCGCTGCCTCCAGTAATGGTTCAGGGTGCGGCTTGGAATGTGGCGTGGTGTCGCCGGAAATAACGCATGCGGCATCCTGTAAACCAATTTGCTGCACTAATGCGTTGGTGAAGCGGGCTGCCTTGTTCGTGACGATGCCCCATGCAAGGCCATATTCGCTGAGACTCTTCAATAATAACGGGATATCATCAAACAGGCGGCTTTCGATGGCGAGCGCTACAGCATAATTATTCAGAAAACCGACTCGCAATTCCTCATAATCCTCGTCTCCAGGATGTAGCCCGAAAGCTGCTCCTATCAGGCCGCGCGCGCCTGCTGATGCGGCCGGGCGCATCAGATCATAAGGTGTTGGCGGTAATCCCCGTTCGATACGCAAGCGGTTCATTGCGGCAGCCAAGTCGGGCGCAGTATCGGCAAGGGTGCCATCGAGATCGAACAGGATGGCTCGAGGAGTAGGAAGTGACATGCTGTGAATTTGGAAGTGACGTGATTGTTCGGAACTGCCGACGGCAGTGCATTGCACATTCTTACAATCCACTCTGCGAATTCAGGCTGGTCGCGTGCACGCGACCAGATAGTTCACACTGGTATCCTGATTGAGCGAGTACATACGGGTAAGCGGGTTGTAACTCATGCCTTTGAGCGTGTCGACCGTCATGTCAGCATTACGAATGAATTGTGATAGCTCGGCCGGTGTAATGAATTTTGTATATTCGTGCGTGCCTTTTGGCAAGAGATGCAAGACATATTCTGCACCAATAACGGCAAACAGATAGGATTTTGGATTGCGATTCAGCGTCGAGAAAAAAACATGGCCGCCGGGTTTGACCAGTTCGGCGCACGCCTGCACGATGGCATTGGGGTCGGGCACATGCTCCAGCATTTCCATACATGTCACGATGTCATACTGGCCTGGCTCGCGGGCGGCCAATTCTTCGGCCGAGATCAACTCATAGCGTACGGGAACGCCGGATTCCAGGCTATGCAGATCAGCCACCTTTAGCGCTTTTTCGGATAGATCGATGCCAGTGACATTGGCGCCTTTTTGGGCAATCGATTCCGCAAGAATGCCGCCGCCGCAACCAATATCGGCCACGGTTTTGCCGGCAAGCGGAGCCCGCGCATTGATCCATTCCAACCGCAGCGGATTAATTTCATGCAGCGGGCGAAATTCAGATGTGGGATCCCACCAGCGGTGTGCAAGGTCGCTGAATTTTTGTAATTCAAGAGGGTCGACATTCATAGTAAGAATCATAGCTGGAAAACGCGATATTTTGCGTGATTTCACCCAGTTTGAACACGTGATTCAGAAGATGGTAATAAAAAAACCCCGCACGAGGCGGGGTTTGAAACAGTGCAAGTGCAGAACCGATTACTTGGTACGAGTTCCAACAACTTCAATTTCCACACGGCGATTCTTGGCGCGGCCGGCAGAGGTCTTGTTGTCAGCAATCGGCTGTTTTTCACCTTTGCCTTCAGTGTAGACGCGGTTCGACTCGATGCCTTTGGATACCATGTAAGCTTTTACCGCTTCGGCACGACGGATTGAGAGTTTCTGATTGTAAGCATCAGTACCGATGGAATCGGTATGACCAACAGCAATAACAACTTCCAGATTCATGCCCTGAAGCTTGGATGCGAGATCGTCCAGTTTTGCCTTGCCATCTGGTTTCAGTACGGCTTTGTCGAAATCAAAGAAAGTATCGGCTGCAAATGTAACCTTTTCAGAGACTGGAGCAGGGGCCGGTGCAGGGGCGGGAGCCGGTGCAGGGGCGGGCGCAGGAGCCTCCACCGCTGTCACGGCTTTCGCAATGACACCATCACAACCGACAACCGTTGCATCGGCAGGAGTCCAATAACCAGAATGTACGCACAGACCAGTCCCGCTGCGCACGATAACGCCGTTGCTATTCTGGACATAGGCATTATATGGTGTCTTGGCTTGGATATTTTCCTGTGCAGATACAGAAAATGCAACGACTGCGGACGCAGCGAAGATGAGTTTTACAAACTTATTCATATTTCTCCTCTCGGGTGAGATTCCGCAGTTAAACTGCGCAACTGATATAAAAACGTAAAAAAGATAATGTTACGAATTCGGCTACGATCATACCATGTACGGCAACAGTCACGCATAGCAGGCTGTTGACTTGCGACAAACTACCTTGACTCCATTTTGCCATACGCCGATGTGGGGAGCGATATTGCCAAATCGGCTAATGTGAGTTTTTGCTAATTTGTCGTGTTTATACGACATGTTGATATACAGGGGCAATTTGCCCACAGCTAATCAGAATTCGTGATGCATCAAGATCAATTTGGATTGTTAAATAAGCAAATTTATTTTGCGGTCCCGTAGATTTCAAGAATGACGCGCCGATTTGGTGCCAGGCAGGCAATAAGCTCTTTACGTGGCAATTTGCCATTGCATGTCTTGATTGCCTGGGCTTTGCCGGCACCATGTGTTTCAAGCGGTGCGGAGACACCTTTGTACTGCAGGTATGCAGCTACCGTTTCTGCCCGCTTGTTAGACAACTGTTGATTGTATTGTTGTGTGCCGAGTCTGTCGGTATGGCCGATTACGATAATACGGTCGATTTTTTCACAGGCAGCGAGCTTGTCGAGTACTTCGGTGGCAATACGCTTCTTTGCGGCGTTCGATAACATGGCATTGTTAAATGCAAAGGTTTCATCATTTTGCAGTGTGACGGTAAAGTCGCAACGTATGGGTGCAGCTGGTTGTTTGGCTACAGCAGGTGTTGGCGGAGCTGTGGCGACTACCGGAGGTGCAATGAATTTGGCAACTGGAGGGGCAAGTTCGCCGTCACATCCGGTGACCGCATCCGCCTGCGTCCAGTAGCCGGTTCGCCAGCAAAGGCCGAATGGATTGCGTGCAATTACGCCGCGGCCATCCTGAGCGTAAGCGCTTGAATCAGTTCTTGACTGGATATTGGTTTGCGCAAATGCACTGGAAGCTACCGTGCTAATGATGAAGCCGAGGCTTAATTTCGTGAGCATGTTTTCTCTCTATTGATTATTGATTCAGGGCGATGGGTTATTGATTCCATCGTACTTCGTCCCTGTACTTTTTCGGAAGAAGCAGGGAAAAGATCGTACTGCCTGCCGTAGATCGTATCTGCCGTAGATCGTATCAATAATTATCGCCACAAGTCTCAGGGTATTGTTGGTTGTCGATATGTATTAGAGCATATTCTTTCAACTGGGCATTGCCTCTGGGGTGTGAATTCAGACTATCGTCCGAAGTCCGAAAAGCAATATCCGGGGTAGGTGCGCGTGGTAAAATTCAGTGTTTTGGTTGCGCCGTCGTTGGGTTTGCACACCAACACATCGCTGCTTACATGACAAGTCAACCCGGATAAGCGCCAGTCGCCTCGCAAATGGATCAATTCGCCAAAGAAACAATTCCGATTTCCCTCGAAGAAGAGATGCGCAAGAGCTATCTCGATTACGCCATGAGCGTCATTGTAGGGCGCGCATTGCCGGATGTGCGCGATGGCTTGAAGCCGGTACATCGGCGCGTGCTATATGCAATGCACGAAACGAATAATGTCTGGAATCGACCATATGTAAAGTGCGCACGCGTAGTGGGCGAAGTGATGGGTAAATACCATCCGCATGGCGACCAGTCGATTTACGATACGCTGGTGCGCATGGCGCAGAATTTTTCGATGCGCTACATGCTGGTTGATGGACAGGGTAATTTCGGTTCGGTCGATGGCGACAATGCCGCGGCAATGCGTTACACCGAGTGTCGACTGGACAAGATCTCCAGTGAACTGCTGGCGGATATTGAAAAGGAAACGGTCGACTTCGTTCCCAATTACGATGGCAAGGAAAAGGAGCCTTCGGTACTGCCGACCAGAATTCCCAATCTGCTGATCAACGGCGCATCAGGCATCGCGGTTGGCATGGCGACCAACATCCCGCCGCACAACATTACCGAGGTGATCAACGGTGCGCTTCATGTTCTGCGCAACGCTGAATGCAGCGTCGATGAATTGATCGAAATCATTCCGGCGCCGGATTTTCCGACTGCCGGGATCATCTATGGCGTATCCGGCGTACGTGACGGTTACCGTACCGGCCGCGGCCGCGTGGTAATGCGTGCGAAGACGCATTTCGAGGAATTCGGCAAGGAAGGCCGCACCGCGATCATCATTGATGAGTTGCCCTACCAGGTTAACAAGAAATCGCTATTGGAGCGTATCGCCGAACTGGTGCGCGACAAGAAGCTGGAAGGCATTTCCGATATTCGCGACGAATCCGACAAGTCCGGCATGCGCGTCGTAATCGAACTCAAGCGTGGAGAAGTGCCGGAAGTAGTGCTCAACAATCTGTACAAGCAGACCCAGTTGCAAGACACCTTCGGCATGAACATGGTCGCGCTGGTGGATGGCCAGCCGCGGCTGCTCAACCTGAAGCAGATGCTTGAGTGCTTTCTGTCGCATCGCCGTGAAGTTGTCACGCGCCGCACCGTGTTCGAACTGCGCAAGGCACGCGAACGCGGCCATGTACTGGAAGGTCTGGCGGTTGCGTTGGCGAACATTGATGATTTCATCGCCATCATCAAGGCTGCGCCGACACCGCCAATTGCAAAAGCCGGATTGATGGCGCGTGCCTGGGATTCATCACTGGTACGCGAAATGCTGGCGCGCACCGGCACGGAAAATGTCGGTGGCATTGACGCTTTCCGTCCGGAAAACCTGCCCAGGCATTACGGCATGCAGGCAGATGGCCTGTATAAACTGTCCGACGATCAAGCGCAGGAAATCCTGCAGATGCGCTTGCAGCGCCTGACCGGACTGGAGCAGGACAAGATCGTCAATGAATACAAGGAAGTGATGACGCAGATTGCCGATCTGCTTGATATTCTGTCCAAGCCGGAACGCGTAACCGGGATCATCACGGATGAACTGGTTGCCGCCAGAAATGAATACGGCGAAGGTGCGAAGGATGTACGCCGCTCGCAGATCGAACTGAACGCGACCGACCTCGGCACGGAAGACCTGATCACGCCGCAGGACATGGTAGTTACCTTGTCGCACACCGGCTACATGAAATCGCAGCCGGTGTCCGAATACCGCGCACAGAAACGCGGTGGACGCGGCAAGCAGGCGATGGCGACCAAGGAAGACGACTGGATTGATCAGCTCTTCATCGCCAATACGCACGATTACATTCTTTGCTTCTCGAATCGTGGCCGCCTGTACTGGCTGAAGGTATGGGAAGTACCGCAAGGCTCGCGCAATTCTCGCGGCCGGCCGATTGTCAACATGTTCCCGTTGCAGGATGGCGAAAAGATCACTGTTGTCCTGCCGCTGTCAGGCGAGAACCGCGTTTTCCCGGAAGACCGCTACGTGTTCATGTCGACCAGTCTCGGGACGGTGAAGAAGACGCCGCTGACCGATTTCAGCAATCCGCGCAAGGCAGGCATCATCGCCGTCGATCTTGATGATGACGACTTCCTGATTGGCGCGGCGCTGACCGACGGCAAGCATGATGTAATGCTGTTTTCCGATTCCGGCAAGGCGGTGCGCTTCGATGAAAACGATGTGCGTCCGATGGGGCGCACCGCGCGCGGCGTGCGCGGCATGAATCTTGAGGAAGGTCAGCAGGTGATCGCCTTGCTGGTGGCTGAAAACGAGCAACAATCCGTGCTGACGGCAACCGAAAACGGTTTTGGCAAGCGCACGCCGATCACTGAATATACCCGTCACGGTCGTGGTACCAAAGGCATGATCGCGATCCAGACCAGCGAGCGCAACGGCAAGGTCGTTGCTGCCACGCTGGTTGAGACGACCGACGAGATCATGCTGATCACGACTGGCGGCATCCTGATTCGCACTCGCGTATCCGAGATCCGCGAGATGGGCCGCGCCACGCAGGGCGTAACGCTGATTGCGGTCGAGGACGGCACCAAGCTGTCCGGCCTGCAGCGGATCGTCGAGTCGGATGTCGAAGAGGAAGCTGACAGTGCGGAGGAGCAATGACGCAGGTCTATAATTTTTCTGCCGGCCCGGCGGTATTGCCGAAAGAGGTGCTGAAACAGGCTGCCGAGGAAATGCTCGACTGGCATGGCAGCGGCATGTCGGTAATGGAGATGAGTCATCGCGGCCCGGAATTCATCTCGATCTACGAAAATGCGGTGCGCGACCTGCGCGATCTGCTGGCGGTGCCGGACAATTACAGGATCCTGTTCCTGCAGGGGGGCGGCATCGGCGAAAACGCGATCGTGCCGCTCAACATGGCAGGCCGCAAATCGCAGCCGGCGACGGTGGATGTGGTGGTGACCGGTTCCTGGTCGAGCAAGTCGGCCAGGGAAGCAAGGAAATACGTCAATGTGAATATTGCCGCCGCATCCGAAGCCGGCAAGTTCACCTCGGTGCCGCCGCGCGCCGACTGGAAACTGTCGAAGGATGCAGCTTACGTCCATGTCTGCACCAACGAAACCATCGACGGCGTCGAATATCACTTCGCACCGGATATCGCTGCCGATACCGGCAATGCACCGCTGGTGGCCGACATGTCGTCGCATATTCTGTCGCGCGTCATCGATGTGTCGAAATATGGTGTGATCTTCGGTGGTGCGCAAAAAAATATCGGACCGGCCGGGCTGACGCTGGTGATCGTGCGTGAGGATTTGCTCGGTCATGCATTGCCGATCTGCCCGTCCGCATTCGACTGGAAAATCGTCGCGGACAACGACTCGATGTACAACACGCCGCCGACCTACGGAATTTATATCGCCGGACTGGTATTCCAGTGGCTCAAGCGACAGGGCGGCGTGGCGGCGATGGAGCAACGTAATATTGCCAAGGCGGCGCTGTTGTACGATTATCTGGATGCGACCGGTTTCTATGCGAATCGGGTTGACAAGTCTTGTCGCTCGCGCATGAATGTACCGTTCTTCCTGCGCGACGAATCATTGAATGCTGCATTCCTGGCTGGCGCGAAAGAGCGCGGCCTGCTCCAGCTCAAGGGCCATAAGTCCGTCGGCGGCATGCGGGCATCGATTTACAATGCGATGCCGATCGAAGGCGTACAGACGCTGGTGGGTTACCTGCGCGAATTCGAAAAACAGCACGGCTGACAGGCTGGCATATCGTCGTTCCGGCGCGGCTGGAATGACCGGAAAGATCATGAGCACGGACCACAAACTCAAACCCCTGCGCGAGCAGATCGATTCGATCGACGCGCAAATCCTCGATCTGTTGAACCGCCGCGCACGCGTGGCGCAGGAAGTCGGGCATGTAAAAGCGGAGTCCAATGCGCCGGTATTCCGGCCGGAGCGCGAGGCACAGGTGCTGCGCAGCGTAGCCGAGCGCAACCCGGGGCCGTTGAATGCGCTCGACGTGCAGACGATTTTCCGCGACATCATGTCCGCCTGTCGTGCGCTGGAAAAGCGGGTCACTGTCGCCTATCTTGGCCCCGAAGGCACCTTCAGCGAGCAGGCGGTGTACCGGCAGTTCGGCCATGCGGTCGAAGGCATGCCGTGCACATCGATCGATGAAATCTTCCGCGCGGTGGAGGCGGGGACGGCGGATTTTGGCGTGGTTCCGGTGGAAAATTCATCCGAGGGGGCAATCAACCGTACGCTCGATTTGCTGTTGCAAACCACGCTGTCGATCAGCGGTGAAGTATCAATCCCGGTGCATCACAGCCTGATGACGAAAAGCGGCACGATGGATGGCGTGACGCGCATTTTTGCGCATTCCCAGGCACTGGCGCAATGCCAAGCGTGGCTCAACCAGCATTATCCGCATATCGAGCGCCAGGCAGTTGCCTCCAATGCCGAAGCAGCGCGCATCGCGAGCGAGGATGGCACCGTGGCGGCGATCGCGGGTGAGATCGCCGGCGAAAAATACAATCTGGCGATCGTCAATGCGCACATCCAGGACGACCCGCACAACCGTACGCGATTTGCGGTGATCGGACGACTGCATACTACGCCCAGCGGCAAGGATCAGACTTCGCTGGTGCTGGCTGTACCCAACAAGGCCGGTGCGTTGTACGATTTGCTGGCGCCTCTGTCGAGGCATGGCGTGTCGATGACGCGGTTCGAATCCCGCCCCGCGCGCATCGGAACCTGGGAATATTATTTTTATGTGGATGTCGAAGGGCATGTACATGAAGAAAAAGTGAAGAATGCACTGGCTGAACTGAAGCAGGATGCGGCATTTTTCAAAGTGCTCGGTTCATATCCGTTGTGTTTGTAAATTAATTGCTGTTATCGCGTATTTTTTGTCGAATAACTCTCTACTTTGGAAGCCACCATGTCTATTCAGTTCGGTCCTGATTACGTTCGCGCCATTGCACCCTACCAGGGCGGCAAGCCAATCGCGGAAGTCGCCCGCGAGTTCGGCCTGGATGAGGCGAAAATCGTCAAGCTGGCGTCCAACGAAAATCCGCTGGGCATGCCGGAATCGGCAAGGCAGGCGATCCTGGAAGCGTTGGCCGATATCGGCCGTTATCCGGATGCGAACGGTTTTGACCTGAAGGCGGCGATCAGTGCCAAATACGATTTGCCTCAGGACTGGATCACACTGGGCAACGGCAGCAACGATATTCTCGAATTGGCCGCGCATGCATTTGTACAGCCGGGCCAGTCAGTGGTGTACGCACAGTATTCGTTTGCCGTTTATCCGCTGGCGACGCAGGCGGTCGGTGGCCGTTCGATCATCGTGCCGGCGAAAAACTACGGCCATGATCTGGATGCGATGGCGCAGGCGATCACTGCGGATACCCGGCTGATGTTTGTCGCCAATCCGAATAATCCGACCGGTACATTCCTCTCCGCTGCCGAGATCGAAGCATTCCTGCAAAAGGTGCCGTTGCATGTGGTGGTGGTGCTGGATGAGGCGTACAACGAATATCTTGCACCCGAACTGCAGTACGATTCGGTCGCCTGGGTCCGGCGCTATCCGAATCTGCTGGTGTCGCGCACCTTGTCGAAGGCCTACGGCCTGGCGGGCTTGCGGGTAGGCTTCGGTATTGCGCAGCCAGCGATCACCGATCTGCTCAACCGCATTCGCCAGCCGTTCAATGTCAACTCGCTGGCGCAGGCAGCCGCGATTGCAGCGCTTGACGATGCCGCATTCCTGCAGAAAAGCGCGAAGCTGAATGCCGATGGCTATCGCCAGCTGACGCAGGCATTTGATGCAATGGATCTTGAGTACGTGCGGTCATACGGCAATTTTGTGCTGGTCAGGGTCGGTAATGATGATGGCGCCGGAGCGCGCGTCAATCTTGAATTGCTGAAGCAGGGCGTGATCGTGCGTCCGGTCGGCAATTACGGCTTGCCGCAATGGTTGCGTATCTCGATCGGCTTGCCGGAAGAGAATGCGGTATTCATTAGTGCGCTGAAAAAAATATTGGGCTGAACTGCCTTGAATCCGGATCTGGCCAACTGCGGCGAATACGGCATTCATAATGAAAAGCCATTGTTTCGCCGTGCGTTCCGTGTCCGCTGCGGTGCATAGTTTTTGGATATAAATCAAATCTCCGTGTTCGACAAAATCGCAATCTTCGGCGTCGGCCTGATCGGCGGCTCGTTCGCGTTGGCCTTGAAGGAGGCGGGCGCGGTGCGGCATATTGCCGGGGTGGATCGCAGCGCCGCATTTCTGCAGCGTGCCAAAGCACTCGGCATTATCGACGCGATTGCGGCGTCTGCGGAAGATGCCGTCAAGAATGCCGATCTGGTATTGATTGCGGCGCCCGTGGCGCAGACGGAAGCGATTTTGCGCGCGATCGAACCGCATTTGCAAGCCGCGACAGTGGTGACCGATGCCGGCAGCACCAAGAGTGACGTGGTTGTTGCAGCACGCAAGGCGCTTGGCGCACGAATTGCGCAATTCGTGCCCGGTCATCCGATTGCCGGCCGTGAATCCAACGGACCGGAAGCGGCGATTCCCGATTTGTTCACAGGCAAAAAAGTCGTGCTTGCGCCATTGCCGGAGAATTCGCAGGAGGCGGTTGCTCGGGTCGGAGAGGCATGGCGGCAGTGCGGCGCGATCATGCATCAGTTGACTCCGGAAAGGCACGACCGCGTATTTGCGGCAGTCAGCCATTTGCCGCATCTGCTAGCCTACGCGCTGGTCGACAATATCGCCAAAAAAACGCATGCAGACCTGCTGTTTCAGTATGCGGCCAGCGGCTTTCGCGATTTCACGCGTATCGCCGGATCGTCGCCGGAAATGTGGCGCGATATTTCGCTGGCGAACCGGACGGCGCTGCTGGACGAACTCGACGGCTACATGGTCCAGCTAACGCAGCTGCGCGCCTCTCTGGCGGCCGCCGACGGCACGGCGCTCGAAGCGGTGTATGCGAATGCACAACGCGCGCGGCACAACTGGATACGCGCAATCGAAACAGCAGAAAAAGAAACCAAGGAGGGCGGCGATTAACGCCGTGAACCCGTCATGAAACATTATCCGCAGCATCTGGATCTGCGCCCCGCCATGCATGCGCAAGGCGTCGTGCGCCTGCCGGGTTCCAAGAGCATTTCAAACCGCACGCTGCTGCTGGCGGCGCTGGCCGACGGTGTCACCCACATCAAGGATCTGCTGGCCTCCGACGACACGCATGTCATGCTGGCGGCGCTGCAAAAGCTGGGCGTCCGATGGGAGCAGGCCGGAGCAACGCAGGACTATGCCGTGCATGGCACGGGCGGCGGTTTTCCGGTGCATCAGGCCGATTTGTTCATGGGCAATGCTGGCACCGCGATCCGGCCGCTGGCAGCGGTGCTGGCCGTCGCCGGCGGCGACTATACCCTGCATGGCGTATCGCGCATGCATGAACGGCCGATCGGTGATCTGGTCGATGCATTGAATGCGATTGGTGCGCAGGTCGAATATACCGGCGTTCCCGGCTATCCGCCCCTGCATATCCGGCGCGGCCGTGTCCATGCGCAGCGCATGCAGGTGCGCGGCAATGTATCGAGCCAGTTCCTGACTGCGCTGCTGATGGCTGCGCCGCTGATGGCGCGGGAGCATGCGGTTGCGATCGATGTGATCGGCGAGCTGATTTCGAAGCCGTATATCGAAATCACGCTGAACCTGATGCGTCGCTTCGGCGTGACGGTCGAACGCAACGGCTGGCAGTCGTTTTCGATCGCTGCCGGGCAGCGCTATGTCAGTCCGGGCGTGATCCATGTCGAAGGCGATGCATCATCCGCATCCTACTTTCTGGCGGCGGGCGCGATTGCCGGCGGTCCGGTACGGGTCGAAGGCGTCGGCCGCAACAGCATCCAGGGCGATATCCGCTTTGTCGAAGCGCTGCGGCTGATGGGGGTGACCGTCGTCATGGGCGACAATTGGATCGAGGCGCAATCCAATGGTGTACTGAAAGCGATCGATGCGGATTTCAACCATATTCCAGACGCGGCAATGACAATTGCCGTGGCCGCGCTGTATGCGGATACGCCCAGCACGCTGCGCAATATCGGCAGCTGGCGCGTGAAAGAAACCGATCGCATTGCCGCGATGGCAACCGAATTGCGCAAGCTGGGCGCGCTCGTCGAGGAGGGCCAGGACTGGTTGCGCGTGACACCGCCGGAACGGATTTGCGCCGCTGCGATCGATACCTATGACGATCATCGCATGGCGATGTGCTTCTCGCTCGCATCACTGGATGGCGCCGCTCGCAAAGGCAATACGATACGGATCAACGATCCGAAATGCGTTGCGAAAACTTTTCCGGAGTATTTCGATGCCTTTGCCCACATCGCGAAAAAAGACTTGCTCTGACGAGGCCGCTGCGCTCAAGGACTTGCAGCGAATTCCCGGCGTCGGACCGAGCATTGCGCGGGATCTGTACGCCCAGGGCTTTCGCAGCGTGGCTGAATTGAATGGATGCGATCCTCAAACGATGTACGAACGGCAATGTGAACTGCAAGGTGGGCATGTTGACCGCTGTTGGCTATATGTGGCGCGGTGTGCGGTATATTTCGCCGAGACGCCCGATCCTGCGCCGGAAAAGCTTCAATGGTGGCATTGGAAAGATTAGTGACACAAATTTATACTGGGCCCTGTATTTTTTAAGAGCACCATGTTCATTGCGAATATGCCAGTAATTATTCATATACTCCCACTGTTTTAAAATTATTAATGAGCGCAACCGGCATTTCTGTTATCACTCTCGACGGCCCTACCGCATCCGGCAAAGGTACTGTCGCGCATCGGGTGGCGGAACGCCTGGGGTTCCATTACCTTGATTCCGGCGCGTTGTATCGCCTGACGGCGCTCATGGCGCTGCGCAAGAATACGCCGCTTACCGATGAGCATGCGCTGTCCAAGTTGGCAGGCGCATTGCCGTGCTCGTTTATTGGCGATAAAGTGTTTTTGATGCAGGAAAATGTGACGAATGCAATTCGTGCCGAAGATGTCGGCAATACGGCATCCAGAATCGCCACGTTGCCAGCGGTCCGGCACGCCCTGTACGGTTTGCAATTGCAATTTCGCAAGGCGCCGGGCCTGGTGGCCGACGGACGCGATATGGGCACTGTAATTTTCCCGCATGCTTCCCTCAAGATATTCCTTACTGCAAGCGTTGAGGCACGCGCGCAAAGACGTTATAAGCAATTGATTGAGAAGGGATTTTCTGCTAATATGCAAGACCTTCTGAATGATTTGCGGGAGCGGGATGCGCGAGATTCCAGCCGTGCAATTGCGCCTCTCAAGCCAGCGGAAGATGCGCATTTGCTGGATACGTCGGACATGAGCATAGACGCAGCAGTTGAAGCCGTGCTCGGCTGGTACGCAGAAACAAGGAAGGCGACATGATTCCTTCTGCCTTTGATTTACGTAGCGCAAGTGGTGCCCGTCCAGGCGCAAGGCCGTGATGGGAGTTGATAAACCTCACCCGATATTCACCGCATGGTGCGAGTGAAATTGGCTAACCTGTTTAAAATTTATGTCTACAGTTTCCGTTTCCCCTTCTCCTGCATCTGGCATGGAAAGTTTTGCCGCTCTCTTCGAGGAATCGCTGTCACGTCAGGACATGCGTTCCGGCGAAGTGATCTCGGCTGAAGTCGTTCGTCTTGATCATAATTTCGTCATTGTCAACGCCGGCCTCAAATCCGAAGCGTTCATTCCCATCGAAGAGTTCAAGAACGACAATGGCGAACTCGAAGTCAATGTAGGCGATTTTATTTCCGTCGCGATCGAATCGCTTGAAAACGGTTTCGGCGACACGATCCTGTCGCGCGACAAGGCCAAGCGCCTCGCCTCGTGGCTCTCGCTCGAAAAAGCGATGGAGTCCGGCGAGATCGTGATCGGCACGGTCAACGGCAAGGTCAAGGGCGGTCTGACTGTCCTGACCAATGGCATCCGTGCCTTCCTGCCGGGCTCGCTGGTCGATACCCGCCCGGTCAAGGACACTACGCCGTTCGAAGGCAAGACGCTTGAATTCAAGGTCATCAAGCTCGACCGCAAGCGCAACAACGTGGTGCTGTCGCGCCGTGCCGTGATCGAAGCATCGATGGGCGAAGAGCGCGCCAAGCTGATGGAAACCCTGAAAGAGGGCACCATCGTCAACGGCGTCGTCAAGAACATTACCGACTACGGCGCGTTCGTTGATCTGGGCGGCATCGATGGCCTGTTGCACATTACCGACCTGGCATGGCGTCGCGTGCGTCACCCGTCCGAAGTGCTGACCGTCGGCCAGGAAATCACCGCCAAGGTACTCAAGTACGATCAAGAGAAAAACCGTGTTTCGCTGGGTGTCAAGCAACTCGGCGACGATCCGTGGACTGGCCTGTCGCGTCGCTATCCGCAAGGCACCCGTCTGTTCGGCAAGGTCACCAACCTGACCGACTACGGCGCGTTCGTGGAAGTCGAGCAAGGCATCGAAGGCCTGGTGCACGTGTCCGAAATGGACTGGACCAACAAGAACGTCGCACCGAACAAGGTCGTCCAGCTGGGCGATGAAGTCGAAGTCATGGTGCTGGAAATCGACGAAGAGCGCCGCCGCATCAGCCTCGGCATGAAGCAGTGCAAGGCGAATCCGTGGGATGATTTTGCAGTTACCCACAAGAAGGGCGACAAGGTCAGAGGCGCAATCAAGTCGATTACCGACTTTGGCGTGTTCATCGGCCTGGCCGGCAATATCGACGGCCTGGTGCACTTGTCCGACCTGTCCTGGACCGAATCCGGCGAAGAAGCTGTCCGCCGCTTCAAGAAAGGCGACGAGCTGGAAGCGATTGTGCTGGCGATCGATGTCGAACGCGAGCGCGTTTCGCTGGGCGTCAAGCAGCTGGAAGGCGATCCGTTCAACAACTTCGCTGCGATGAACGACAAGGGCTCGCTGGTTTCCGGTACTGTCAAGTCGGTTGAGCCCAAGGGAGCGGTGATTGCATTGTCCGACGAAGTTGAAGGCTATCTGCGTGCATCCGAAATCTCGCGCGATCGCGTGGAAGATGCCGGTACGCACCTGAAAGTTGGCGACAAGGTTGAGGCAATGGTCATCAATATCGACCGCAAGGCGCGCGGCATCCAGTTGTCGATCAAGGCAAAAGACAATGCCGATACCCAGGAGGCCATGCAGAAAATGTCATCTACCGATGCGAATGCCGCTTCCGGCACGACGAGCTTGGGTGCACTGCTGAAGGCAAAACTCGACAACAAGCAATAAGGTTCAACCTGTCAATGACGAAGTCGGAGCTGATTGCCCGTCTGGCCGAGCGTTATCCGCAACTGGTTGCAAAGGATGCGGATTTCGCTGTCAAGACCATTCTCGATGCAATGGCTGATGCGCTGGCAAATGCGCAGCGCATCGAGATTCGCGGCTTCGGCAGTTTTGCGCTCAATAGCCGACCGCCGCGCATCGGGCGTAATCCGAAATCAGGCGACAAGGTGATGGTGCCGGAAAAGCGGGTGCCGCACTTCAAGCCTGGCAAGGAATTGCGCGAGAGGGTCGATGCGATGGTCGGGCAGCCGATCAGGGAAGATTGAGTTTTTGTAATGCTGGCAACAGGGTAATTCGGCGCGTTATGGCCGATTCATGAACTCTGCCTTGCAATGCTTAAGAAACGGCATCCTCGGATGCCGTTTTTTTTACGTACATCACGTACAATTTCAATCCTCATTCGGATTTGATAAGAAATTCCATCTGGAATGGCAAACATCAACCAAGAAGGAAGCCGGATCATGAAACTTGTATTCAGAATCATTGCCGCGGTGCTTTTCATCATTTTTTTCGGCTTCGCGCTTAAAAATACGCAGGAAGTGGCATTACGGTTTTTCCTTGATTATGAGATACGTGGGCCTCTGGTGCTTTTGCTGTTGGGGTTTTTTACCGCCGGTGCAGTCATGGGTGTGCTGGCGATGACGCCGACCCTGTTCAGGCACCGCCGAGATCTGTCGAAACAGAAAAAAACGATCATGGCGATGCAGAAGGAAAACGAAGCGCAGCAGATGGCACGCAATCAGCCGCCACAACCTGACAGCATTGTCAATCCGTAGTTATGCATCCTCAACTTACAAGAATAAATCCGCATGGAATTTGAAACATGGTGGCTGCTTGGTATCCCGGTTTTTTTTGGACTGGGCTGGATTGCCGCACGCGTCGACATCAATCAGCTGGTATCCGAATCGCGCAGCCTGCCGCGCGGTTATTTCAAGGGATTGAATTTTCTGCTGAATGAGCAGCCGGACAAGGCAATCGATGCGTTTATTGAAATCGTCAAGCTGGACCCTGAAACAGTGGAATTGCATTTCGCGCTCGGCAATCTGTTTCGGCGGCGTGGCGAAACAGAGCGCGCCATCCGTGTGCATCAAAATTTGCTGGCCAGACCGGATCTGGCACAGGAGCACCGGATGCACGCCCAGTTTGAGCTGGGCCAGGACTATCTGAAGGCAGGATTGCTCGACCGCGCCGAAGAAACCTACAATAAACTGGTAGATACGCAATACAGCGCACAGGCGCGCCGGGCATTATTGGAAATTTATCAGCGCGAAAAGGAATGGCAGCGGGCGATCGATGCAGCGTATGCGCTGCAGGAATCAGGAGCGGGCGGGCGGCAGAAGGAGATTGCGCAGTTTTACTGTGAATTGGCACAGGATGAATTGGTGCACACGCATCCCGATGCTGCGCTGGTAGTATTGGAAAAAGCCCTGGCAGCGGATCGCAAGAGTGTGCGTGCAGCAATTCTGATGGGCGATGCCTTTCTCGCAAAAGGGGATATCGAAACTGCATTGCTGACATGGCGGCGTGTCGAGCATCAGAGCGTGCCGCACGTGGCGCTGGTCGCGCAGCGCCTGATGGATGGATATCGCGTGATAGGACGACCGCAGGAAGGCGCCAACCTGCTGAAATCCTATCTGGCCGAAGCATCGTCAATCGATCTGCTTGAAGTTGTATTCAAGGCAGTGCTCGAACTGGATGGCGTTGAAGCCGCCAATCAGCTGGTCAGTAATGAATTACGCCGCACGCCGACATTGCTGGGGCTGGACAAGCTGCTTGAAGCGCGTCTGATGGACGCGCGGCCGGAAGTTCGACCGGAACTTTCCCTGGTACAAAATCTCGTGCATAGCTATACGCAGAAGCTGGCGCGCTACCAATGCAGCCATTGCGGTTTCAAGGCACGTCAATACTATTGGCAATGCCCGGGATGCAGTCATTGGGAAACTTATCCCCCGCGTCGCACGGAAGAATTGAATGTCATGAATTAACTGGCAGGCTTCTATCCGGCAAGGATGCCTGCTTTCAATCGGAGCAACATGAAAATAACGATCATCGGCACAGGTTATGTCGGCTTGGTAACAGGCGCTTGCCTGGCGGAGCTTGGCAATAGCGTGTTTTGTCTCGACGTCGATCAGCGCAAGATCGATATTCTTAACAGCGGCGAAATCCCCATTCATGAACCGGGCCTGGCAGAAATCGTGGTGCGCAATCACGCTGCCGGTCGCCTGATATTCTCGACGGATCTCGCAGCCAGTGTGGCACACGGCGACATCCAGTTCATCGCCGTCGGAACGCCACCCGATGAGGATGGATCGGCGGATTTGCAATACGTGCTTGCCGCGGCGCGAAATATTGGCCGGCATATGAACGGTTTCAAGGTGATTGTCGACAAGTCCACCGTACCGGTCGGCACTGCCGATAAAGTGCATGCGATAGTTAGCGCTGAACTGCGGGAACGCGACAGCAAAACACTCTTTTCCGTCGTCTCCAATCCGGAATTTCTGAAAGAGGGCGCGGCAGTGGAGGATTTCATGCGCCCGGACCGGATCGTCATCGGTTGCGACAGCACATCCGAGGGGCTAAAGGCGCAAGCGGTGATGAAGAAGCTGTACATGCCTTTCAACCGCCATCATGAGCGCACTTTCTGGATGGATGTACGTTCGGCGGAATTCACCAAATATGCGGCGAATGCCATGCTGGCGACACGTATTTCATTCATGAACGAACTCGCCAATCTGGCCGACAAGGTAGGCGCCGATATCGAGGCGGTGCGCCAGGGCATTGGCTCCGACCCGCGTATTGGTTACGGTTTTCTGTATGCCGGTTGCGGCTATGGTGGATCCTGTTTTCCGAAGGATGTGCAGGCGCTGGAGCGCACCGCACGCGATTACGGGCAGGATCTGCTGGTGCTGCGCGCGGTTGAAGCGGTCAACAATAATCAGAAAAACGTGCTCGGCAAAAAAATTGTCAGCCGCTTCGGAGAGGACTTGTCTGGCCGGCATTTTGCCTTGTGGGGGCTGGCCTTCAAGCCGAATACCGATGATATGCGCGAGGCGCCATCGCGTGTCCTGCTGAAAGATCTGCTTGGCCGCGGCGCATCGGTTGCGGTGTACGACCCGGTCGCGATGGCGGAAGCCAGACGTGTCCTGGCGCTCGATTTCGCCGATGCGGCGGATGCATTTTCACGTGTACGGTTTTGCGAAAACCCGATGGAGGCATTGCAGGATGCCGATGCGCTCGGGATTGTGACGGAGTGGAAGACATTCCGCAGCCCGGACTTCGATCAGGTCAGGGCGCTGCTCAAGTTGCCGGTGATTTTTGACGGACGCAACCTGTTTGAGCCTGAGTTGATGGCTGATATCGGTTTCGAATATCACGGAATCGGCCGCTCCGTGCTGACACGCACATGACCGCCATGACTTCGGTTGCGCTGAAGGCGGCGCGCATTCTGGTGGTCGGCGACGTAATGCTGGATCGTTACTGGTTCGGTGATGTCAGTCGCATTTCTCCTGAAGCGCCGGTCCCGATCGTGCGCGTGGAAAAACGCGAGGAGCGCCTTGGCGGCGCCGCCAATGTCGCCCGCAATGCGGCTACCCTTGGGGCGTACACGGGTTTGCTGGGCGTGGTGGGGGAAGATGAAGCGGGAAGTGCAGTTGAAAAGATGCTGACGGACCAGCATATCCAGTGCTACCTGAATCGCGATGCCTCGATTTCAACCATCATCAAATTACGGGTGATCGGACGTCAGCAGCAATTGCTGCGGATCGACTTTGAAAATCCGCCGACCGACACTGTATTGCGTGACAAGCTTACCCAGTTCAATATTCTGCTGCCGCAATATGATGTCATCGTACTGTCCGATTATGCCAAGGGCAGCCTCGTCAATGTGACCGAAATGATTGCTTCCGCGAGAATGCTCGGCAAGCAGATTCTGGTCGATCCGAAAGGGGATGATTTTTCGCCGTATAAAGGTGCATCGATATTGACACCGAATAAATCGGAATTGAAGCGCATCGTCGGAACATGGAAAAGCGAAGAAGAATTGACGGTAAAAGCGCAGCAACTGCGTCAGTTGCTGAATCTGGAGGCGCTGCTGCTGACGCGCTCGGAAGAAGGCATGACCTTGTATACCGATAGCCAGGTGATGCATATGCCGGCCATGGCGCGCGAAGTCTATGATGTTTCAGGCGCCGGCGATACGGTGATTGCCACGCTTGCAGTCATGCTGGGTGCGGGAGCGTCATTGGTGGAGGCGGTGAGTGCGGCCAACCGTGCTGGGGGAATCGTGGTCGGCAAGCTTGGTACGGCAACCGTTACGCGCGAGGAACTCTTCGGATAGCGCAAGGATATTTGCGATTTCGGTAGTGTCTTGTCAACCATGTTCCAGTCGGATCGTTGGAATTGATAGGGCGTATTTGCCCAATCCCCAAATCACGCATGCATTTTCGAAAGAGGAGTCAAATGTTCAAGAAACTATTGCTGGCGGTTGCTACTTTGATTGCAACCATGGGTTTTGCATTTGCACAAGTTGATGTCAATAAAGCCGACCAGGCCACGCTGGATGGCGTCAAGGGCATCGGACCGAAAACATCCAAAATGATTCTTGATGAACGCAAGAAAAACGGCAACTTCAAGGATTGGGCTGATTTTGAAAGCCGGGTAAAAGGTATCGGTGAAAAAAGCGCGTCGAATTTGTCGCAAGCAGGCCTTACTGTGAATGGACAAGCCAAGCCGAACGCCCCCGCTGCCAGGAACGACAAGAAAGACAAGCAGCCGTCGGCAAGCGCCAAAGCTGATTCAAGGAAGGATATGAAGGAAGACAAGAGCGTAGCAAGCGCCAAATCCGATGCCAAGAAAGATGTCAAGAAAGATGCGAAGGACGACGCGGCAAAAGGCCAGAAAGCCGATAAGTCATCTGCATCCGCTCCCGCCAAAAAGTAAGTATTCTGTTTTCCGGAAAACCCCCGCTGGCGAATGCTGCGGGGGTTTTTTTATTGTGCTATTGCACGCATGTAGTCGTACGCGCTTTTACATCTCCGATTACAATTACTTTTTGCAATAGCGATACCCATACACACCATGTCTTATCTGGCTCTTGAAGACACCATCGGCAATACACCCCTGGTTCAACTAAAGCGTGTTCCGGACGACGAAACAACGCGCCGCAATAACGTCATTCTCGGCAAGCTGGAAGGCAACAATCCGGCAGGCTCCGTCAAGGACCGTCCCGCATTATCGATGATCAAACATGCGGAGGAGCGCGGTGAAATCAAGCCGGGCGATACGTTAATCGAGGCGACCAGTGGCAATACCGGAATCGCATTGGCAATGACTGCGGCAATGCGCGGTTACAAGATGATACTGTTGCTGCCGGAAAACCTGAGCATGGAGCGACGTCAAAGCATGTCGGCGTACGGCGCAAAAATCGTCCTGACTCCAAAGACCGGTGGCATGGAATATGCCCGGGACCTGGCGGAACAAATGCAACAGGAGGGGCAGGGCGTCATTCTGGACCAGTTTTCCAATCCGGATAATCCGCGCTCGCATTACGAGGGAACCGGGCCGGAAATCTGGCGCGATACCGATGGTCGCATCACGCATTTTGTCAGCGCCATGGGCACTACCGGCACCATCATGGGCGTGTCGCGCTACCTGAAAGAAAAGAATGCGGAAATCCGGATCATTGGTGCGCAGCCTGAGGAAGGTTCGCAAATACCGGGTATCAGGAAATGGCCTGAAGCCTACCTGCCGAAAATCTTCGATAAATCACGCATCGATCAGATCGAATCGGTAAGCCAGGCCGCTGCAGAACACATGGCGCGAAGATTGGCAACGGAAGAGGGGATTTTCTGCGGCATGTCTGCGGCAGGAGCATGCGAAGTGGCGCTACGGATTTCCCGGCAAGTCGAAAATGCCACGATCGTATTCATAGTATGCGACCGCGGCGACCGCTATCTGTCTACCGGTGTTTTCCCCGCTTAGGGACAATTGCATTACTCTCCTTGATCGCCCGGGATATTGTTGCCGGTTCCTTCCTTGGGCTTGAACTGCTTGTCGCTGATACGGAATTTGTCGCGACGATCACCCATCAGAACGCGCAATTCCTTGATGCTCAGATCGCTGACTTCATGCATGCGAATCAGGAGCGATGCGCCGACCGGCAAGCGGCGATGGCGGATCTTGCTGATAACCGGGGGCGCCACTTCAAGTGCGCGCGACAAGGCCGCGTCATTCTTGAGGCTAAGCTTTTCGATCAATGCATCCAATAGATTATTGGGATCATAGGCAACCTGATCGGAGAGTCTTGTGCTGTTCATGGTGTCGTCTAACTCAGTAGTCATAATGGTGATAGTTTTATGGAAATAGTGGTTGCCGGAAGGAAATTGATTTTCATGCCGCCAGTTGCAAGAATCGATATGGATAGTATTGTTCGTAACGCGGGAAAATTTCAGAAATAACAATTTATATTGTAATGGTGCAATATAATAAAAAGATTGCTAAATATCAATAATCTATATCAATTGTTACAGACCAAAATATTATTGCTGATAACCAATAAATATGTAACTACTGGTATTTTTCAATATCCATTTACTAATTTCATCTAATTATAGATTAACTTTTAGAAAGTTTACTGCTAAAGGTTGCATATATACAATTTTAGTGTAACGAATTGTGACGCTTGATTTTTTGATTATTTACAATTCCATCTATTTCCGTTTGTTCTTATAAATCAATTTTTTTTGCAACTTTTAAAGCCGTGTGATGCCATTTATTCCAGAAAGTTTATTGATCAGTAAAATAAGCGGAAAAAAAATAACTGATAAGAAAATAATCCGCGCCAGTTATTACAGCCATGGCACTTAAATCGATTATCTACAAAGCCGATGTCCAGATTGCGGATATGGATCGGCATTACTACCAGAATCATGTTCTTACCATTGCACGCCACCCCTCGGAAACCGATGAGCGCATGCTGATCCGGCTGCTGGCCTATCTGTTGCATGCCAGTGAAACATTGTCATTCGGCAAAGGATTAAGTGCAGATGATGAGCCCGATTTGTGGCAAAAGGATTTGACGGGTGCGATCGCACTCTGGATTGACGTTGGGCAGCCGGATGAAAAAGCGATCATGAAGGCATGCGGCCGTGCTGAAAAAGTCGTTATTTACAGTTATGGCAGCAATAGCGGTATCTGGTGGAAACAGATCGGTAGCCGCGTGGAACGCGCAAAAAACCTGATCGTATTCAATGTGGCGTCCAGCATCAGCCAGGCCTTGGCGCAATTTGCACGGCGCTCGATGCAATTGCAATGCACGATCCAGGATGGCCAGATCTGGATCTCCGATGGTACGCAGACGGTGCAAGTCGATCTGGTGAAATGGAAAGAACTGGCAGAAATCCGACGCTAGTTTCTGGAAACGTACGAGCGTGCCTCGCGCACGGCGCGCGCCAGATCGATCACTGACATTGCATAAAAAAAGCTGCGGTTATAGCGGGTAATTGCAAAAAAATTCGCTGTGCCGAGCCAGTATGCGGTCGGGTCGAATCCATTTTGCAAATCGACCAACCCATACAACGTATCGGATGACGGCTCGCCGACGGGCATGATGCCGCTTTGTTCCAATTCATCCAGGGTGAATTTTGCTTCCAGCCCCTGGCCGAGGAAATTTTGCCAGCGCTTGTTGTCATTCTCGTCCGAGGCATCAATGCTGGCCGGAAAAACAGTGGGTTCGCCGCGCTGCCACCCATGCAGGGCCAAGAAATTTGCAACACTGCCGATGGCATCGAGTGCAGAATTGCGCAGATCGATCCTGCCGTCACCGTCAAAATCGACCGCGAATCGAAGAATGCTGCCCGGCATGAATTGCGGCAGGCCGATGGCGCCCGCATACGATCCGAGCAGTGAAAACGGGTCGATGCCGGACTCGCGCGCAAACAACAAGGTGTTTTCCAGCTCACCGCGAAAATACATCATGCGCGCCATGCGCGTCGGCGTGTCGGGATAGGCGAATGCCAGTGTCGTGATCGCATCCATGACCCGGAAGTTGCCTGTATTGCGTCCGAAAATCGTTTCCACGCCAATGATGCCGACAATGATTTCCGCCGGCACGCCGTAGTCATGTTCGGCGCGCGCCAGTGCATCGGCATGCTCGTCCCAGAACCGGATGCCTGCATTGATGCGCATCGGCTCGACAAAACGGGCGCGATACGCCGCCCAGTTTTTCGGCTTTCCGGGCGGGGCCGGTTTCATCAGCTGGATGGCGCTTTCGACATACCGCGTCTTGCGCATGATGGTTTCCAGCGTGCCCTGGTCGAAGCCGTGCCGGATGACCATTTGATGAATGAAATCGGCGACTTCCTGCCATTGCGCAAAATTGGCAAATTCACCAGTTTCGCCAGCATCCAGTGACGCCTTGCGGATTTTTGCACTTGTTCCCGATTTGCCAGGAGCTTCCCGGGCTGTGGCGTTCATGGCAACCGTCAGTGGCAGCAAGAACAGGCAGGCAGTGCGCAGGGAAAATACGAATGGTTTCATCGACAGGCGGTTAACAGGGATTTCAGTTGAGACAAGGCATCAGGACTTGAGCTGCCGTCTGCAACATCATATTGTACGGCCTCATATAATTGTAGGAAACGTTCGACCGCGTCCCTGGTTTGTGGCGCAAGAGGCGAATCGATCGCGGTCAGCCGGGCGCAATAGGCGCGCGGCCCCTCATGCAGCGCACGCGGCACTCCCTTGCGCGCCATGTTCTTGCATAGCGTTGCATACACCGCCGCGACCGGATCGCTTGTTTGCCGATTCCTGATCAGGATTGCGGCAATCGCTGCCATGACCAGCGAACCGGTCGCCAGCATCAGTCCGGTCAATATGCGCCAGTCGGGTTCTTTGAAGCCGAGCAGCTGCAACAGTTCCCTTTGTTTTTCAGGCGAATAATTCAATACCGATTGGTTCCATCTATTCGTCATGGCATCCCAATTGACGCGCAATACGGACAGCCATGGACTGCGGCCGGCATCGAGCTGTACCAGCCCGCCGAACAGGCGGCGCGGCAGGACTTCCGAAAGACTCTTTTCAATCCGATCCGGCGCCACGGCGGCAGTCGGATCAAGGCGCACCCAACCGCGTTTTTCAAGCCAGACTTCGGCCCATGCATGGGCATCCGACTGGCGTACCGTCAGGTAGCCATCGACCGGATTGATTTCACCGCCCTGATAGCCGGTGACGACACGCGCCGGTATGCCGGATGCCCGCATCAGCACGACGAAAGCGCTCGCATAGTGCTCGCAAAATCCGGCGCGCGAGGAAAACAGAAAGTCATCGATTGCATCTTTTCCAAGCAGCGGCGGCGCCAGCGTATAGCGGAAATTCTGATTGCGGAAGAATTGCAGTACGGCGTTGATGATGGCGGTATGGTCATGCAACTGCTGGCGCAGGTGGCGGGCGAATGCAAGCGTTTCCGGGTTGAAGCCGGGTGGCAATCCAAGCCAGCCCTGCAAGACAGCCGCCGCCGCATTCGGCTGCACATCAAAATCGGTATACGAAGCGGCCTCATAGCGCACGCGCTGATCGATCGGGTTTTGCGTCAGCAATTGCAGTTCGGCCGAGAACCCCGAGGGATTACCCGGCAATAGCGGTGCAGCATTCGGCATTTCCAGAGCGAATAGCCAGCGCCGGCCGTTCGGTTCAAGCGTCACCTGATGGCGCAACGGTACGCCGCGCCAACGGATCTGGATGGACTGATTGAGCGCCGGCTGCGGCGGTAACGGAGTCCAGGTGCGGCCGTCATACTGGCCAAACACGATGCTGCGCCAGTACAGCTTCGATTTTGGCGGCGCAGGATCGATGAATTTGACGCGAAAGGCGATGTCGTCCGATTGCGTGAGGTTGGCGATGCTGCCGGGCGCCATGCTTTCGGATAGGCCGATACGGCCCGTGTAGGCATCGCCTGGCACACCCCACAATGGCCCCTGAATCCGGGGAAACAGGAAAAACGGCACCAGCATGACGGGGATTGCCAGTCCCGCGATCAGCGCTCCCAGGCGCAGCCGCTGCCGCAGGGGCGGTACCGTGCCGGTATATTGAAAGGACAATTGGGTTGTCAGTAGCGCAATCAGGACTACCAGCATGAATAACGCGATGCCGATCGATTGCGAATAAAAAAAGGTGGCGAGCATCAGGAAAAAACTCAGGAACACGATGACATGCAGGTCCCGCCTGGCATGCATCTCCAGCAGCTTCAATGACAGCAGCAGTACCAGCATGGCGACGCCGGCCTCGCGCCCGAGCAGCGTTTTGTAGCTCCAGTAAACCCCGGCCATGGCGAGCGCGGCCAGCGGCAGCAGCAGCCAGCGCGGCGGCATCCGGCTGCCGTGAAACGTGATCCAGCCGCGCCACAGCAGCAGCGCGGTGGAAAACGCTGGAATCCACCACGGCAAATGGCTTGCATGCGGCGCCAGTACCAGCGCACAGGTGACCAGCAACAGCAGCGTGTCGGATTTGTCGCGCGGCAGGCTGCGGGCAAGGCTGGCAAATGACGTATGCCGCATCATCTTCCCTGGTATAGCGCCAGCGCGCGCAGGCAGGCATCCCGATGCGCGGGACCGAGCGCTGCCGGCAGAGCGATGTCGTCCAGCCGAAATGCATAGGCAAGACCGCGCGATTCCGCTTCGATGACCCAGCGCGTCATGCGTGACAGCTTCAATTCGAGCGCCATGTCGCGGGGCAGCGCTTCGAGATCGAGGCAAATCTCGCCGGCGGCACCGCCTTCAAAATGCTTGGCAACCAGCGCACCGTGCGAATCGGCGCCGGTTCTGGCGATTTGCCGCCACGCCAGTTGCCTCAGCGAATCGCCAGCCTGGTAGGCGCGCACGCCGGCAAAGTCGTCATGCCCAGCCTGGCCCTTGCCGTCTTCCAGGTCCCGGCCCGCCGTTGGCAGCGGCGGCGCATTGTCTTCCGGACGCGGATACACAAGCGCATGTGCGTCGGGATGCCAGTAGCTCCATGCGCGCAGCAGGCCGAGCGGAAACTGCGTCCGCAGTCGCACGCGCGGTGCGGCCAGCCAGCCGCGCCGGGTTGCGGTCACCGATAGCGACACGGTGCGCACCGAGTGCGCGGCGATGTCCGTTGCCTGCTCGATATCGGGCAGGTCAGCGCCGATGAAACCGAGCCAGATGGCATAGCGGTCGCCATTGCGCTGATTGACCAGATGCAGCTCGAAGCGCACATCTTCTCCGGCAAAGGCCGGTTGTACACGGCCGGCGCTCAGGCGCAGGTACGCCAGATTGCGGAATGTCAGGTACATGCCAACCAATGCGC
This sequence comes from Burkholderiaceae bacterium, assembly GCA_035255485.1. GTDB lineage: Bacteria > Pseudomonadota > Gammaproteobacteria > Burkholderiales > Burkholderiaceae_D > DATEZO01. The sequence continues at coordinate 26,678 of DATEZO010000052.1, forward strand.
AGCCGGCAATCAGAAAGGTCAGCGCAAGGCCGAGGCTCAGGTTGTAATTCACGGCGCCGATGAACAGCAGTCCCAGCAGCACGCCGAAAGCGAGGCCGGCGCGAGACGGCATGATGAAGACGCGGCGCTGGCCGAGAAAGACTTCGCCCGATTCGGCAGCCGGCAGCCGGAACAGCCATTGGTCGAGCCGGCATCTTATTGATCCGGCACGATGAGGTATTGATTTCATCGTGTCCTGTTCTCACCCTCTCCTTTCGGGAGAGGGTTGGGGAGAGGGGATCCGGTTCCAATCCTGTTCGTTCCGGATCTTTAATCTGCTGTGCATGGTCACGGCCTCAGACTGCCACCGACTTCATCAATTGCGTAATCAGATCGCGGCTGCCGAGCGCCGCGCCACCGGTTGATTTCAGCGGCCGCAGGCGGTGCGCCGCCACCGGCAGCAAGACCGCCTGCACATCTTCCGGTATCACATGGTTGCGTCCTTCCAGCGCGGCCCAGGCGCGTGCCGCCCGCAACAGCGCAATCGCGGCGCGCGGGCTCAGGCCCTCGGCGAACAGGCCGCTGCGGCGCGACGCCTGCGTCAGCGCCTGGATGTAATCGATCAGCGCCGCCGACGCATGCACCTCTTTCAACGCACGCTGCGCCACGGTCAACTCTTCCGGCTGCATTGCCATTCGCATCGATTGCAGCAGCGTGCGGCGGTCCTCGCCCATCAGCAGCGCCCGTTCCGAGGCGGCATCCGGATAACCGAGCGACAGGCACATCAGGAACCGGTCCAGCTGCGATTCCGGCAGCTGGAACGTGCCGATCTGATGCGTCGGATTCTGGGTCGCGATCACGAAAAACGGTTGCGGCAAATCGCGCGTGACGCCATCCGCGGTCACCTGCCGTTCTTCCATCGCCTCCAGCAATGCGGATTGGGTTTTCGGCGTGGCGCGATTGATTTCATCGGCCAGCAATACCTGCGCGAACACCGGGCCCGGATGGAAGGTAAAACAGTTCTTGTCCCGATCGAAAATCGAGATGCCGACCACATCCGCCGGCAGCAGGTCGCTGGTGAACTGGATGCGGTTGAACTTCAGTCCGAGCGATACCGCCAGCGCGTGCGCCAGCGTGGTCTTGCCCACGCCGGGAACATCCTCGATCAGCAAGTGGCCGCCAGCCAGCAGGCACACCAGCGACTGGCGGATCTGCAGCTCCTTGCCGACAATGATTTGACTGACTTGCCGGGCTGCGGCGTGTAATTTGGCAAACATGGGTATCCGTAACAGGAAGCATCGCAAAAGGCACTGTACGCGGCTATGCCGGAATTTGCTTGCGTCGTGTCAAGTGCGATACGGCCGCATGGCAAAAAAGGGCGCCCGGCGTGACCACGCCTGCGCCGGCGCGGGCAGAACCGGAAAAATGCGGTGCCACATGCGGGTAAAATAGCGATTGCTCCATTTTGATTGAATCCGCATGTCCATACAATGGTTCCCCGGTCACATGAACGCCGCCCGCAAGAAAGCGGCGGAATCCATGGAAAAGACCGATCTGGTGATCGAGGTGCTCGACGCGCGCCTGCCGCAAGCCAGTTGCAATCCGATGATCGACCAGCTGCGCAAGCATCGCCAGCGCCCCTGCCTGAAAATCCTCAACAAGGCCGACCTGGCCGATCCGGCGGCAACCAAAGCCTGGCTCGATTACTATAACGCGCAAAAGGATGTATATGCGGTCGCCCTGAGCTGCAAGAAACCGGCGGACGTGGCGAAAGTGCCTGGCTTTGCGCTGAAGCAGGCGCCGCATCGCGGTACCGCGTTGAAGCCGTTGCGCATGATGATCATGGGCATACCGAATGTCGGTAAATCGACCCTGATGAATGCGCTCCTGAAAAAGCGCGTGGCGGCGGTCGGCGACGAGCCGGCGGTGACCAAGATGCAGCAGCGCCTGTACCTTGGCAACAACATGGTACTGATCGATACGCCCGGCATGCTGTGGCCGAAGATTGCGCACCCGAGCGACGGCCTGATGCTGGCCGCCAGCCACGCGATCGGCAGCAATGCGCTGATCGAGGAAGAAGTCGCGACCTTCCTGGCCGATGTATTGCTGGCGCGCTACCCGCAACTGCTGGCGGCGCGCTACGGGTTTTCCACCGACGGCATCGACGGCGTCAGCGTGATCGAAGGCGTCGCTGCCCGGCGCGGTTTTCGCCTGAAAGGCGGCGAACCCGACCTGGAAAAAGCCGCGCACACGCTGCTGCAGGATTACCGCAGCGGGGCGCTGGGCCGCATCAGCCTGGAAACGCCGGCAAGCCGGATTGCCCTGCTGGCCAGCTATCAGCCGCCGCCTTCGCTGGGCGAGCCGCAGGAAACCGATGAAGAGGATGGTTGACGTGTTCCGCGATCGGCGCGGATCTATTGAACAACGACATTTTCAGGAATGGACGCTCCCATGAATGCACCAACTTCCACCGGACACATCGCGCCATGCGTGCTCAGGACCGCATCGAACGGCGTCGTCACGCTGACGCTCAATCGCGGCGACCGCTTCAACCCGCTCTCGGAAGAAATGATGCTTGCCCTGCAAGCCGAACTGGAGGCGACCGCGCAGGATGCAAGCGCGCGCGTGGTGGTGCTGGCCGCCACCGGCAAGGCGTTTTGCGCGGGGCATGACCTGAAGCAGATGCGCGCCAATCCGTCCGCCGACTTTTACCGGACGCTGTTCCGGCAATGCAGCAAGCTGATGCTGACGATCCAGGCGCTGCCGCAACCCGTGATTGCGCGGGTGCAGGGCATTGCCACCGCCGCCGGCTGCCAGCTGGTGTCGATGTGCGATCTTGCGGTGGCGTCGGCGGAGGCGAAGTTCGCCGTGTCGGGCGTCAACTATGGGCTGTTCTGCTCGACACCGGCGGTCGGCCTGTCGCGCAACGTCTCGCGCAAGGAAGCGATGGAAATGCTGCTGACCGGCGATTTCATCGATGCCGACACCGCCAGGGTGCGCGGGCTGGTGAACCGGGTCGTGCCCGCGGACCGGCTCGACGCCGAAATCGCCACGCTGACCGCCAGCATTCTTGCCAAGCCCGCCGTCGCGGTCGCCATGGGCAAGCAATTGTTCTACAAGCAGCTCGACATGGGAATCGAGGCCGCATACCAGCTGGCCGAGCAGACAATGACATGCAACATGATGGAAGAAGCCGCGCAGGAAGGCGTGCAAGCCTTCATCGAAAAGCGCGCGCCGGCCTGGCGGCATGA
>DATEZO010000053.1:0-8637 GCA_035255485.1 Burkholderiaceae bacterium
TGTGTCAGGCACGCGATGCATGACGGCTTGCTTGTCAATTGCGCGCAACAGGCCGTTGCATGTCAGACAGCGACTGAAGGCACGAATTGACCGGGCCAGATCGAAGCGCATCAGTACTTCGCAGATCTGTTCTTCGCAGACAATCGAGTGCAGATAGCAGCCAAGAACGATGTCCTTGCGGATCAGCAGATCCCGGTCGCGCGTCAATACAATGCGCGCCTCGCCAGCGGCAATGCAGGCAACCTCGGCATCGCTGTAACTGTTGCGGTACAGCACGTCAAAGCCGAGCATGCGCAGATGCCTGGCAAGCTGCCCGAGATGCGCATCTGCAATGAATTTCACGCCGCGCACAGGCCGCGCAGGCACGCATGTAACAGTTGAAATATCCAGTCGCTGGAAATGCGGGTAGACGCTGATCCGGTCACCGTCCCGCATCCGCCGCGAAAACCCGGCCGGCACGCCGTTCGCCAGAATGAGCTCGACTTCGGTATGCGGCACGCCAAGCGCTTCCATGGCGTGCTTGACAGTTGCATCGCGCGCGTATTCGTGCATGAACGGGCGATGCCGGAACGGCCGTGAAATAAAGGCATTCAGCTCAGCATAAAAACGAAATTCTGCAGTCGCCATTATCATGTTCCGGACGCATTGATCGAGAACGTCTTGACCGCATTATGCGCGAATTTTCCGCATGTTCTACGCCGCATCCCCATCCTTTCCCACCGGAAATGGATGTCTCAGCGCTTGCCTCCGCGATAAGCGCCCGGAGTGATGCCGGCCCATTCCTTGAATGCATGATTCAACGAGCTTTGCTCCCGGTAACCAAGCAAAAATGTGATGTCGACAATGGCATCAGCGCATCCGGTGCAAGGCCTGCGGCGCATGCCATATCCCGTACCGCAACACCGCGCGCGACCGCCGCTTCGATCAAGGGTTGCAGATAGAGGCTGGCGACCCGGCCGTCATGCGGACTGAAACGGTTTGAAGCGGGGTCGGAAGCTGGCATGATGGGACAACCGGGTTGGCGTGAATGCACAATACAGGGTCGAGATTGTCAGGTATGCTTTTTCGGCAGTATGACAAGCTGCGTGACTTGAAAGGGACAGTGTGAGACGCTGGAATGGCTGGGGTGACGACACCATCGCACTTGTATTGAATCCGCACACGCTCGCCTTCCTGCGCGAGCGCATCGGCGCCGGCACACCGCCGCGGGATGCCACGCTGGAGGAAGCGTGCCGTACTCTGCCGGCAAGCCGCCTGGCGCCGCATCGCCTGCTCGACACCGCCCCGGAAACCCGCTTGCGCCATGCCCTGGGCCAAAGCCTGCCGGACTGGCTGAAGCTGCGCTACGGCAGGATCGGCGCGGCGCCGGATGCAATCGCCTTTCCCGAAAGCGGCGCGCAGGTGCGCGCATTGCTGGATTACGCCAAACAATGCGGCGCGGTGCTGATTCCCTACGGCGGCGGCACCAGCGTGGCAGGCCACCTGAGCGTGCCGCGCGGCGATGCGCCGGTACTGACTGTCAGCCTGGCGCGGCTGTCGAACCTGATCGACCTCGACCGCACCACGCAACTGGCGACCTTCGGCGCCGGCATTGCCGGCCCCGACCTGGAGGCGCAGTTGCGCGCGCAGGGTTATACGCTCGGCCATTTTCCGCAATCGTTCGAATATGCCACGCTTGGCGGCTGGATCGCCACCCGCTCATCGGGCCAGCAATCGTTGCGCTACGGCCGCATCGAGCAACTGTTTGCGGGCGGCACCCTGGAAACGCCGCGCGGCACGCTGCGCATGCCGGCCTTTCCCGCTTCGGCCGCCGGCATCGACCTGCGCGAGATGGTGCTCGGTTCGGAGGGCCGCATCGGTATCCTGACCGAAGCGACCGTGCGCATCTCGCCGCTGCCTCAGCGCGAATCCTTCCACGCCGTCTTTTTCCCCGATTGGGAACAGGCGGAACAGGCGGCGCGCGCGCTGGTGCAGGCAAAATTGCCGCTCTCGATGCTGCGCCTGTCGAATCCGGTCGAAACCCTCACCACCCTGACGCTGGCCGGCCATGAAACATTGATCGGCCTGCTGGAACGCTATCTCGGCTGGCGCGGCTGCCGCAGTAGCAAATGCCTGCTGCTGTTGGGCGCGAGCGGCCGCAATGCCGCAGTGGCAAACACGCTGCGCGATGCCGTGCGAATCACGCGCCAATACCGCGGCGTCCACATCGGCCGCGCGATCGGTGAAAAATGGAAGCAGAACCGCTTTCGCAACGTCTATTTGCGCAATGCACTGTGGCAGCACGGCTATGCAATCGATACGGTTGAAACCGCGGTGGACTGGCCACGGGTACGCGGCATGATGCAGGCCATCGAACAGGCTGCCGCCGCCGCGATGGCCGCATCCGGCGAACGCCTGCACGGGTACACTCACCTGTCGCATTTCTATGCGCAAGGCGCAAGCGTTTACAGCACCTTCGTTTACCGCCTGGCGGGCAATTACGAGGAAGACCTGGCACGCTGGCGCGCACTGAAGCATGCCGCCAGCCAGGCGATCGTCGATCACAGCGGCACCATCAGCCACCAGCATGGCGTCGGGACCGACCATGCAGCGTATCTGCCAGCGGAAAAAGGACCGCTCGGGATCGGCGCGATGCGCGCACTGTGCCGCCATTTCGACCCGTACGGCATGATGAATCCCGGCAAGCTGCTACCGGCTGAATCGGAAGGCGGTTGACATGTGGCCGACCGGCTGGCGCACGCACATCCCGGCAATCCTTGCCAGCCGAAAATGGGACCTCCTCATCATCGGCGGCGGCATCACCGGCGCTGGCATCCTGCTGGAAGCCGCGCGCAACGGCTTGCAGGCCCTGCTGGTCGAACAGCGCGATTTCGCCTGGGGCGCCTCCAGCCGCTCCTCGAAGCTGGTGCATGGCGGACTGCGTTATATCAAGCAGGGCAAGCTGCAATTGACCCGCGATTCGGTGCGGGAGCGACAGCGCCTGCTGCAAGAAGCGGCTGGCCTGGTCGTGCCGCAAGGCTTTGCCTTTGCCGATTACCACGGCCGCCCGCCGGGCCGCCGGGTGTTTTCCGTCGCGCTGGCGTTGTATGACATGATGGCCGGGCAACACGCGCGTCATTATTACCCGACCGATGAATTCCTGATGCTGGCGCCGCACATCGAGCGCAGCGGATTGCGCGGCGGCCTGTGCTACGCCGATGCCAAGACCGACGATGCGCGGCTGGTGCTGCGCGTGCTGCAGGAAGCGGCCGCCGCCGGCGGCGTTGCGATCAATTACATGGCGGCGGCGCAGCTGCTGCATGTGCAAGGCAAGGCCAGCGGCGCACGCCTGCTGGATGCGGCCAGCAGCACCACCTGCGAAGTCGATGCCGGAGTCGTCATCAATGCCACCGGCGCCTGGGGCGATGCATTGCGGCCCGCTTCCCATCCCAAGCCGGCGTTGCGGCCATTGCGCGGCAGCCACCTGATCTTTCCGGCATGGCGCCTGCCGGTGTCTCAAGCCGTCAGCCTGATGCATCCGCATGACGGGCGTCCGGTATTCGCCTTTCCGTGGGAAGGCGTGACGCTGGTCGGCACCACCGATGTCGATCACCGCGACAGCATGCAGGACGAGGCATCGATCACCCAGGACGAAGTTGCCTACCTGATGGCAGCCATCCGGTTCCAGTTCCCGCAACTGGACTTGACCCGGGACGACATCATTTCGACCTATGCCGGGGTGCGCCCCGTGGTCGACAGCGGCAAGCCGGACCCATCGAAGGAAGGACGCGACCATGCGGTATGGCTGGAAGACGGCCTGCTCTCGGTCACCGGCGGCAAGCTGACCACCTTCCGCCTGATCGCGCTGGATGCACTCAGGCACGCGGCGCCGCTGCTGCCCGGCTGGCATGCCAAGCTGCGCGCAGCACCGGTATTCGCCCCCACGCCGGCGCTGCCCCTGGCGACGCCGGTATTGGGCGTACGGCAGCGGCTGCGGCTGCAGGGGCGCTACGGCCGCCATGCGCCGGCACTATTGGCGCTGGCGCGCGACGACGAACTGGAGGCGATTGCCGGCACCGAAACCCTGTGGGCCGAATTGCGCTGGGCGGCGCGTAGCGAAGCAGTGCTGCATCTGGAAGACCTGCTGCTGCGACGCACCCGCCTCGGCCTGCTGCTGCGCGAGGGCGGGGTTGGATCACTGCCTCGCATCCGCGCCATCTGCCAGCCTGAACTGGGCTGGAGCAACACGCAATGGGCATCCGAACAGGCGCATTATCTGGAATTATGGCGCAGACGCTACTGCACACCGCCGCCAGCCGATATCCTGCCCGCAGTCCGCCCTTGAAAAGTCAAGGTTGATACGAAAGGAGCGCCATGCCCGACGACTATATCCTGGCAATCGATAACGGCACGCAAAGCGTGCGCGCGCTGCTGTTCGACCTGCACGGCCGGATCGTCGCCAAGTCGCAGGTGCATCTGGATGCGTATTTTTCGGCGCATCCCGGCTGGGTCGAGCATGATGCCGAAGCTTACTGGCAGGCGCTCTGCGCCGCATGCCAGCGCCTGTGGGCGGAAAACGATATCCGCAAGGAGGCAATCAAGGGCGTCGCCGTCACCACGCAGCGCGGCACGGTAATCAGTCTGGATAAAAACGGCCAGCCGCTGCGCCCCGCCATCGTCTGGCTCGACCAGCGCCGCACCACCGAAGTGCCGCCGATCAGCCTGTTCTGGCGCACCGCGTTCAAGCTGGCGCGGGTCGATGGCACGATCAATTTCTTTCGGGGCGAAGCGGAAACCAACTGGATCAAGGCACACCAGCCGGAAATCTGGGACAGGACCGACAAATTCCTGCTGTTGTCCGGCTACCTGAATTACCGGCTGTGCGGCCGCTTCGTCGATTCGTCCGGATCGCAGGTCGGCTATATTCCATTCGACTACAAGCGCCTGGCCTGGGCCAGGCCGGGCGACTGGAAATGGCAGGCATTGGCCATCGAGCGCGACATGCTGCCGGAGCTGGTTGCGCCGGGCGACGAGATCGGCCGGATCGAGGCCGCTGCCGCTGCCGCGACCGGCATTCCGCCCGGCCTGCCGCTGATTGCGGCGGCTGCCGACAAGGCCTGCGAAGTGACCGGCGCCGGCTGCCTGGAGCCGCAGATCGGCTGCATCAGCTACGGCACCACCGCCACCATCAATACCACCAGCCGCAAGTATCTCGAAGTCACGCCTTTCATTCCACCCTATCCTGCCGCATTGCCCGGTGCATACAGCATCGAGGTGCAGATTTTCCGCGGCTACTGGATGGTCAACTGGTTCAAGGAACAGTTCGCCCATTACGAACAATCGTTGGCAGCGGAACAAGGCATCGCGCCGGAAACCCTGTTCGACGACTTGCTGAATGCGGTGCCCCCCGGCTCCATGGGGTTGATGCTGCAACCCTACTGGACACCCGGCATCAAGCTGCCCGGACCGGAAGCCAAAGGCGCGGTGATCGGCTTCGGCGACGTTCATACGCGTGCCCATTTCTATCGTGCGATCCTGGAAGGCCTGGCCTATGCGCTGCGCGATGGCAAGGAACGCATCGAACAGCGCAGCGGCGTGCCAATCACCTCGTTGCGCGTATCTGGCGGCGGCTCGCAAAGCGATGCGGCGATGCAATTGACCGCAGACATTTTTGGCCTGCCGACCGCACGGCCGCATATCTACGAAACCTCCGGCCTCGGTGCTGCGATCAATGCGGCGGTGGGGTTGAAGCTGCATCCGGATTTCCCCACTGCGATCCGGGAGATGACGCGCATCGGCTGCGTATTCGAACCGAATCCGCAGCATCGGCGCATCTACAATGACCTGTATCACCGCGTATACCGGAAAATGTATGGCCGCCTGCAACCCCTCTACAAGGCGATCCAGGCAATCACCGGCTATCCGGACCTCGGCTGACTGCCGCAGCGGCATGGAATCTTTCGCATGGCGGTCAATCCAAAAGACCAGTCTGGCATGGGCCAGAGAAGGAAATTCATGCCTCATTTCATCAATCCGCGCAATGCAAGCCATACGGCAACAACCGATCATCAATCGATGCGCAGCGGGCAGAGCACCAGGCCGCACCGCATCGTGATCGTCGGCGGCGGCGCGGGTGGACTGGAACTGGCAACGCGGCTGGGGGACAAACTCACCCGTTCCGGCCGCGCCATGGTAGTGCTGGCGGACCGCTCGCCGACACATCTCTGGAAACCGTTGCTGCATGAAGTCGCTGCCGGCAGCATGGATGCCAATGCGAACCAGCTTGAATATGTCGCACAGGCGCGCTGGCATCATTTCGAATTCCAGCAAGGCGACTTGACGGGTCTTGATCGCGCACGGAAAACCCTCACGCTTTCCGCAGTGCGGGACCAGGAAGGCGTCGAGATCCTGCCGCAGCGCGAGATTGCCTACGATACGCTGGTACTGGCGATTGGCAGCGTGACGAATTTCTTTGGCACGCCGGGCGCAGCCGCCCATGCCATCGCGGTCGATACCGTCAACGAAGCAGAGCATTTCCGCCGCCGCCTGATTGCCGCCTGCATGCGAACCCAAAACCGGCTGGGCGATGCCGGGCATCAGCAACGCCCGCACGTCGATATCGTCATCATCGGCGGCGGCGCGACCGGCGTCGAACTGTCGGCGGAATTGCGCAATACGGCGCAAGTGCTGGGGGCTTACGGCTTGCATCATCTCGATCCGCGGCGCGATGTGCGCATCACGATCATTGAAGCCGGTCCGCGCATTCTCGGCCCTTTACCGGAATATATCGCGCGCGAGACGGCGCAAACGCTGCAGCGCCTCGACATCCGGCTGTTGACCGGCGAAAAAGTCACCGAGGTACGCAGCGATGCGGTGCTGACGGCGAGCGGCAAAGCCGTGCCGGCCGACCTGATCGTCTGGGCAGCCGGCATCCAGGTTCCTCCGGTACTGGCCGATTGCGGCCTGCCGGTCAACAAGCTGGGGCAAGTGCTGGTGTCGCAGACGCTGCAGACCGAGATTGATCCGGATATTTTCGCTTTCGGCGATTGCGCCAGCTGCCCCTGGCCACAGACCGGGAAAACCGTCCCGCCGCGCGCCCAGGCGGCGCACCAGCAGGCCAGGTTTCTCTATCACGCCTTGCAACGCCGGCTGGCCGGCGAGCCGCCGGGGCGATTCACGTATCGCGATCGCGGATCGCTGGTGTCGCTGGGGCGCTTCAATGCGGTCGGCAATCTGATGGGCAAGCTCATCGGCAAATCGGTGCTGGTGGAAGGTACGCTGGCGCGCCTGCTGTACATGTCGCTGTATCGCTCCCATTTGATCGCGCTGCACGGCGTCATTCGCATGGCACTCGACACGCTGGCGCAATGGGCCCGCCGCAAGACGTCACCGCGCGTGAAGCTGCACTGAGAGCAAGTCGCGTTGCATCGGAAAACCTACTGCTGCATTACAGGCGTGTCGTTCCCGCGCGCCTGTGGCGGGAATGCATGCATTCCCGCTACCAACATGCGGTGACGACGGGCTTGTTCACTACTGTTTTTGCATGACTTCCCGGCGCACGACATTGACCTCGATTCTGGTAATCGAGGATACCGCGATCGGATCGCTGGCCGGAAACGTCAGATCGATGGCTTCATCCAGCATGGATTCTTCTTCATCATTGCACCTGGCGTCTTTTTCGGAACCGGAGGACGCCGGCAGTTCGGCGGTCGGGTCGCTGGCGGGAAACGTCAGTTCGATGGCTTCATCCAGCATGGATTCTTCGCGCTGCGCCGGTTCTCCTGCGGCAATCTCCCTGATATGCAGATCGTTCCACGAGGCGTCGCCTGGCGCGATGTCTTTCGGCGTCACTTCCTGCGGCGAATCGCCACGGGACGAGGGCAGGTCCGCGGACGACGCAGCGGCTGCATCGACCGGCTGGCGCTGTGCGGCGGCGGCCGCCTGTTCCTGTTGCGGTTGGCGCGATTCTTCGCACGGCAGGTCGGAACCCCTGTCCTTCACCTGCAGATCTTTCCATGATGCATGTTCCGGCGTGATGTCTTTCGGCGTGACTCTTTTCGGCGAATTACCCGAGGAAGAAGGCAATCCGGATGAAAGCGTCGCCGGCGAATCGGCGGATGGGATCTGCTTGTCGTGCTCGGGCTTTCCTTGTGGTGTTGAATCGGGCATTTATATCCTCCGTCCGGATTTTGATTGCAGGTCATTGTGAATGGCGGTAGCCGCGATGGCAGCGTGCGCCGTGGCAACGCAGATCTGATTCAACCCGCTTGCCACATCGCCGACCGCGTACAGGCCGTCAATTGATGTTTGATAATGTTCATCTACAAAGAGTTCGCCGCTTTCCTTGCATTTCGCACCCAGCCGCAGCGCCAGGTCTGTCCTCGCCCTGGCACCTAGCGCGGAATACAGGGTATCGAAAGAATGTGTCTTTCCGCTGCGTACTTTGAGCGCGGCAATCCGGCCGTTTTCGACTGTCACTTCAGCAATCGGCTCTTCAATTGCCTGAATATTTTCTTCCCGCAACAACTGTCGCTCGTCATCCGTCAATGCCATCTCCTTGCCGAGCGTCAACAGCGTCAGATCGGCGGTAAACTGGCGCAGGAACAGGGCTTCCCGAATGCCTTCCTTGCCATGGCCGATCACGGCCACTTTCCGGTC
>DATEZO010000054.1:0-3807 GCA_035255485.1 Burkholderiaceae bacterium
CAACATATAAAAAAGAATAGCCAATTGTATAAGTCCATAAACTTTCTTTTAGATTCAATGGCAATAGGAATATACAAATAGTCATTAAAAATAAAGCAATGTGCCAAATAAGATTAATTTTTTGTTTTCCCGAAGCATAAAATACATAACTTAAAGGGCTAGCTATAAAATTAAGAAAATATAGCGGTGCCATAATGCGCGCGAATTCGCCTGCCTCACGCCAAGGTTCTCCGAATATCCAGGAAAAAAAACTTGGGGCAAATATCAATATGAATAAAAAGGGAACGCAACCGAGCAAAAACAATGCCTTGAATGTGCGTTCATACGTATTTTTGCAATTCCCGATAGTTTGAAAATCGTGGATTGATTCACGTTTGAATACCTCTTGTACAGACGCTGCCAAGAGCGATATCGGCGCAGCCATTACACGACTGGTTAAGGCAAACAGACCAGCGTAGAAAACTCCATATTTTGCTCCTATCATGAATAATGGAAATTGTCCTCCGATCACATCGAGCAACTCCGCTGGTAAGGCAAAACGCCAGAATGCCTGGTGCTTCATGAGATAGGTACGTTGTATAGCATCAAGCTTGAGCGACAGGTTCGTACGCGGCGGCGACAAAAAATGAATGCCGGCGATCACGCCAATGGCAAGTCCGGTGATTTGGCCGGCCATGAGCGAAACTCCCCCATTCATTCCGATTGCAAGCAGGCTGAGTTGTCCCATGGCAATTGAGCCTGCAGCCCATATCTTGGCACGCGCCGCTTTGCCAAATGCACGATAAGAAGTCGCATACGCCAGCATTGTTTGCATATAAGCAACAAGCCACATCCCAATGCCAATAGTCAATAGCCCGAACCAAGGCATGTGCAGCGCCTGCGGCAGGCCCAAGGTGCGTGCCGTTACGGCAAGCAAGGTGAGTATCAGTGCCAGCACGGTTGCAGACCAGGCCACCACGCTGAAACAGGTTTGCTGTTCGGATGACCCATGATCGAGAATCATGGCAGTGTCGAGTCGCAGCGTGGCGGCGATCGAGGCAATGGAAATGATTCCCCACCAGACACCGAATGTGCCCATACCCTCTGGCGTGCACAAGCGCGTAATCAGCGGTGCGACCAGCAGGGGCAAGGCTTGCGCCGCTACGGTCCCGCTGAGTACCGTGATGACGTGTTTCCAGAATGTCGGTACGGAAAATTTCATACAGGTTCGGTGCAGGGATTCATATGTGCATACCGTGGCTGCGCTGACGCAATAAGCAATGCATCTGCGATATCGCGGCATACGGCGACATCAAGATCCGGCCCCATTGGCAAACTGAGCACCTTGCGCGCCATCACGACCGAAACCGGGCAGCAGTCCGCGCTGCTCAATGTGGCATAGGCAGGCTGCAAATGCATGGGTACCGGATAATGGATGGCAGTGGGAATACCGGATTCAGTCAAGAAAGCCTGTACTTTTTCGCGGTTGTCCGCGCACACGGTGTATTGGGCGAATGTACTGGTACGGTCAGGACGTTGAATAATGGTGTGCACCTTGCCTGCAAACAGCGCGTTGTAGCAGGCGCCAATCCTGAGTCGCTGTTCGATCTCTTGTTCGAACCGTTCCAGCTTGGCCAGCACGATTGCGCATTGCAGGGTATCCATGCGGCCGCCGACACCAATACGGGTATGGACATAACGCTTCGATTGCCCATGAACACGGATTTCGCGCATCGCCTGCGCCAGTGTGTCGTTATTGGTGAAGATGGCGCCGCCATCGCCATAGCAGCCGAGCGGTTTGCTGGGGAAAAAACTGGTGCAGCCGATGGTGGAAAGATTGCCGCTTTTCCGACCTTTGTAGGTCGCGCCGAAGCTCTGAGCGGCATCCTCGATCACCGTCAGGCCATGCCGTGCGGCGATCGCATTGATCTCATCCATGTCGGCCGGCTGGCCATAGAGTGAAACCGGCATGATGGCGCGGGTGCGCGGCGTGATTTTTTCTTCAATCAAGGCAACATTGATATTGCAGGTATCGGGTTCGATATCGACAAAAACCGGTTTTGCGCCTAGCAGGGCAATGACTTCTGCTGTGGCGATGAAGGAGAAGGGCGTGGTGATGACTTCATCGCCGGGCCGGATATCCAGCGCCATGAGTGAAATCAGCAAGGCTTCCGTGCCGGACGCCACCGTGATGCAATGCTTTGCGCCGGTATAGACGGCAAGCCTGTCTTCCAGTTCTCCGACTTCCGGTCCCATGATGTATTGGCCGTGATCGAGAACAGCCTGGATGCGGGCGTGGATGCTATTGCGTAGCGCATCGTATTGCGTTTTAAGGTCGATGAATTCCATTTTCCTGTATGTCCTTGTGCGTATATCAGGCTGAATAAAGACGGCAGACGCCATGCATGAGGATGTAACGGTCACGGGTATGCCGGCATGCGGCTTCGCCACTGCCACCAAGCGGCAGGTCCAGGCGCTCGCCGAAACGGCTCATCCAGCCGATTTGGCGCGCCGGGACACCGGCCATGAGCGCAAAATCCGGCACGTCGCGGTTCACGACTGCGCCGGCAGCGATGAAGGCATACTCACCCACGGATACACCGCATACGATGGTTGAATTTGCGCCAAGGGTGGCGCCGCGCCTGACCAACGTCTTGCGATACTCATCCTTGCGGGAAACGAACGCGCGCGGGTTGTACACGTTGGTGAAGACCATACTCGGGCCGCAAAAGACATCATCTTCAATTGTCACCGCGTCGTAGACCGAGACATTGTTCTGGATCTTGACGTTGTTGCCGATCACGACATCATTGCTGACGAAGACGTTCTGGCCAAGCGAACAGCCATTGCCGATGCGGGCGCCGCCACAGACATGGGTGAAATGCCAGATAGAGGTGTTGTCGCCAAGCGTCGCACCGTCATCGACAATGGCGCTGGAATGGATGGTGGCAGCCATGTCACAAACCTTTTTTCGTTTGCAGCCAGGGATGGGCGTCATCGCCGGCCGGCATCGGCCTGGCTGTTCTGATCGCGTTCACGGTTTCAATGCAGTGACGGGCGTCTTCCAGTCCGTATCCTTTGCCGGCAAGAATGGCGGCATAGCTCTGCATATGCAGATCGGTGAATCCGTCTGAAAATTCCAGCTCTCGATGGTTGATGGTGACAGAGCGGTAGGTGGTTTTCCTGCCCTGGACTTCCTTGGGCAGATCCTTTGCATCGATGGAAAGAAACCAGCGTACGCGCGCATTTTCGTATTCCAGGTAACCGGCGGCCTTGGACTCCGCCATGTGATGCACGATATTTTGCTGCAGCTTGCCGAAAACAAAATGCAGCATGTCGTAAAAATGCACGCCGATATTAGTCGCGATACCAAATGATTTGCGCGGGTCGCCTTTCCAGCTTTCCATGTACCACTTTCCCCGCGAGGTAATGTACGTCAGGTCAACATCGAATTTCCGCTGCTCTTTCGATGCCATGACGCTGGCTTTCAGATCGAGAATCGCCTTGTGATGCCGCAACTGCAGGATGTTGAAGACGCGCTTGCCGTTTTCCCGTTCGACGCGGGCCAGGTCGTCCATCAATGCGGGTGTCGGCACCAGCGGCTTTTCGCAAATTACATCGCAGCCGAGACGCAGGCCGGCTGCGATGTGTGCATGGTGCAGGTGATTGGGGGAGCAGATGGATACGTAATTCAGTGCGTCGTCCGGTGTGCGTTTCAGACGCCATGCATGATCGTAAAATCGTTCGAAATCAGTAAAGAACTCGCTATCCGGCGCGATACTGTCAATAATGCCGACCGAGTCGTTAATATCATAGGCGGATACCAGC
>DATEZO010000055.1:0-7419 GCA_035255485.1 Burkholderiaceae bacterium
GGATCCTACCGCTGGATATGGGCAACCGGCGCATTCCTGTTTGATGAACAGATGCGGCCGGCACACATGATGGGCGCGCATGTCGATATCACCGAACGCAAGCAGTCCGAGGAAAAAATCCAGTTCCTCGCTTTTCACGACTTGCTGACCGAACTTCCGAACCGCATGTTGGTCCAGGACAGGTTCAATCAGGCTATCGCGTATGCCGACCGTTCGCACTCGAAAGTGGCTTTGCTGTTTCTCGATCTCGACAACTTCAAGACGATCAACGATTCGCTTGGCCACATGATGGGCGACAACCTCCTCAAGGAAGTCGCCCATCGCCTTATCGAATGCGCGCGCGAGACAGATACCATTAGTCGCCAGGGCGGCGACGAATTCTTGATCCTGTTACCCAGCCTGCCAAATGCCGAGGCGGCCACGCCCGTGCTGGAGAAGCTCATTAACCGCCTGTCCGATCCCTATATCATCGCAGGCAACGAGCTGACCACTTCCGCATCCATTGGTGTGACGTTCTATCCCGATGACGGAAACGACTTTGAGTCCCTGTTAAAGAAATCCGACATCGCCATGTATCGGGCCAAGGAATCAGGGCGCAACGCTTATCGCTTCTTCGACAATCAGATGAATGTCGATGCTGTCGAAAAACAATTCATCCTCAGTGGCCTGCGCAAGGCATTGGCGCGCAGCGAATTCGAGTTGCATTATCAGCCGCAGATCGATATTACGAGCGGCCAAATAGTCGGGGTCGAGGCGCTGCTCCGCTGGAATCATCCGGAACTCGGCATGATTGCGCCGGGCCGCTTCATTTCAATCGCGGAAGACAGCGGTCTGATCGTGCCGATCGGCGAATGGGTGTTGCGCGAAGCCTGCCGCCAAGCGGCATTCTGGCAAGGATCCGGGGGACCTCCCCTGAACGTCGCGATCAATCTGTCTGCGGTGCAGTTCAAGCGCGGCAATATTGAGCATTCGGTCATCGACGCCCTTGAAGAGTCCGGTGTGAATCCGGCCCTGATCGAATTGGAGCTCACGGAGTCGATCCTGATTGGCGACACCGAAAAAGTGCTTGAGACCGTACAAAGAATGAAGCGCTTGGGCATCAAACTTTCTATCGATGATTTCGGCACGGGTTACTCCAGCCTGTCTTACCTCAAGCGCTTTCAGGTCGACAAGCTCAAGATCGACCAGTCTTTTGTTCGCAATCTGGACAGCGACGTGGAGAATGCAGCGATTGTGTGCGCCATCATTCAGATGGCGCATAGCCTCGGCCTGACAACGATTGCCGAGGGCGTTGAGGATAATGGTGCCTTGGCGCGATTGCGCGACTTCGGTTGCGATGAAGCGCAGGGTTATTATTTTGCGCGCCCCATGCCACGTGATGAATTTTTTGCGTTTAGATCTCATATGCTAAACGCCACGCAAAGAATTACGCAGAACGTCGGTATTCAAGGAAGGTGACTGGCTCCTTAGGGTCGACAGGCGCATGCCGCGTCCGGTTTACGATAGTCGGGAAGGTTGACTATAGCCGGCGGTGGCAGGAATCCATCCGACGGCGGAATCCGGCCACAAGCAACCTCTCACCGGCTCCGTATAGCTGCCATTGGATCGGTGGCCTCACGCTGAAACCCGCCAGATAGCATGCCTGAACCGTTCGGCAGAAAGGATATGAAACTGGACGCCGGATTGGGCGCGCGATAAAGAATGTGTCAAGTTGCCCTGTTGGTGCGGTGAGCCAGAAGCTGGTCCCGCAGTTGCCACCAAATAGGAGCGATGGCAGGATGGGAGACTTTCCTGAAATGCACCATTCCGTGTCAATTGCCTATGAAGATCTCGTTTGCCTGCTTTGCGCTGGTATTCATGACCACTGTCGCCACCGGTCAGACGACTGTTATCGCCCCTCCCACGGAGGCGTTTTCGGCATGCGAAGGCCGCTCCGAAGGGGGGGCTTGCCACTTCGACGCGCCACATGGCCGCGTAACGGGGGAGTGCCGGACAAAGCGCCAAGGACGTCCGGTGTGCGTCCCTGTCGGTAACCAGGGGAGCAATGTTCTGCGGACGAGGCCGTTGGGGCAAGTTCAAGAAAATACGCCGCGCCGAAACAATCGTGGCGATTCGCCCCCACCCTTCGGTGCCATCATTAGCGGCATGAACGCAAGGGCAATTCGCGTCGAATCCCGTGTCCCGGACACCGGTCAAGGCAGTTGCTTTGACAACAGCGCCATTATTCCGTGCCCGCCGGCCGGCTCGCCCTTCTACGGTCAGGACGGTCATTACGAAGGTGCCGTGCCTGCATACCGCGACAATGGGGACGGCACCATCAGTGATCTGGTCACTGGGCTGACATGGCAGAAGAGGCATAACGAAACCCGGCTTGATTATTACGGTGCAGAAGCCGTGTGCAGAGCACTTACGCTTGGCGGCATGCACGACTGGCGTCTGCCCAATATCAAGGAACTATTCTCGCTGGCTGATTTTCGTGGTTCACAGGGGCGCCGTGCCTACATAGATGATCTTTTCGAGTTCCGACAACCGGGTATGGATGTGCTGGCAGGTGACCGTTTCGCTGATACCCATACCCCGCGAATGATGGGACAAACCTGGTCATCGACCCGTTACACCGGCGTGCACTTTGGGCGCCCTGGTGT
The DNA here is from genome assembly GCA_035255485.1 of Burkholderiaceae bacterium. Taxonomy (GTDB): domain Bacteria; phylum Pseudomonadota; class Gammaproteobacteria; order Burkholderiales; family Burkholderiaceae_D; genus DATEZO01. Next base: position 2,646 of record DATEZO010000055.1, read on the forward strand.
CGAGGCTGCATTCTTTTTCAATTTCCTCGATGGTCACATCAAACAGGCGCCCACGAGCGGGCGCAATCGTCTGTTTTATCGTTGCGTCCGTGGCCCGATATGGGGCGAGAATCGTTTCACCGATCTTGGTCAAGGCATGGTCGAAGATCGTACGAGTGGTCTCGTTTGGCAGAAGGTCGATGATGGCAAGCCTCGGGATTGGCCCGAGGCGCTGGCTTATTGCCAAAACCTGGAACTTGCTGGGCGACGTGGTTGGCGGCTGCCCAACGTCAAGGAACTTCAAAGCATCGTCGATTACACCCGGCATTCACCTGCACTGGACGAACGTTTCCTGAAAATGACGGACCCCAAAGGCTGGTTCTGGAGCAGCACGACTCATGGCGACAATATCCGGCATGCCACCTATGTTTGCTTCGGCCCTTGTACTTCCATCGATGGTGTTGATGTACATGGGGCCGGAGCTCAGCGCAGCGCCCCGAAAGTAGGAGATCCCTCCAGCTTTGGTTCGCTTGGTGGGCAGCACGATGAGGTCAGAATCAAGAACTATGTCCGTTGCGTGCGATAGCGCGGCTTTACTGCATTTGAGATGTAACCAAGGCAGGCTGGTGTCGGCCAATAATTGTCTTCCATACTCGACGATTGCAGCTATTGGGGCTGTTCGAACCTTGAGTTAGGATCGTACGGGCCCCTCATTTGATTCTTACCTCCCATGTACAGCATCCACGATTTTGGCTTTTTCCTTGCGTCCTGCGTCATTTTGAACTTGCCCCCTGGCACGGACACTTTCTACATCCTCGGGCGAAGCATCTCGCACGGTCGTAGTGCAGGCGTTGCTTCTGTACTAGGCATATCAAGCGGTGCAATGGTCCATACCTTTGCTGCGGCTATCGGCTTGTCTGCGGTGCTGGCCGCGTCTGCCACCGCGTTTTGGGCGGTCAAGCTGCTTGGTGCTTCTTACTTGGTATATCTTGGAGTACGCATGCTGTTGGCCCACCCATCGGCGTCGGCACTGCCAACTGATTTTTCTTCCTCGAATTTCTTTGCTGCCTATCGTCAAGGGCTACTTACTAATGTCTTGAATCCGAAGGTCGTACTTTTCTTTTTAGCGTTTGTGCCGCAGTTCATTTCCGCCACCAGCAGCAAGTTCCTTGCATTCATCACGCTGGGAATGTGCTTCGTCATTACCAGCACGCTCTGGTGCTTATGCCTTGTGTGGTTCTCCTCTTTTTTAAGGAGCCGACTGCACGGGGGAAGTGGCTTTGCAAATGTGCTTAACTGTACAGCGGGAATTCTGTTCATTTTCCTTGGGATACGTCTGGCGGCAAGCAAATAGATGTGAAAAGAAGTGTTTTTCCCTCATGTTGAATGGCTGGATAGGGTCGATTCTGCGAGATTTCTGAATAAATCTGAATGTTTGCTCAAGTCTGTTATCGCCCATTTAAGTAAACCAGCTAACGATGGGGTTCCTTTCAATTGAAATGGGAGGAAGCCATGGAAGCGAACCTTCACCAAACGGCAACGCATATCCCGTGGAAAAAGGGGAAACTGGTCGGCCAGAAAGCGCCTTTGCGCCTGAAGGAGATCTGGGCTATTCGCATACGGCTGCAGATGGAGCAGCGCACCCGGGATTTAGCGCTGCTCAATCTGGCAATTGATAGCAAGTTGCGTGGATGCGATCTGACTGGATTAAAAGTAAGTGACATTGTGCAAGGAAACTGGATACTGCCTCGTGCAATCGTGATGCAGCAGAAGACCAAGCGCCCCGTCCAGTCTGAAATCACTGAGCAGACGTGCACGTCGTTGGCGTCCTGAATGGAAAAGGCGCACTTGGCCGGCAATCAGTTCTTGTTTCCGCGCCGGCTTACGAACTCTCCCCACATGTCGACAAGGAAGTACGCACGAATTGTCGAATCCTGGGTGCAGTCGATTGGTCTGGATCCAGCACCGTATGGTACTCACACCATGAGGCGGACAAAGGCGACGCTGATTTACCGCAGGACCAAGAACCTGCGTGCGGTGCAGCTTCTGCTGGGGCACACCAAGCTGGAAAGCACCGTTCGTTATCTTGGGATTGAGGTCGATGACGCGCTTGAGATTGCTGAACAGACCGAGGTTTAGCTAAGGGCCGCCAATTTACAGCGACTTGATTCCTTTTGAAACAGCTCATGTCAGCTTCGTGGACACAAGAGGTCATACCTTGGTTTGTGTCCACGGGCGACCGGCGGCCAACAGGCGTCCTTGCATCGGCCAAGAAAATCGGCTGCTTTTCGGCCAGGTTACGGCATTCACAGCCACCCTAATTGCGTCAAAAGTTACCCGATCATTTAATGCTCTTGATGCACACCTCAATAAAGTTCAGCAGCTCGCCGGTCTTGCTGCCACATCAAGGACGATGGTCACCGGGTTCAGTATCTGCCGGGGACATGCGCGTCGTACTGTTCCCGGCACGATGCCATGTTCTATATCGATCCAGCAAATTGGTTCTATGACACTCGTCCGAGCTTTCGACCTAAACGGATAACCACTCTGGTTCGTGGGCGACTCACCTCAGCAGGGCGATCGTTTCTTTTATTTCGATTCCAGCGGCAATGGATCAGATTTCAAAGGGGAACATGCGCCCTGCACGTATTCATAGCCAGGCATAGGAAATGGGTAGGTGTTCCTTTGAAAATCCCATGCCGCTAGCGGAAAGCTTGAAATGATCCCGCCATTGACACCGGTGCAACTGCCCAGGCCGACAAATGGCGTACTCTCTACCCGGCACTGACAACTCAAGGGCTTATCCGGATTGGATGGATTCGGATTTTCCGTGCATGGAGCGGCATCGCAGATAGCCCAATATGCATCCCCGGTATAGCCAGGCGTTTGTTGATCACACGCGACTGGCTTTTGCTGCAAAAGACTGCACCATCCGCGATAAGAATAGGTGGATACCCATTCATACTTAGTGTTATCCACTTGATACTGTCTATCCCTGATGGCCGTGCACACAGGAGCTTGGTCGAGATTGCAAGGATGTTCCTTAGTACATTGGGCCAGGGTCAGGCGTTTGGCCGCAAGATCCTGGATTTCACTTGTCGCAACAATATGTGTTTCATTCACTCTCAAACAGTCACAGTCAGCCTTGTCGCCATTCATTCTGCAGTCGGGAGAGGCACTGCAGAGGGCGTGCCATCCGGTGCAAGTGACGAAATCCTGAGGTGCATCACTGGCGCTGCTCTGCGTTCTTTCGTCAGCGTGCGCCACGCGTTGCGGGGTTTTCTCGGGCTCGTTGTGGGCGTGGACGAAATTGAGATGAGCTATCGCCAGGAATACGAACGATTGCAGTACGAAAATTCCAATCCTTTTCATTCTTCACCTCGCAGCGCCGGTTTGCGGCGCGTTCTGTGCATTTTCCTGTACTGGATCGATAATCCCGTGATCCTTGAGGTTCTTGTCGACAAACTCGATGGTGGTCTCGATCTGTGTCCTGTAGTCGTCGCACAGATTCATGGCGCTGGAAATCGCGGCCTTGAGGGTATCCACGGCGTTGTCGGGAAGCGGTCCGGGCAGGAAGTCGCCGAGGACCGCCAGGAGCTGTTCGGCGAGCAGTTCCACTGCAACCGGCTCCGGTCGCGAGATGGCCTGTCCGAGGTAGATCATGTCCTGGCGATGCAGCTGCACGGCCACGGTCAACTCCGTGGTCGCGGTCGCGAGGTCGCCGTTGAAGCAGTTGGCGGCGTACTCTGCGGCATATGCCTTGAGCAGCAGAGGCGTAAAGCTTTTGGCTTCACTTCGCGCTGCGGCGGCGAGCTTTCGTCCGAGCGACGGGTCCGCCTCTTTCTGCAGCCGGAGGTCTATCGCATATTCCGCGATCGCATGGGCGATCAACAGCGCCTCCTCGGCACTCGCACCAAAACTGCCGGTGAAGACTTCGCCAAAGGTCGAGGTCGGATTGGTCGAATCGAGCGGTGCATCCAGCAGTTGCTTGGCCTTGATGATGATGTATCCGTCATTTTCGTATCCGGGCTGCAGGCCCGAGATATGCGCGACGTAATCTTCTCCCCATTGCTGATTGTGGCTGACAAAGCCATAGGCAAGCGCCTTCTCGCTGGGCGTGCTGGCCGCGTTCCAGAGTTTCAGGAACGTCTCGCCGGTCGTGCCATGCGTCTGATCCGACACCCAGCCAGGGCAGGCCGTCGGGTCGAATATGTAGTTGAAAAAATCGGGTGCAGTGCTGCCCCACATCTCTTTCGATTTTTCAGGCCCGGCGAGTCGCTCGGCGATGTAGGCATGGGTCGCCTGGTTCCAGGCATAGGCAGCGCCAGGAAGCATGAAAGATAAGAGACATGTCACACTCAGTGCCGTCACACCTTTCTTCACGGTCTTCCTCTCCACCTGAATAGTCCTCCGCATTTCTGCTGCACCGAAGCTCGCTGCGCCCTGTTATCGCTCGCCGATGCAGGCATGCCAGCCTCCCGCAACGAAGGTCGATTTATCGCACCAGGCAGCAACAGGGTAATAATCGCCCATCACTTTTTGGGCACATTGGCCCGCGCTTATCGTGGCATCGCTGTTCGGGACATTCGGCAAGGTCAACTCAAAGGTGCAGCCCTCCGCAAGCGCGTTTTGTATCGAATTGGGGAAGCTCGGCGCCGGCAACATGTTCCGGAAGAACAGGAGTTTGGGATACGACTCATCTCCCCACCGCATCCAGTTGACATTGGACGGCAGCCAGTCGGGGCGCAGCAGATCGTCCGAGATGACAACCGTGTAGTCGCCGTTTTCCAGGTTC
>DATEZO010000056.1:0-21902 GCA_035255485.1 Burkholderiaceae bacterium
CCGTCCCGCTTGCTGCCGATGACCAGGCGCTTCAACAACTCTGAGTCGTTCTCTGTCATAGGTGTCCACCTTCATGAAGGTGGACATATCCTGACGAGTCAGCCTCGGCAATTCAAGACGTCAATGATGGACCGCTTACAATAAGACCCGGGTTACGCGCTGTGTGAAGGATTTGTTCGGGTATCCCGAAGGCCGACGCATCGCAAACCTGTCAACAGTTGTTCATCCCGACACGCGCCGGCTGATTCTTCCTTTCGGCTTCGTGCAATCGCCAATCCTTGCATCACTGTGCCTTTACAAGAGCGCCTTGGGTAGTTTTCTTGAGGGCCTTTGGGAGACATACAGTGTCGTGGCGAGTGTATATGTCGACGACCTTATTCTGTCCTGCAATGATGAAACAGCTCTAAGGGAGGCGATCGCGGAAATAAAGCGGAAAGCGGATCGCTCCGGATTTATGCTCAATCCGGATAAGGAAGCTGGCCCGGACCGGATGATCACAGCGTTCAATGTTCGACTGTCCCACGAATCGCTAGAAATCGACCCGCACCGATTCGCAGAAATTACCGCGGCCTTCCATGAGGCTGATAGCGAGCGAGTTCGTGAAGGGATTAGAGGATATGTGAACTCGATCAATCCGTATCAGGCGGCTCTCTTGTAGCTTGTAGCCGCTCGGCCTTGGAAGTGGTGGCACCGTTGAACGTCAGCACTTGCTGCACGCATTCGTAGTTGGACACGACTGGATTTCCGATCACTGTGCCATTTTTGATTTTTTCTAATCCGTGTATGAGCGGTCATGCGACGCGACTTCCCGGCCATTTGTGTGTAGCTTCGCCGTAAATCGGTTGATGTCTGGTTCATTCTGAAACGGGCCGCTCGGATCGTAGGATCGAACGTAAAGGCTTACCACCTGACTCTCTTCGTCGGTGTATTCGTATTTGTACCCGAGCGTCATGATGTCACCTGTCTGCCCGCCTGCCATTCCCAAACGGATTGCTTCATCACACACTTCCAAGAAGCCACGCTCCTCACATGCAACATCTATGGCAACTACGAGCGCATCATATATTTGCCGTGCCTGCATTTCCTTTTCCTAATTCTAAAGCTTCTCGGAGAGGACACAGAAGCCGCTAAAGGCAGTAAAGATGTCGTCGCCTACGCCATACATCGAAACGCCTTGACCGGATTGTCGATTTATCGATATCGACACTTCCTTTATGCCAAACCACTCGCTCTCCAGTTTGGCCTTACCGGAGTACACCGTGTCAGAAACATGCAGCTTCATAGGAGGGGTGTTCAGCAGGAAAGGTATGGATGTCGTAAGCAAACCAGCATCTTCGTTAAGCTCGACCACAATGCGAGTATCCTTCTCCGCCCTTTCCATTGCTTCGCTCCGAGCTGCAATTCCCCATCCACGCGTGTACCTAGGGGCCATGCCAGTGCAAATTAATGTCACAGTTGCTCGGTCGGCTTTTGGGTGAGTCGTCTTTGGGTTTCTAGGCGTCGCCGCAAACGCAGTTGCCGTCGCAGCGAGAGCTACACCAAAGATCAAAATTCTTATCATTGGGTCTTTTTCTATTTGCGGAAGGTTCCGTTCGCCTTGATAAGTTCAATCAACTTTTCGCGTTCGATAATCCAAATATTGGTCTGCTCCGAACGCGGACCTTTAAACTGGTCGCACTCATCTGTCATCTCGATCAACTCAATCAACTCCTGCTGGTCAGGTTTCAGTTTGACCGTACGACTTTTGTCGTAGTGCCCACTGGAGCTCTCATGAAAGTAGTCAACGAGTGTGATTTCACCTAATGCAGGCGGATTTCGTGTAGTAGCCATCTATTTTTCCTCCATCAAGACGCAGAATCCTTCAGCTGCTTTATACCCGCGTCAAGTGCCAGTTCAACTGCTTTGACCGCCAACGTCTTAGCACCAGTTGCCACTGCTGATTTAATTCGCTCCCCCAAAGGTTCTTCAGTCTCTGCGTCGAAGACGGCCGGTGTTGCATTGAGAACAGCCAATCCCCTCTGCGTCAGGACAACAGCTTGGGCGGTAGAGGCCGCAAAGCCATTTGTTCGGACATAACCTTTCTCGCTCAACCAGAGAATCACCGCGCGTGCTTCGTCTGTTGTGGCGTCAGGAGTGCTAGTGGACGAATGAAATATATCGTTGAACCGAGGACCAATATGAATTGGGTTAGGAAAGGCTTGATAGAGCGCACCAAACAATACAGCGACGCGGTAATTGAATAGGTTGATATTTTCAGGATGAGTCATGTTTTTCGTACTGTTTATCAAAAGCGCGACGCACCATCTCGATGAACCGGGCATCGATGTTACGAAGACGGGTAATATGCCACTCGTAAGGAACCACCTTCCCACCAAGCTCAAGTTTCATTGAGAATGTATCGTTGTCGGTCTTGTCATACAAAGTGACCAGCAGCCAGGAATGGTATCGGTCAGAGCAATTAATGCGTCGTTCACATTCTTCATGAGACTTTCCCTCGATCAAGTGATCAGCTAGGTGCCCCGGCAGCGTTCGGTGGAGTCCAACCGGCGGCACGGGCGATCAGTTGCCACTTCGGTACCTGCGATGCGATCTGAGCCTGACAATAGCGTTGCACGGCGAAGATTGCGTCGGAGATTTGTTTGCGACTGCCGGCATTCATGCTGTAGCTCTGGGCATAGTTCAGCAACCGGAACTTCTTTACGTGCGCCATCTCGGGTTGATCACGAAAGAACAGGGCAATTTTTCCCGCCGCTTCATGCAATCGGGGATCTTCCATTCTGAGGATCAGCTGATCTAGCTTGTTGAATACTGCCGAGCCACTGCCCATGTGGGACAGCAGCAACAGCAAGTCCTTGTATTCTTTTTTGTCGTCGTTCGCCATGGCTAAAATTTTTCCGGGATGTTTGGCTTACGTCATGCCGGCCGGTTCACAGAATTATCAAATTTCTCAAGGAAAGTCTTGACCAAGACTGCTACCGACCGCTGCTTGCCGTTGTAATCAACGAACCAGTCAAGACCATCGTTGCCCACGTGTCCAGGCGAGCCCCAAAAGTCGTCATGCTCCCATTCGAGTTCATCTTGATGAGTCTGTACGGAGGCCGCCAATTTGCAGTGCTTGGTTCCATTCGCTAGTTGGCGTATCGTATCCCACTCGGGGTAGGCCGCCTTCATCGCGCACTTTGCTGCATCATTGAAATCTCGTCCAAGATCGACCTCGAAGTGCCAATCAGCGACGTGGTTCGCCATGAGGATGGCACCGATCAAGTCGCTAAATCGCTTGTCCCTCCAAATATCGTCGAGGGCTTCTCTTGCCAAAGCGGCGAGGTCGTCCGCGCAAGTGATTTTCGTAACGGCCATGAAATTCCTTTATCTCGGTACTTCTTCTTTCGACGCTTGGGCATACCCGACTTCAATTTGCCTCCGGCGTCGAAGTATCGCGCTTGCATATTCTCCGGGGGGCTCGCACAAGCATGATGCAAGTGCCCCCTTATGTCGCCCGATACTATTGGGCTTCTGTGACTACTGTGCATCTGTGAAGGCCCAGTACTCAAGGGAGCACTTTTTGTTATACGGAATCAGGGAGTTTTCATTGAGGACGAATGTTCTATAGCTCCGCCCCTTGGCCATTGCCGCGACGATCATTTGATAACCAGTTCCAGAAATGCCCGAGAAGCTTATCCGCATAACCACAGAGCCTTCCGCGCCAAACTTGTTTTGGTCCCGCCAGGGGGCGCCGAGAATATCAACACCTCGAAAACGCGCACTCTTGTGATAACAATTTAACGTTTGCATTGCAAAATCTGCGGCACTTCCTTCCAACTTGGCAATATCAACCTGCCCCGGGGTATTGTAGTTATCAATGGCATTTGCGGTCGCCTGCGGGTTTTTCATCGCAAATGCCAAGATCATAGAAACTGGGTCCATGCCGATCTTTCCAATGGATGGTGTAGCGTGAGTAATCTTGACGCAACATATTGCCAGAGTGAAATTATTTAAACAATATCGAATTTATGGGAGACGGACAGGTATCGTCATTCCAACTTCTTCGATAGCCATTCCTGGCTGGCGGCACATGGCACGGATGGCTCGAGCGGTTTAGGCTCAGTCAGCATTGGGCTGGGTGGAAAAGAAATTCACCGTGGTGACATATTTCACGCGATACAAAAACATGTACTTTGTAGTCGAAGGGATTACCCCAAAAGTCGTTTTACGAATCGATATAGGCCATAAAAAATCGCTGCCCAGACCCCGATGCCGAGGAAAGTAGCCACTGCGCTAACAATATTGAAATCAGTGACATTCATGGCGAGGGCTATACATCCGAGTACACCGCCGAAAAGCAGGATGCAGAACAACCCAATCGGGGTAAGGTAACCACCGGTCTCGTACATCACGGAGCCGCAAAAGGGACACATATGCTGCGTCTTCAAATAACGCAGCGCCCCCAGAAATGGACGGTAATGCCAGAGACGCGGGACGCATTGGCGATTGCAATGCGCGCATTCGATTGTATCCACGGGCGGCCTCTTAATGTCACTTATAGTGCGTGCAACTATAGAGCGTGGCTACATAATGGTCAAATCCATATCCTCACAGCGTTGCTTATGCCTGATCCAACGCTATGGACTACGACCCGCTTCAACTCTTTGGAAAACACCTTGTCGAACTGCGCAAAGCGCATGGCTGGTCCCAAGAAAAGTTGGCGCTGGAGAGCGGGTTGGCACGGTCTTATATCGGAGGAATCGAGCGCGGACAGCGCAACATCGCGCTAATCAATATTTGCGTTCTGGCTGATACGTTGGGCGTTGCTCCGAGCGAAATGCTGGATTTCTCTACCGAGAAAAAAGGACGCTGATTATCAAATTGAATTCAGTATTAGCTGATCCAGCTTTTAGTTCTAACCAACCGGAGCGTTCAACATAACGGCGCATCTCGATGTGCGTGATCGGCATTTCCACCGAACCAGGATTCCGATTCTCACCCAGCGCCTCCCGTACGAAACGCGGCATGTCCTCCTCGGGAAGCGGATCGAATATAGACGGCCGCATGAAATTCATCAATCCGTCCACCTCATCCCGATTCCAATCGTCGAAAGGCGGAATAGCGTAGCCAGTGTCGCGTGAATGGCATTCCAAGAATTTTTCTACATCCACCGTCACCACGGTGTAGTTGTACTCATCGCCCAGCCGCCGATGGAATAACGTGTACGGATAGTGCGGATTGTTCGGTAGTGGGACGCGCCAAAGGGTCCCCTTCGGCGATTGTATGGTCATGATAGTATCCGTCATAACAACATTCCTCCAAGGCAACTCGCCAAAACATCTTATCCTAAGAACATCGGCGAAGCATATAAAGACGGCTACCTGAATCGGCTAGAATGCTCCTAGGCATCGTTCCTAAGAGCTTTTTTATTGGCAAATGGGTAATTTAATGGCAATAGCGCCAACGCGGAAAAGCGCTCACTCTGTCGATATCGACTTCGAGCCCCCCGACTCACCGCTGACAAATTGCGCTCCAACAAAATCCAAAACATTGCCGGCACTAGCGCTCGCCAGTGCATTCCATCCGAGCGCGTCAGCACGTTTTTCTTCGCTGTCCCGGCGCCCGAAGTTGCCCACGGGCTTCGACGAACTTACCAAGCCGTTGATGACAAAGACCAGATTGAATTCCCACGAAACTCACACATTGTCCACGCTGTGCAACACACTGCCGCCGAAGCTACTGAGCCGTGTGCTGTGCATTAAATGAGCGAACTATATGGTCACAACAGCCTCGCCTGCTTCACTTCTCTCAACAACGACGGCCGGCAAGCCGATGTTCTTTGGACCAGAGTCGGCAGCTTGGAAAGATTTAAAACCTGACATTCCGACTGGGGTCGACCCAGGTGAAGAACAGAAGCTCCTTGCAACAGCGAAAGCTGCGAAGGAAGAACTCAAAACGGTCCTTTTGTCATCACTCCAAATGCAGCATGTTGTCGTGCTCGCTGGAAGTGGAACATCCTTGGGTCCCGTTACAAAGGGGCCTTCAATGTGGACGCTCTGGGACTACTGTGTGAACGAGAATCCTGGAACTGGAAATGCCAAACGGGAGATATCCTCCACAGCCACGAAGGTCATTGCTGCCATTGGATTCAACATCGCCGTTGAGAAGGAAAACATTGAAGCCTTACTGTCTCGTTGCGAGGCGTTCCTTCAAGTGACAGACAGCAAAGAAGTCGCGGCCTTCGTCACAGCGTCGAAGAAGGTAATTCTCGAAAAGTGCTCCCAATTCATCGAGTCAACGGACGCGAATCAACTGGCGGCCCATCGAATATTCCTTCATCGGCTCTCACGCCGACGGGTTCGTGATTCGAGGCTGAAACTTTTCACCACCAACTACGACCTTTGCTTTGAGACTGCGGCAGGACGGCAAGGCTTGGTCGTTCTCGACGGCTTCTCATTTACGCAGCCGCGACACTTCGACCCGCGTTTCTTTTTGTACGATATTGTCCGGCGGCCCACAACAGGTGATGAGGTCGGCACTCCGCTGGAAGGAGTTTTTCACCTCTACAAGCTTCACGGTTCGGTCAATTGGTCGCGCACGGGTGACGGGGAAATCGAAGTGACGCCCCAACCGACTCCGGAATCAGCATGTCTGATTTATCCAGCAAAAGGGAAGTATCAGCAATCCTACGTTCAACCTCACCTTGAATTAGTGTCACAGTATTTCTCCGCTCTCCGGCAGCCGAACACTTGCCTCATCGTCACTGGCTTTGGTTTTAATGATGATCATTTGGCTGAGCCGATCCTCGCCGCCGTGCGCACGAATCCACATTTGCGGCTGATTATTGTCAATCCGGCAGCCGATGACCTGACGGCACGACCGAAAGAGAAGAACAAGTATTGGGAGACGTTGTTCAGTTTAGCCAAACAGGGAGAGGACGTTTGGTTGATAAACGCCAACTTCGGCGATTTTACCGAAATGATCCCAGATCTGAGATCCCTAACTCCGGCACAACGATTAACGCGGGATATAAAAGATCTAGCAGGTGCCAAATGAGCGTTCTGCCCAAAATAGAGGAGACGTTTCCGAGGGGACTGCTTCGTCCCGAACTATTCATTGGTGTATTGTCGTCTGTTGCCGCCCAAGCGGTGCGCTTCAATTTGAATGAAGCTGGTTCTCCTAGCGGTGCACACTTCCTCGGGGGACGTTACGGTAAAGGCGAGGTTGGCGAATTTGTACTAATTGAAGGACAAATCAACCTCCTACTCGGACGGGTGGTCGAAATCCATCTTCCAGAGCCAGATCGGCGATCGCTCGATGCATTTCACTCTAAAGTGCCAGATCTCGACGCGATAGGAACGATTCAACTTCTCGGTTCTATCGCAATGGATACCCTGCGAGTTACCGCCGGTGTTGAATCTTATCCGCGTCTTGGCGATCGAGTTTATGCTGCTCCACACAACTTTGTCGCCGACTTGCCGAGCTTAATGGAGCCAGAAGGAAATCCAGCAAGTAAAGTTCTCCTCAAGTTGGGCTCTATTGATGTTGCTTTAGAAAGCGCCGTTTCGATTCGTCCAGAGAAATTGTTCGGACGCCACTGCGCAATTCTCGGAACAACAGGCGGCGGCAAGAGCTGGACAACAGCTCGAATCATGGAAGAGTGTCTCAAATACAAGGCCAAGATAATTCTTTTAGATGCAACGGGCGAGTATCGCGGTTTTTCCAGTAAACACGTCACTCACTTTCATCTCGGGAACCCAGTGGACAAAGCAGATGGCTCTCTCCCTCGCGCTTTGCCGCCCACTTGTTTCGTAGAATCGGACTTCATTGCGCTATTTGAGCCTGCTGGAAAGGTGCAGGGCCCTAAATTGCGTGCAGCAATGCGAAGCCTACGCTTGGCGAAGATAGCACCTGCCGTTGCAACGAACGGCATTATCAAGAAAATCGATCAGTCAAAAATTGCCGTGCTTGAGGCAGAAAAACAGCCGGGCGTTGCTGCAAAACTCGATGATCCACGGCAGGAGTTCGATGTCGGCAAGCTCGTTGCCCAAATCGAACAAGAGTGTGTTTACCCCGATGGATTTGGAGCGGCGAGAGGCTCGAAGGACACGGCCAAATGGGGCGGCGATTCAGGCGAGGTTTCGTATTGCCTTTCTCTGATGTCTCGAATTAGTGCCGTTCTAACATCACCTTCCTTTGGATGCGTCTTCGATTCGAATGAACCTCCACTGACTTCCGCCGTCGCTGATTTCGTTTCTAATGAAAAGAGACTGCTCCGAATCTGCCTAAGCGGTGTTGCATATGAATTCAAGGCGCGAGAAATCGTCGCCAACGTCATTGGCAGGTATCTGCTGAACATGGCGCGAAGTGGTGCATTTCAGACATCGCCTGTGGTTGTAATCGTCGATGAGGCCCACAATTTCCTCGGAAGACAAATTGGTGGAGAGGACGCAGTGGCACGGCTAGACGCGTTCGAGTTGATCGCCAAAGAAGGGCGAAAATTTGGTTTGAACATTTGTCTCACAACACAGCGCCCACGCGACATCACTGAAGGCGTGCTGAGCCAGATGGGAACACTCGTTGTTCATCGACTAACAAATGACCGAGATCGTGAAGTCGTAGAACGAGCATGTGGGGAAATCGATAGATCAGCTTCTTCCTTCCTCCCGAATCTGAAACCCGGGGAAGCTGCAATTATTGGCGCGGACTTTCCGATTCCGCTGACGATCCAAATTTTTCCGCCCGAAGCAAAGCCGAAATCCGATGGGCCAAACTATCAGAAGTATTGGGCAGCTTGAACCAGCGAGACCATGAACCTTAACGAATCTATCGTCGAAGACGCCGCTCTCGAATGGCTCGGCTAGCCACTAGTTCTGCGTTCATCGCGAATGCATCAAAATTCCGCACCTGGCTCTGCTTGCCCACTATTTTTTCTTGACCGGCAGCTTTATACCGGGGAGTAGAAGACGAAAAAATGACAAAGGCATTGGTGGCAAATATTCCGTATTGGTGATCGGTACGCAGGAACAAATGCATACGAACTTCCGGAAGAGGTGAATACGATCCTCCGTTCTGTGTGCGGCCAAGCGACCGTTGCATGCAGCAAGAAATAAGCGGGTACTGAGCGTTAACAGCCGTGTCACCTACACTGCCCAACAAGTTTTTATCCGATGAAGCCAGCCTCGAGGGACTGGATGTAGCAAATCAGTGCTTCAGTACGCCCTTCCGCGACCAAATCCAGCGCTGTCTTATCGTCAAATGCGGAAAGCGAAATGTTCTTAAACCAAAAAACCGCCTTCTCAACATTGCTGGTCCGGTCGATCGCGGCGCGCAAGACGCGCAAAGATTCCCGCAAGCGGTGTTGAACGCGCTCGGTAGTCGGAGTTCGACAAAGTGCGTCGTGATGCATCTGCGATTTTATTGCAAAGGTCTGCAAATCCATGCCAAGCGCTTTGGCGAATCGCTTTGGCGAAATCGACGTTGGCATTTGATCATCGTGCAAATAATCCAGAAAGTGGCTGAAGTCGCGTTCAAACCGCGGGACCGGATCTCCAGGTGACATGCTCATTTCAACCGTTCCTTGCACTGTTCGTCGACAATTATTGCAGTTTATGGAACCAACACAACCAGATGCAGAGAATGCGCTCTGCGTTCGGCCGGAACTCAACAATGTCGGTCGCCCGGCACCTCGGTTGTTCAAAAAAGGAAGACGACAAATCCCGGCAATGATGCCGCCTTAAATCCTACGTTGATAGGATTATTTGGAGTAATACGTCTTCACAGACCTTTAATCCTACCAGCATAGGATTTTTAATTTGCGTCAGGTTCGTTCACCTTTTTTCTACCACATTGAGTGCGGATCTCGCGTGCGGCCAAAGTTCGTTTTCAATAAAGATTGTCCATTAGAACGCTTATGTTGACCGCCAGCGATTCATATGAACACCAATTTCGGTACCTAGAGCTTGTCAGTTTGTCCCGGGTTAGATGCGAAGGACTTGATAATATTGAGACAAGGCTATGGCCTGTAGAGCTCGCATCTTAAACATGACGAACGCCCGCTCGTCAGCACTGTAGCGTGCTTGATATTTGTCTGACCACAAATGTTCACCCCAAACAATGCTTCGCCTACGACGCCATCGCTTGCATTGCTGCTTCGACACCCACCTCACCGACCGTCGAATTGCGGAACGATCTGGAAGATCGTCAGCTCGATTCCGTCTGTCATCTTACGTAAACGATAGGGTGGAATCCACGATCCGCACTCCAGCTCGAAAACAAAATTCGCATCATCGATGCGCCCCCGCAGCAAACGAATTGCATAAGGTTGCTCCTGAAGTAGAGCACTGATCTGGTCCGTCATGCCATTGGCATTGGTTAATTGCACCGTCATCGTTTCGATCAGCGAGTCAAGCCATAGCAATACTCGGACGATCTGCCACACAGAAAACGCCAGCAAGATCTTGGGAACAAACCTGACAAGGGGAGACACTGAGTAGTATGTAGACAATTCTGAATCTAGCACGTCTTCCATGGTTCGATCGTCCTTTCTCTGTTTCACTTCGTCCATCCATTGCAGAACAGCCTGTAGATTTTCAGGTAAGGTGCCGCCCGCACTGATATGCAATTCGTGCGTCATGTAGATCATCCTCATTTCGGTAACGCCTCGTGTTGACAAGGCTGCGGCGGGATACTGTCGGAAATGGTGCGCCACATCGGCTAGCAATGCCCGTCTATAATTAGCTAGTTCGGCAGCCAGAACGGTCTCATCGCATGGCAGTATGAAAGTCACTGGAATGACTTGCTTGATGGCACTGTCGCAAAGGAGCGTTCCATTCGTTTCCCATTCTTGACGCAGGCGGTGGCCGGTGAATGCATGCAGAATCCATTGCCGCTCGGGACACTGGCGTGTCCATGGGAATTCCCAATAACCTTCGCATTCGGTTGCAAACCGCTGGGCCAAGGCATGCAGTGGCGCCAAGCGACTCAAGAGATCTTCCGATGGCATGCGATGCCATTGCAAACAGGCGTTAGTGGGGAAAGGCGTCAGCGGTTCGCCACACGCGCCGCAGACAAAAGGCCCAGTCTGGCCAAAGCGTGGATGACCAAACTGCAGCGGCCGCAGACACTTTCTGCAGCGTCGCTGAAGGGGCACGCCATGCAGCGGGCACTGATCATAGCCAGCCAGTTGTGGCAGTTCGGACCAGTATCCCGATTCCAGGCAAACTTGGCAGACGGCATGCGGCAACGCAAGCTTGTCCCACAACCGGATGCGTGGCGCGCGTTGCTCTGACGGCACGAGCGCGAACAGCCGTTCTTCAAGGTTCGCTTTCTTCTCGTAATTCCAAAAATTGTCCCAGGTCAGGATCGAATATTCAGGTTTTGTTGCATTGTTGATCCAGGCATATTTCTGGTATGCGGCCCAGCGTGACTCGAATGGATGCGCCCAGCCGCCGACCCAATAAGGATAGGCAAAGACTTCGCGTGGATAACTAGCGCGCCGGGCAGCCTGCATCCGCCTTGCTGCTTCGCTCCTTGCGCGCAGCGTCATGTCGCTCTCGAATCCGAAATGGTTTTCAAATGACGCAGATAACCGGATTCGAGCAGGATCTGTTTCCACCAGCGCTTGCTGAGCGCATCTTCTGCCCGGCCGGAAATCGCAAGCTCCGTCAATCCCATCTCAACAGCTCGCGTCAGATTGCGCATTCCGACGACCGGCTCCGTCTTCAAGTCCCGCGCGCTGGATTTGAAAGCGGCCCAAAGCGCGTCGGTCGCATTCTCAAGCCGAAGCCCCTTGGCGTACAAATCTCGCACGTAGGCGGCAGTGATGCATACCTGGCTGCCTTCCGGATATGCTGCCTTGGTGTAGTCGTCATACTGGCGCAGGATGGGGCGCAGCGTCTCGCCTGAACAGACGCCTTCGAAAATAATCGGATTATCGAGAAAGCGGCCGACCGCATCTTTGCGCTTTTGCTTTAGCAGCGTGTCGCGCGTGTCGAGCAGCTCTGGCTGACCAACGAGTAGGACAGTAGGCGCCATGCCATGTCTCTCGAGATGGTTGGTCAGGTCAATCAGGTAAGAAAAATTCTTGGGTGTCATGCGCTGCGCTTCATCGATCATAAGCAACAGGCGGGGATCCTGTTGCTCGGAGCATTGGACCAGGAAGAATTGCACGATGCGCGTGCGCAATTCGTCGCCATTGCCCCAAAGCTCATCTTCCGCGTTGACTGAAGACTGGACATGGGCGAAGAACTTCTTGTCGGTGTCGAGAGAACGGGACGTCATGATCACCCGCGCCGATGTCACCGACGGCGAGTGTTTGAATATCTCGCTCTCGAGGTACTCCATCATCCGCGTCTTGCCGAATCGCGACGTCCCACAGATGCTCACACCGATCTCCATCTTGTCGACTTCCGCCGATACGATGTCGTAAACATCCTTCATCATCGGCGTCTCCAGTGTGTAGTCATGTTTGCTGGTCGGAAAACGCTGCGTGTGAGCTGCTAATCGCTGACCGAAGCTAGTTATCATCATGGCCTCCTGAGGAACGTTCGCGTGCTTGCCGTGCCAAGCGGGCGCGCTGAGCTGCTGTTGCCGTAGTCACGGCAGGAATGCTGGTCTCGGATTGCGGCTCCGATGTCTGAACGTCCAGATGCGCGGTCGATGTCGCCTGCATCTGGCGTTGGAGTGCCAAGGCGCCTTTGACGACTGCTCCGCGCTGGCGCTTGTCGGCCTTCTCCGCCAGCTTGCGCGCTTTTTTTTCGAGCATGGCTCGAATCGGCGTTTTGCCCTGACCGTGCTGTCCAAAGCGTAGGTCCTTGTCGGCATTAACCGCACGCCGGATCTCCGCGGTATGGTCGCTCGCTCCCCAATGACCGTCAGCAACGAGTTCACCGAGCGATCGGCCACATAACTCGAATGCCGGCATCGCCCGCAGGTTCGGCCGTGGATGCACGATGATGTATTCACCAAGCAGATCGGCACGCACGCTCAAGGCAGCGTTTGAATACTTCGCGCCCGCGTAATTGATGTACATGTTGGGATTGGTCTTGCTGCGACGACGCACCCGCACACGCACCGCCTGCACGCCGATTTCCGGATTTTGCGCCGTAACGGGCGGCAGCCGACGCAAGATTGGTTGCTTTGGCCCCTTGAAATAGCTCCATACGTAGTCCACCGGCCTTTGGTTCAGGATGCCGCCGGAAACGTTGAGGTTGATTTCGGCCAAACCCTGAAAAAATAGCCGGCACAGGTCGTCGTGAACGATTTCCCATTGCACAGCTTGCTCCGCCGGCGCACGCCTGCCCGTATGCTCATCACCGCTACCTGTCGTGGATGGCGACTTCTTAAAATACCTCTCGACAAGTTGGCCAAACGCCCCCTCGATATGCGGCCGGCTGCTCCAGCTTCCCAGCGGCCCGAAACAGCTTTGTGTACCCATCTGGGCTGCGGTAGCCTGATACCGGTTTCCGGTATGGATCTTCGCATTATCGAGGTGCATCGCCGTCCACACAGCGCCAGCAAGTTCCGGATAGAAGTCGCAGGGCCGAAACAGCGGCGCCGGTTCGCCACTAGGCAACCGGACGACATAACCCGGAATCACGGCGGAGCGGATCGCCTCAATCAGCGCTTCTTCTTTCGCTTCCGGGCTCAAGCAAACGGCGCCGCCGAGTACGACGTTGCTCCCGCGGCAGACGATTGCAATGCCGACCGCGCGCTCGGTCGGGATAAGCTTGTCGATACCGTCGATCGTGATGCGCACACAGGCAATGCCGTGCAGCTTGTGCTCGTCGGCTTCGACTTCCTCCAGCGGGTCGGGACGCGGCTGGCGCACCGTGTGTCCGCTCTGCACGGAAAGGTTCCCGGCAGCGGTCTCGCTCTCGTTCGCCCGGACATGGGCGGGCATGTCCTCGTCCTGGATTTCCTTTACCAGTTTGGCGATACTCGAATACAGGGGGCGCCGTGTATTGAATGGATAATTCGACTCCTTGTAGCCACGTGCAGTCAACTCCCCCGTGAACCATTGCTGCAGGTCCAGCGGCGACACTGTGGCCGGATGCGGTCCAGGGCCGCGCTTAAGCACGTGGTTGACGAATTCATCGTATAAGCCCTCGACCTTCAGCAAATACTTCAGGCCGCCCTTGCAGCGTGCTGCCGACGGATGCATCCCTTGGGGCAGTGGCTTGCGCCGCGTCGTTTCGACGACCTGCAGATTCCGGATCAGGGCAAGAAAACCGAGCGGCTGATTGTTCCCGTCCAGCTGCGTCGCGCGCCAGAGCTGTTCCTGCACCTGAGAGATGCACAGGTCGTAGCGCTCTTCGATGCGCTTGACTCTGTCGCCGCCGACATAATCCACGAGCGCCGACTTCAAGCGTTGATAGCGCTGGCGATCCTTCTCGCTCCAACCGGAGCGATCTGGTTCTGACCATAAGGCGGTCAGCGCCTGGTCAGGCGACAGGCTACGTCGCGCCAGCCGTTTTGGCTTGCATTTGACGACTGCATCCATGATCATGCGCCCCGCACGACGGTGCCATATCCGAACGGCTTGTCGGCGAGGTCAGTCAGGATCTCGCCCATCTGCGCCATCCGGAAGAAGGCTGCTATGAGCAAGGCTTCCTTTTCCGAACCGTACGCATCGAGGACTTGCTTAAGCGACATGGTTTTGTCGCTGCGGAGCACCACGCCGATATCGTACGCATAGGGGCGTAGATCGAAATCAGCCGCCGCCCAGAGATAGGCCAGGCCACGACGCCAGTTCTTGATGAGCGTGGCGTGCCGGGCTATTTCGCGCATTGTGATCAGGCGCCACGTGGCGCCGTCGGCATCGGCACCCGCCACCTGCGTGATGACCTGGTCAGAACTCTTTTGCCGTAGGCCCTCGGCATCCTCGTCAGTCTTGACCTCGCGCCATTCAATTCGTCCCGAGCGCAGCAGACAAATCGCGTCCGGGACGGTGCCTTGCGGACCTTCGTTGCCACGCGCGACCGTGCGCTCACTCGGAATCTGATATTCGACGACATCCGGGTCACCTTCCATCCAGATCAGGTGCAAGGTGTTCGGCGTGCCGTCAAGCGTGAACGGGCGAGAGCCGCCCTTCGAAGCGTAGCCGGTCCATACGTTATATTTGCGCCGACCGCGCCGCTTGATTGAGGCCCGCAGCTGTTGGCGGACGTCCTGCGATTGCTGTGACATGCCCCTCCCATGACGAAGGGTGCAAAAGAATCTCCTTGACAATGTCCGACCAGCTGACTATTGTCATAGCGAATGTATCAACTTGTAGTACCTTCGCGGCCCATGCCAGTGGGTGCGCGAAAGACGGGTGAGATCTCTCCTGCACGATTAATGGCCGGCAATATGCCGGCCATTGTCATTTATAGAACACATTTTGCTTGGGTCAAGGAAAAAATAACGCCCCGAAAGGGGCGTTTGCATTTTCTGTGAATCTTGCTCGAGCGGTGTCGAGTCGCGCTGTTCTCTGCAGTCGAAAAGTGGCGCAAGTTTCACCTTATTTTCGGCGTATTTCCGGCTATCTGTTATGAATGAAAAAAGGTGAAAGATGCGCTAACGCTCTAGTCGACAATTAAGTCGTAAATTTCTCATGCCAAGCAGAAATCAATTCCCCTATTTCGACAATTGATTCGTGAATTTTTCCGGAGCCGACAATCAGGCCGATTAATTCATAAATTTGTCATACTGCACGGCAACCCTCCGCAGCCGAGCAGCACGAAAAGCCGCAAATATGCAGCAGCCCACTAAGTGAGGTCGGTCGGAAATTGTGTATGCCAATGATGATTAAGCAGCGCTGGCATACACAATTTCCGACCGACCTCAGTAGGATCTCTGCGACTTCGGCCTGGTTGAGTATCATCGCTCCTCGCTCAGCTTGAGCGGGTCGCCCTTGCGGCCTCGTAACGCTGGACCAACGCTGCCCTAATCCTTTGGCCCAGATCAAGACCCAGAGGCAGGCCACTTGTGGCCTTTTAGTGCGTGGATAAACTTCACAGGTCGGTACTGGCCTCGCCCTTCTCTTTAGTTGCGCTTGTCGTCAATTGATTTTGCCTCGGATCAGTAAGGAAACTTAACACTGAAGGAACCAGCCATCATGCAAGCCCCAACGCTTTCGACGCTTCTCCTCCCTGTTCCGCTGGTCTTTGCGGCTTCGCTTGCATGCGCACAAACTGGGGAGGTCCGTACCGGCACCGCCGCCTTTGCCAGCTGGAAGGTCGATGCCCCCGGCGTTCGGCGGCTCATCAAGCCTTCGGATCTCTCGGCGCCGCCACCGGTGAAGAGCTCAGACGCTGAAAAATCGATCGCTAGCAACGCGACGGTAGTCGACCCGCCGCAGGGTGCGCTGCCGAAAGTACCGGACGGCTTCGCGGTGCAGGTCTTTGCCAGCGGATTCAAGCAGCCGCGCACCATGCGAATCGCACCGAACGGCGATATCTTCCTGTCGGAGAGCGGTGCCGGACGCGTGCTCGTGTTCCGCGCCAGTGAGGGCGGCACACCTGCCAAGCCCGAAGTCTTCGCCGAGAACCTGGAACGTCCCTATGGCATTGCCTTCGTTCCGCCTGCCGATCCCCAGTACGTCTATGTGGCGGCGGCGAACCAGGTGGTCCGCTACCCGTATCGCAATGGTGAACTGAAGGCAGCGGGACCGGCCGAGGTGGTCATCGGCAACATTCCGACGAGGCGGCACTGGACGCGCGATCTGGCGGTCTCCCGGGATGGTACTCGCCTGTTCCTCGCGGTCGGTTCAGGGACCAATCTCGCGGGCGACATGACGACCCAGATGATTCCCGAGAGGATCCGGCAGCTCGAGAAAACCCATGGCCGCGGCGCGGCCTGGGGCGAAGAAGAGAATCGCGCCGTGGTGCGGATTTTCGATCCGGAGGGAAACGGCATTCGCAACTACGCCACCGGGCTGCGCAATTGCTCGGGCCTGGCAATGCAACCCGGCACGGATAACCTGTGGTGCGTGGTCAATGAGCGCGACCACCTCGGCCCCAACCTGGTGCCCGACTACATGGCACGCGTGCAGGATGGCGCGTTCTACGGCTGGCCGTGGTAATACATCGGCGACCATGAAGATCCCGCCTTGAAGGGAAAGCGTCCCGACCTCAAGGGGCACGTGCGGGTGCCCGAGGTGTTGATCCAGCCGCACTCCGCGGCGCTAAGTGTGGCATTTTATGATCGCGATGCCTTCCCGGCCGACTACCGCGGTGATGCTTTTGTGGCGCTGCACGGCTCCCACAGCCGGCCCGAGAGGACCGGCTACAAAGTGATCCGCGTGCGCATGAAGAATGGCACGCCGACGGGCGAGTACGAGGACTTCATGACCGGCTTCATGGTGGACAACGACAGCGTCTGGGGGCGGCCGGCGGGAGTGGCCGTCACCCGGGACGGCGCGTTGCTGGTGAGCGACGACGCCAACGGCACGATTTTCCGGGTGACCCGCAAGTAGTACACATATTGAGGAGTAACTGCTGAGAAAGAAGAACAGCGTCATTAGGCTCCTGACAGCACCCTGCGTACGTTGGCATGGGCCATCACCAGAGCCGGGTCCTGCTGAAGCAGGTCGACGTAACGCTGTGAGAATTCCGTGATGTCCGATACTGATGGGGTTATCAGAGCTTTTGCTTGCGTGAAGATCATGCGCATTTCCGGTTCCAACACCGTTTCCTGGTCGAGCAATTCATCGACATCAACAATGAATTCGCTGAGCTGATGCAGCCAGCAAAACTTCGGATGCCTGGTCAAAAGCTGCAGCAATTGACCCGCATCGTTGACCGGGCCCCATTCTTTTTCGTATTCACGTCGAGTGGCTTCGACCAGGCTGCGATGTAGATCCCGCAGCGCTTGCGCCAATTCCTTTAACGCCGCTTTCGCGTCTCCTGACATGGTGGGCATTTTGCATCCCTCATACTGAAATCTCGATTCTGCTAGGGATAAAAAACTGGCTTACCCGGAATATCGGGAAGCGGAATGAATTCCACCTCTCCCGGAACCTTGGGAAACCGCTGCTGCTTCCAGTCTTCCTTCGCCTGCTGAAGCCGCTCGGCCGAGCTGGACACGAAATTCCACACGATCCCGCGCGGCCCATCCATCGGTTCGCCGCCGAGCAGCATGACCCTTGCCCGCGCACCGCGACAGGCAAGCGTGACGCTCTTCCCCGGCTTGAGCACCAGCAGGCGGCCTGCTTCGAAGCTGCCATCGCTGCCCAGATCAAGCGTGCCGTCTACGACATAGATCGCCTGTTCCGCGTACTCCGCCGGCAGCGATAGCCTGGCGCCGGCCTGCAGTTGCACATCCGCATAGAACATCTCGGAAAGAGTCGGCACCGGTGACGCTTTCCCGAAAAACCGGCCCGCAATAATCCTCGCGGAGATTCCCTCGCCCTCCTCCACCGGCAGCTTGTGCATTTCCTCGTGCGCGAACGATGGTTCCGTTTCCTCATGGGTTTGGGGCAACGCCACCCAGCACTGAATGCCGAACAGCGACGATGCCTGCTGCCGCACTTCCGGCGCGGTTCGCTCGGAATGGACAATGCCGCGTCCGGCCGTCATCCAGTTCACTTCTCCCGGCCGGATCGGCTGAACGGTGCCGAGGCTGTCGCGATGGAGCAGTTCGCCGTCGAACAGATATGTCACTGTCGCCAGTCCGATGTGCGGATGCGGCCGCACGTCCAAGCCGTCTCCCGACGAAAAGACATGGGGCCCCATCTGGTCCAGAAAAACGAAGGGGCCGACCATGCGGCGCTGCTTGCTCGGCAATGCCCGGCGCACTTCGAAGTTGTCCCCCAGGTCGCTGGTGCGTGGGATGATGACCAGGTCCAATGCCTTGTTGGCGTCGCTGTGACTTGCCATTGTCATTCAGTGTCCGTGATGATTTGGATCGGCCCCGACAGGGTCTTGTGGACGGGGCACTTGTTGGCGATCTCCGTCAGGCGATCCTGTTCCTCGGCACTGAGGTTGCCGACGTAGTGGATATGCCGCTTCAACACATAGGCATCGTCCTGTTGACCGTGTTCGAGGCGCACATGGATATCCTTCAGATCCATGCCTTTGCGGCGGGCGTACATGGTGACCGTCAGCGCGGTGCACGCTCCAAGGGCCGCCGCGAGCAAATCGTGGGGTTCCGGGCCGGTCTCTTCCCCGCCGTACATGCGCGGCGCGTCGGTCAGGACGGTATGCGGCCCGATCTCGATGACATGCTGAAGCTTGCCTTCACCGCGATGCACTCTGATTTCCATTGGGTTCTCGTGTGAAGCATGGGGCGTCTGTACG
Organism: Burkholderiaceae bacterium; assembly: GCA_035255485.1. GTDB lineage: Bacteria > Pseudomonadota > Gammaproteobacteria > Burkholderiales > Burkholderiaceae_D > DATEZO01. The sequence goes on from DATEZO010000056.1 coordinate 19,263, forward strand.
TTGCTTGATGCCTTGCCCGCCATCTCGATCATCGTGCCTGCGACGTGACGAACTCGCTGAATCCATGAAGGAATTGTTGCAACTGCGCCTTCATCTTTTCATCCGTGAGATCGCCTGCAGCATTGAACACGCTGCCCGCGCGCGATACCAGCAAGCGGCCACCGTACCACGGCCGGGTTCCCAGTGTCCGCAACACCGGCAGCCACGCGTTCTGCGCCAAGATTGTGCCGAAGCCACCCGGCGATGCACCGACGACAGCAATCGGGCGATTGCCAAAGACCTGCGGAATATCCGCCGGCGGCCGCGACAGCCAATCGATCACATTCTTGAATACACCCGGAATGCCATTGTTGTACTCCGGGGTGACGAGCAGCAAGCCATCGGCTGCGGCAATGCGCTCCTTCAATGCCACGACTGGCGGGGGAATACCCTCGCGTGCTTCAAGGTCCCCGTCATACAGCGGAATACCATGAATAGTGGCTATTTCCAGGCTCACTCCGGCAGGCATGAGCAGGGTCGCGGCGCGCAATAGCGCTGTATTGTACGAACCGGCGCGCAGGCTGCCTGAAATGCCAATGATTGTCGTCATGGGATTCTCCGTTTTCATACATTGCACGATGAACGCCTGGGCCACAGGCGAGTCGATGTTCCATCCATTCGTCCTTCAATCCTGCAACATCCATTTCTCCATGTCTTCAGCCCTTGGAAAGCCGTCGCCATGCGAGCCGTGCCATCCTGTTCCAACTCATGAGAAAACGCCATGCTCGAATAGTTCGGGATGCCTTGCCGGGTCTTTCCAGGCAATCATTTATGAAAACCACCCATTTATGCCTTGTTCAAGCGTGCCGCTGGAGCAACCGCCCCTCATCAATGCTCGGCTGTCCGGCACAATGCCGCACGAATAGGAGCAAGCCGCCAGCCATCGCGAGGTTCTTCATGAAATTGATAAGCTGCATCTGGTCGGCGAAGCTGGCATGGAAGAGCAGCGCCGACAGCACTGTAAATCCAGCGAGCGCAAACACAACCACGCGGGTCTTGAAACCAAACAGCAATGCCAGGCCACCACCGAGTTCGGTCAGGATTACCAGTGGCAGTAGGATGCCCGGCACGCCCATTTGTTCCATATAACCTTGAGTGCCGCTGTAGCCGGATATCTTGCTAAAGCCGGAGATGATGAAGATCTGCGCCATGAGCAGTCGCGCAGCAATGTTAATGAGTTTATCCATGATAGATTCCAGACGAGAAATGGTCAGGATCGAGCGCCAAAATCAGCGCCCGAACAGCAAAAATTATGCAAATAGCTTGCTGGCGGTCGTGGCAATCAGCGTGCCTTGATGACGCGCCCCCTCCAGTTCGAGTTCGGAAGGCTGGCGCTGTCCCTGTCCGCCGGCGATGGTAGTCGCGCCATACGGAGCGCCACCAACGATTTCATCGAGGGTCATTTGGCCTTGGTGACTGTAGGGAAGACCAACGATGGTCATGCCGAGGTGCAGCAGGTTGGTAATGATGGAGAACAGGGTCGTTTCCTGGCCGCCATGCTGGGTCGCCGTGGAGGTGAATGCGCCGCCGACCTTGCCGTGGAGCGCGCCCCGTGCCCATAGTCCGCCCGTCTGGTCCAGGAAGCTTGCCATTTGCCCTGCCATGCGCCCGTAACGGGTCGGGCAGCCAACGATGATCGCGTCGTAGTTGGGCAATTCATCGACTGTGGCGACCGGAGCGGTTTGATCGAGCTTGAAATGCGCATTGCGCGCCACGGCTTCCGGCACGGTTTCGGGAACGCGCTTGACATCGACGGTGGCGCCGGCGGAGCGAGCACCTTCGGCAATGGCGTTGGCCAGTGTTTCCACATGACCGTAGGTGGAGTAATACAGGACGAGGACTTTAGCCATTTGGGTCTCCTTGAGTGAAAAAGGGTGAGTTGAATTCGCTGCCAAGCAAGATGCTTTCCAATTGGAGCAGGCGCAAGCCTTACGTAAAGTTAACCTGAAGCATTCGAATTTTTGATCAGGTTATTTTTTCCTCCGCCTGGCGATAAAACCTTGCTCGGCATTGAAATCAGGGAAGTTCAGATAGTATGCTGGGAGATCCGTTTTTCAAAAAACGGAAAATTTGCCGCCCTACTATCGATATTTTCGAATGCTGAAATTAAGCCTTGATGCACTCCAGATCGTGGATGCCAGTTTGGCCAGGAGACACTGACCGTGCCGGATATCCGGATCAAATATCAATTCCAGGTGGCGGGCCTCGTGTGCGGCTTCCTGCCGGAGTTTTACGCTCGGCCGGCAATCGATGCAGGCCTCCTTATCGAAAAGCAGGTGGAAGAGCCCAAACCCGACGAGACGTTTTATTTGGCATGGCGTACAGGCGAAGAAGGTGCTGCCCTCAAGTGGTGGATTAAGCGAGTGACAAGGACGAAATGCTTGGAACAATTCGTTATCAAGCACCGGAGCTTGGACCTTGCTTGAGCAACCAGCCGCCACGTTTGCCGCTGACTGGCTACCGGCGGCCACATCCCGTCATGTGGTTCGCGGGGAGTCCGACGCCGGGGTATCCGACGCGATGTACCGCTCGCTCCAGGCCGCGATGATGTTCGCGGCATAAATCGCATCGCGCCGCCGACTCAGCAAGTGGTCGGCGTCG
>DATEZO010000057.1:0-34013 GCA_035255485.1 Burkholderiaceae bacterium
CGGCGATTGCTGCGATAATTGCACGCTGCTGCAACCCGCTTTCTCACTCCTCGATTGCTCATCATGAACACCGGCATGCTGTACGCCGCCATGGCCTATACGCTGTGGGGCTTGTTCCCTCTGTATTTCAAGACGCTGCAAACCATTGCGCCGCTGGAAATCGTGATGCATCGGATCGTGTGGTCGCTGGTGTTCGTATCGATTCTGCTGGCGTGGCGGCAGCAATGGTCCTGGCTGGCAACGGCCTTTCGCCGGCCGCGACTATTGGCCGGCTTTGCCGCCAGTTCGCTGCTGTTGTCGTCGAACTGGATGATTTACATCTGGGCCGTCAATAACGGCCGGGTGGTCGATGCCAGTCTCGGCTATTTCATCAATCCGCTGGTCAATGTACTGCTTGGCTTCCTGCTGCTGCACGAGCGCTTGCGGCCTGGGCAATGGGTGGCGGTGGCGCTGGCCGCGGCCGGAGTGGCCTGGCTGACCTGGCAAGGCGGCAACCTGCCCTGGATCGGTCTGTTGCTGGCCGCCACTTTCGGCATTTACGGATTGCTGCGCAAGACGGCGACACTGGGTCCGCTGGAAGGCTTGTCGCTGGAAACCCTGCTGCTGTTTCCGTTTGCGCTTGGTTATCTGGTCATGCTGACGATGCAGGGGCATAACGCATTTTTGACAGCGCCTGCAGCATCGCAATGGCTGCTGGCGGCGGCCGGCCCGATCACTGCGGTGCCGCTGCTGCTGTTTGCGGCAGGCGCGCGCCGCATCCCGCTCTCCCTGCTTGGCTTGTTGCAGTACATCGGCCCGACCTTGCAGCTTTTGCTTGGCGTATGGCTGTACCATGAGCCATTTTCGGGCAGCCGCCTGGCCGGGTTTGCCGTGATCTGGAGCGCGCTCGCCGTATACTCGCTGGAAGGGTTATGGCGGGCCTGGGCGCCCAAAATCCGCAACGCGTAAACCGTACCCGTTTCATCTTTTGCATTCACAGGAAAACCGATGGCCAATTACGTATATACCATGAACCGCGTGGGCAAGATCGTGCCGCCCAAGCGCCAGATCCTCAAGGATATTTCACTATCGTTTTTTCCCGGCGCCAAGATCGGCGTGCTGGGCCTGAACGGCTCCGGCAAATCGACATTGCTCAAGATCATGGCAGGCATCGACAAGGATATCGAAGGGGAAGCCATCCCGATGCCGAATCTGAACATCGGCTACCTGCCGCAAGAGCCGCAGCTCGACCCGGAACAGACCGTGCGCCAGGCAGTGGAATCGGCCCTGGGCGAAGTGTTTGAAGCGCAGGCCAAGCTCGATGCCGTGTATGCCGCGTATGCCGACGAAAATGCCGATTTCGATGCGCTCGCGACCGAGCAGGCACGGCTCGAAGCCATCATTGCCGCTTCCGATGGCAACAATGTCAACCTGCAACTGGAAATGGCCGCCGATGCGCTGCGCCTGCCGCCGTGGGAGGCAAGGATCGGCGTCCTGTCCGGCGGTGAAAAGCGCCGCGTCGCGCTGTGCCGCCTGCTCTTGTCGAAACCCGACATGCTGCTGCTGGACGAACCGACCAACCATCTCGACGCCGAATCGGTCGAATGGCTGGAGCAATTCCTGCAGCGCTTCCCCGGCACCGTGGTTGGCATCACCCATGATCGCTACTTCCTGGACAACGCCGCCGAATGGATCCTGGAACTCGACCGCGGCCACGGCATTCCCTGGAAAGGCAATTACAGCTCGTGGCTGGAACAGAAAGGCGCGCGCCTGAAGCAGGAAGAGTCGAGCGAATCGGCGCGGCAAAAAACCATTGCGAAAGAACTGGAATGGGTGCGCCAGAATCCGAAAGGCCGCCAGGCCAAGAGCAAGGCGCGGCTGGCGCGTTTCAATGAATTGTCCGAGCACGAATACCAGAAGCGCAACGAGACGCAGGAAATCTTTATCCCGGTCGCAGAGCGTCTCGGCAATGAAGTGATCGAATTCAAAGGCGTCTCCAAGGCGTTCGGCGATCGCCTGCTGATCGATAACCTGAGTTTCAAGATCCCGGCCGGCGCCATCGTCGGCATCATCGGCCCGAATGGCGCCGGCAAGTCGACGCTATTCAAGATGATTGCCGGCATCGAGCAGCCGGACAGCGGCGAAGTCGTCAAAGGCCCGACCGTCAAGCTCGCCCTGGTCGATCAATCGCGCGAGGATCTCGGCAACAAGAAAACGGTGTTCGAGGAAGTCGCAAATGGCGCCGACATCCTGACGGTGGGCCGCTTCGAGATGCCATCGCGCGCCTATCTCGGCCGCTTCAACTTCAAGGGCGGCGACCAGCAGAAAGTCGTCGGCAACCTGTCCGGCGGCGAACGCGGGCGGCTACATCTGGCGAAGACCTTGCTGATGGGCGGCAACATGCTGCTGCTGGATGAACCGTCCAACGATCTGGACGTGGAAACGCTGCGCGCGCTGGAAGATGCCTTGCTGGAATTCGCCGGCAGCGTGATGGTGATCTCGCATGACCGCTGGTTCCTGGATCGGATTGCCACCCATATCCTGGCCTTCGAAGGCAACTCGCAAGTCACCTTCTTCGACGGCAATTACCAGGAATACGAAGCCGACAAGAGAAAACGCCTGGGCGAGGAAGGCGCGAAGCCGAAGCGGGTCAGGTACAAGCCGGTGACGCGCTGATTCGGGCCGCCTGCCGTGCCAGCCGGCAGGCGACGCCGACTGGCTGGGTCAAGCAACGCGGCGCACCATGATGCCTCTCGCTTGCGGCAAACGTTATTTCACACCCGTAATAATCGGCAGGCCTGCCTTTTCCCACGCATTCATCCCGCCTCCGACATTTCTGGCGGCGCTAAAGCCGGCTTTCTGCAGGATTTGCGTAGCGGCTGCGGAGCGTCGGCCGCTGCGGCAAATCACCGCCACCGGCTGGTTCCGATATCCTTCGATTTCCTTCAGGCGCTGCTCCAGCTGGCCGACGGGAATCAATACGCTGCCCGGAGCGTGTCCGTTTGCGTATTCATCCGTTTCACGCACATCCAGCAGCAGCGCCCCCTGGCTTTTCATCTGTTGCGCCTGCCTGACATCGACCTCCTGCAGCGGGCCGGCATGGGCCGGGGCAAGCATCAGCATCATGGCAGTGACGGCAGTAGCGGCAAAGGCGCGCAAACCATCTATTTTCATATTACCCTCTTTTGCATGGAGTGAAGCATTGAGATTATCCCGAATGACTGGCATGCAATCCAGCGACAAGATACAGACAAAGCAATTCCAATGCCGTATCTGCATGCAATTATTCATTTAACATGCTGCAATTCGGATACCTGCGCCAGATCTGCCTGCTGCTAGAATGGCCGATAATTATTATTGTGCACTATTGCCAAAATGCCCCATCGACTCAAGCCTTACTATATTGCGGTTGACCAGCTCCGCGTTGGTACATTCATTATCCTGGATATCAAATGGCTGGATCACAACTTTTCACGCAATAGCTTCAAGCTGAAGAATGCAGAGCAGATTGCAGAAATCCGACAGCTCGGCCTGAAGCAGATCCGGATTGATCCCGCGCGCAGCGACAATCCGCCGCCGCCATTGCAGCGAACGGATCAATTGCCCGCCGCCACCGAAGTCACCACGCCCTTGAGCGAGGAAGAAATCCAGGCGGCAAAAATCAAGCGCGAACGCATCGAGCGCATCAACCAGCTGCGCGCTTCCGTGGTGGAATGCGAAAAGAAATTCCTGAAAACCGCGAATGCGCTCAAGAACATCAATGCCAATGTCTTTTCCAGGCCGCAGGATGCGCACCGCCTTGCCAATGAACTGATCGGGAAGATGCTCGATTCGCTCATGACCGACCGCGACATTGCCATTCACCTGATGAACGACAAGGCGGGCAGCGAAGAGATGTATTTCCACGCCCTGAATGTCGCCGTGCTGGCGATGATGCTGGCCAAGGAACTGGGCCTGCCGGCGGAGGAAATCAAGGAACTGGGCGTGGGGTGCCTGTTCCACGATATCGGCAAGCTGAACATCCCGGACCGGGTGCTGCAAAAGAGCAGCGGCCTGACGCGCGCCGAACAGAATCTGCTGCAGCAACATTGCCAGTATGGCGAAGAGATCGTGCAAAAAATGGGCCTGTCCCGGCAAGCCGTCAACATCGTCATGCAACACCACGAATGCATGGATGGCAGCGGCTATCCGAAGCTGTTGCAAGGCGACCAGATATCGCCTCTGGCCCGTATCGCGGCAATCGTCAATGCATATGACAATCATTGCAACCGCACGAATCCGAGCGATTCGCTGAGCCCCTATGCTGCGTTATCGTATATGTTTGCCCGGCAGCGCCCGCAATTCGATACCGGGCCGCTGGGCGTGTTCATCCGCTGTCTCGGCGTGTATCCACCGGGCACGCTGGTGCGTCTGTCGGACGGCACCCTGGGCATGGTGATGGCCGTCAATGCCAGCAAGCCGTTGCGCCCCAGCGTGCTGATTTACGATCCGGGCGTGCCGAAAGGCGAAGCCATCATCCTCGACCTCGAACAGGAGCCGGATATCAGCATCAGCGAAAGCCTGCGCTCGGTGCAGCTGCCGCGCGAAGTGTATGACTACCTGAGTCCGCGCAAGCGCATGACGTATTATTTCGACGTGCCGCAAACCAATCGCAGGGGGCCGGCATAACCTGCATGCAGTGCATCGCGTGGCGGCTCCCTGCGCTACTCCACAACCGGAATTTCGCTAAATCAGCTTTGAATAAGTTGAGGTGGTAGGTTGGGTCAGATAACGATCGAAGACCATGGCGACCGCCCGCACGAACATGCGTCCCTTTGGCGTGATCTGGATCCCGCCGTCATCGATGCGAATCAGTTCAGCTTCCTCATATTGCTGCAACAGTGAGAGCTCATGTGCAAAGTAGGTACGGAAATCAATCTGGTAAGCCCGGTTGATCGCGGCAAAATCAAGCGGCCCGCTGCACATCAATTGCATGATCACCTGGCGTCGCAGCACATCATCCATGGTCAGCTCGAAACCTTTTTCGACCGGTAACGTGCCCGCTTCAAGGTGCTGATAATAGGCATTGACCGTGCGCACCGACTGATTGTAGGAATGACCGACCTTGCCGATGGCCGAGACGCCGAACCCGATCAGATCGCAATCGGCGCGCGTCGTATAACCCTGGAAGTTGCGATGCAGGCTGCCATCCAGCCGCGCCTTGTTCAACTCATCATCCGGCTTGGCGAAATGGTCCAGTCCGATATAAACGAAACCGGCATCCAGCAGCCTGCGGGTCGACATCAGGAAGATTTGCAGCCGCTCTTCAGCCGACGGCAGGTCGGTGCCGACAATCTGCCGTTGCGCCTTGAAGCGGCTGGGCAAATGCGCATAGTTGTACAGCGCGATCCGATCCGGCGACAGGCGGATCACATGATCGAGCGTACGGTCGAAACTCTTCAGCGACTGCTTCGGCAAGCCATAAATCAGGTCCGTGTTAACCGATACGAAGCCCGCCTTGCGGCTGGCGCTCATGGCGCGTTCGACCATGTCGAGCGGCTGGATCCGATTGACAGCTTCCTGCACCGCCGGATCGAAATCCTGGACGCCGAAACTGGTGCGGTTAAAACCCAGATCGGCCAGCATCGCCAGCGTGTCATCGTTGACGGTGCGCGGGTCGATTTCAATGCCCAGTTCGGCATCCGGCGTGAAATCGAAATGGCTGCGCAGCATGTTCATCAGGTCGCGCAATTCCGCCTGACGCAGAAAAGTCGGGGTGCCGCCGCCGAAATGCAGCTGCGCCGTGCGCCGGTCGCTGCCGATGCGGGACGAAACCAGCGCGACCTCTTTGCCGAGATAGCGCAAATATTCAGTGGAGCGGCTATGGTCCTTGGTGATGATCTTGTTGCAGGCGCAAAAGTAACAGAGCGATTCACAAAACGGAATATGCAGATACACCGATAACGGCGGATTGTCGGTGCGTGTCGCGCGCGCCTCCAGATGCCGGAGATAAGACTGTTCGCCAAAACCGGCATGGAATCGGTCTGCCGTGGGATAGGAGGTGTAGCGCGGTCCGAGCCTGTCGAAACGCCGGATCAGGTCTTCGGAAAATTCTATATCGGGCAACATTGCGTTCATTGACTTGTCCAAATGGTTTTACGGAAGATACATTGCTGCCGGACAATCATGTTCCTTGCATGAAAAAGCGCATTGCCGGCAAATTGCATTGCTCATATTACCTGTTTACACGGAATTGATCCTGTCTCTGTCATCGGACGGCGCATGCATCGCATCCACCCGCGCAGCGCCATGGCATGCACGCCGCATGCCGGATTTTTTTCTTCTTCGCAAACACAGCTCCCGATAATTTGATTCCGCTTAATCGCGTATGCGCACTGTGCTGCGTTGACGCAAACAAAGACAGCTGGCGACCTTCAATACTGAGTGCATTCCCACTTGCCGCCTTCATTCCATGTCCACATCCGCATTGCAGTCCAGGGTAGATCTGCGCATCTACGATATTGAAATCGAAGACCAGGGAGCCATTGGATCCTGCACGGCAAATGCGACCTGTTCGGCCATTGAACTGATGATGAGCCGGGCACATGACCAGGTCGATCTGTCGCGATTGTTCCTGTATTACGAAACGCGTGCATTGGAAGACAGGATCGGCAAGGATGGGGCCATTCCGGTCGATGCGTTCAAGGCGGGCTTCAATGTCGGCATCCCCGAGGAAAGCTTGTGGGATTACAACATCGGCAATACCGATACGCAGCCATCGAATGCATCCTATGCCAATGCCGCTACCCAAAAAATAACCTCGTTCCACTCGGTGGGGCTGGACCCGGATTCTACCCAGGTAACAACGCAAAACATCAAGGCCGAACTTTCCAAGGGGTTGCCCGTGACTGTCGCCTTCAGGGCGTACGAGTGGATGCTGCATATCTCCGGTCCAATGGACTCCCATGACATCATCAATACGTCGATACCCGGCTATGCAAATTTTATCGGCAACCACGAAGTCGTCATCGTCGGCTATGACGATGCATTGAACGGCGGCTCTTTCATCATCGAAAATTCCTGGGGAACCGCCTGGGGCGAAAACGGCTACGGCGCGTTCAGCTACACGCTATCGAATACGTTCTATGAGGCCTATGTCATTGATGGATTTGCCGGCCATGATTTTGCATGGACGACCGCGCGCACCCAGGTAGCGGAACTGTACGCCGCCCTGTTCGGCCGCGCGCCGGAACGGGATGGCATGGCATACTGGGCGGCCCAGCTTGACGTGGGCAAGGCATTCACGCAAGTGGCGCAAGAAATGTATAGCGTGGATGCGGCGCGCGCCTGGTATCCGTCGGGCGCGTCGAATGAAAAAATCATCGATACTTTTTATGTCAACGTGCTTGGCCGAAACGCCGATGCTGACGGGTTGGCGTATTGGCTCGCACAACTGAATGCGGGGCATTCGCAAGGCCAGGTCATGACCGAGCTGATTACTGCAGTGGATTCCTACACAGGCAGCAACAGCGCAGCACTTGCATCGCAGCTTCTTTTCGACAACAAGGTTGCTGTTGGGCTGCATTACGCCGTGACGCTCGAAGCAAACCGGCTGGATGTGGCGGCGACAGCATTCGATGGCATGACAACCGATGTCAATCAGGTCGAACTGATCAAGATCGGATTATCGGAACAGCTGGGATGGCTATGAGCGTTCGCGACAGCCGGTAAAGCCAGCCTGTTCCTGTCCGGGTTCCAGGCTCGTGATGGCAGGTTTTACGTGCTGGCCGGGTAATTTATTCAAAAGCGCCTGTCATGCCATACCGGCAGCCCGGTGCCGAAAGGTGGCATTTTTATTGCTGGAGTCCGGAGCAAATGAAAGGGCCCTCCGATGCAAGACACTTCCCTTTACGGAATATTGAAACTGGTCAGCTTGCTGGTCATGCTGCTGATGCTTGCAGCCATCTGTTACGCAGGATACATATCGATTAAATACTGGGCCGGTATCGGCGTTTGACAGTTTGACATAAAGGCGCGGCGATCATGAACAAACGACAAAGCCGTCTATTTGCGATTGTTTCGACGGCAATCGTCTCGGTTGTCTTCCTGGGCATGACAATCGACAGTCATCGTCAGTTCGGCAAGCTGACCAATGCGCAAAACCTGACACCTGAAGTCATCCGCGGCAAGAATGTGTGGCATCGCAATAACTGCATCAATTGCCATACCCTGTTGGGCGAAGGCGCCTACTACGCACCGGACCTGACCAAGATCACGCAGCTCCGCGGCGCGCCGTACCTGACGGCGTATCTGCAAGATCCCTCCAAATTCTATGACGAACAACGGCATCGCCGCCTGATGCCGAAGCAGAACCTGAGCGATACCGATATCAGCGACCTGATCGCGTTTCTCGGCTGGGTCGGCAAGATCGACAATCACGACTGGCCGCCGCGACCCATTCTGGTCAGCGGCGCAAGCATTCCGGGCACCAGCCTTTCCATTGCGCAGCAAACCAGCCCCGGGACGACGCAGCCTGGCGCGGTGAAAGAACCGCCAGGAGCGCGCCCGGTAACGTCGGCGAACGATCCGGTTGCCTTGGGCGAAGCCTTGTTCCGCGCTTCGCCACCCGGTTGCTTTGCCTGCCATTCGGTTGCACCCGGCGTTAATCTGGCCGGCCCTTCGCTGTCGGGCGTTGCTACCCGGGCGCAACAACTGGTCGGCTCGCCCGAGTACAAGGGCGCGGCCAAGGATGCTGCCGGCTATATCCGGGAATCGATCGTGAATCCGAACGCCCATATCGTGGCCGGTCCGACCTATTCCGCCAACGGCCAGTCGTTCATGCCGAATACCTTCGGCAAGGATCTGAAGCCGGAGCAGATCGACCAGCTGGTGGCCTATCTGGCGAGCCTGAAGTGACGGCCGCAGCGGCAATCCAACACCGGACGGCGGCAAGCCGCGGAACTTGACGGAGCGAGCAATGCGATACAAATCTCAGGCGATAGCGTACTGGTACTTTGCGGTGGCAATGGTGCTGTTTGGCTTGCAAATCGTATTCGGACTATTGTCGGCAGCCAAATACCTGGGGCCGGACCCGCTGCTGTACATATTGCCATTTGACGTAACCAAGATGATCCATACCAACCTGCTGGTGGTATGGGTGCTGACCGGCTTCATGGGCGGCACCTACTGGATGGTGCCGGAAGAGTCGCGCACCGAAATCTACAGTCCGAAGCTGGCCTATATCCAGCTTGCGCTCTGGGTCATCATGGGCGTGACGGCGGTCATCGGCTACCTGTTCCGCTATGGCACCGGCAACAAGCTGCTGGAACAGCCGATGCCGCACAAGATCGTGATCGTGATCGTGATGCTGATGTTCCTTTACAACATCGGCATGACCATCAGGAAATCCGGTCGATTCACCACCACCGAAGGCGTACTGCTGCTGGGACTGGCGCTGGCCGCCGTGCTGTATTTGCCGGCGCTGCTGGAGTTTGAAAACTACACGGTGGCGATCTTCTATCGCTGGTGGACCATTCATCTATGGGTGGAAGGCGTGTGGGAAATGATCCAGGGCGGATTCCTGGCCTATCTGCTGATCCGGCTCTCCGGTGCGGACCGCGAAGTGATGGAAAAATGGCTGTACGTGATCGTGGGGCTGGTGTTCATCGCCGGCATTATCGGTACCGCGCATCATTATTACTGGGTCGGCGTGCCGTATTACTGGCTGCCGATTGGCGGTTTTTTCAGCGCGCTGGAACCGCTGGCCCTGATCGGGATGGCGGTCTATGCCTACTCCGCGCTTCGCCGTTCGGGGGTTGCGCATCCGAATACGCTGGCCTTGCACTGGACCATCGGCAGCGCCGTGTTCACGCTGTTCGGCGCCGGCCTGCTGGGGCTGGCGCACACCTGGCCCAGCGTCAACAAATGGACCCACGGCACCCTGATCACTGCGATGCACGGCCACGGCGCGTTTTATGGCGCCTATGCCATGATCGTTCTGGCGATGATTTCCTATGCACTGCCGTCGATGACGCGCGGCCGCAATGAACAGGGCAGCAGCATCGGCTACTGGGCTTTCTGGCTGCAACTGGCGGGCATGTTCGGCATGACGCTGTCGTTTGCCACGGCAGGCATCGGCCAGGTGTATCTGGAGCGCATCCTGGGGCTGGGTTATCTCGATACGCAGCTCAAGATCCAGATCCATTTCATCATGCTGATCATTACCGCTTCCCTCTTCGCCGTCGGCGTGGTGCTGTTCATCTGGGATTTCTTCCGCTTCGGACCGCGCTTCGAGACGGTTCCGGAAACCGGGCCTGCCGTCACCCCGCCACGCCGGGGAAATTTTGGCGTGCCTAGTGCGTAAATGCCATGTGCAGGCGCCATGCGCAACCACGATGAGAGGCGCGACAACGGAAACCCCATCGGCATCATCCGATCCGGTCGCCGCACCCTTTTACCTGGCAAGCGGCGATGAAGTGCAGATATTCGAGCAGTGCCATGCGCGCCATCTGGCAGTCATGCTGAAAGGGCCGACCGGTTGCGGCAAGACGCGCTTCGTCGAGCATATGGCATGGCGGCTGGGGCGCTCGCTGGTGACGATTTCCTGCCATGACGACCTGACCGCGAGCGACCTGATCGGCCGCTTCCTGATCCGGCATGACGGCACCGCCTGGCAGGATGGACCGCTGACGCGCGCGGTGCGCAGCGGCGCGCTTTGCTATCTGGATGAAATCGTGGAAGCGCGGCAGGACACGGTAGTGGTGCTGCATCCACTGACCGATTACCGCCGCATCCTGCCGCTTGACAAGACCGGCGAAACCATCGAGGCTGCGGCCGGCTTCCAGTTGGTGATTTCCTACAATCCCGGCTACCAGCGCATGCTGAAGGATCTGAAGCCGAGCACGCGCCAGCGCTTTGTGGCGCTCGATTTCGATTTTCCTCCGGCCGAGCGTGAAGCCGCCATCGTGATGCATGAAAGCGGCATCGATCACGCCACCGCGCAGGCGCTGGTGACGTTGGGCCGGCGACTGCGCGGGCTGCAGGACCGCGGCCTGGCCGAAGTGCCAAGCACGCGCCTGCTGATCGCCACCGCGCGGCTGGTCGCCAGTGGCATCGAGGTCCATGCTGCCTGTCATGCGGCACTGGTGTCGCCGCTATCCGACGACGCCGCACTGGTTGGCGCCATGCGCGATCTGGTCGATGCCACGTTCATTTAACAAGTCCGGCAGGCTGGCAAAGGGCTCATCATGGCGGAAGCCGAAGACCTGATCATCGATGCGGCGCGGCATGCCACCATCTTTGCGCGCAACCTGTGGCTGCGGCATCGCCGGCCGGATGGCAGGCATGCGCTGGCGCTGACTGACATCACGCAGCGGCTGCATCTGCTGACTGCCGCCGTATTCGGCAACGTGCCGCCGGTCCGCCCGGCACAGCCGCCTGCGCCAGCCACCTTCCTGCAGCGCCTTGCCAACCGGCATGGCGGCCCGTTCCATGAACAGGCCCTGCCCGCTACCGATGGCCACATCCTCTGGCTGCCGCGCGAACTGGGCATTGCCGATGCGGCGCTGGCGCTGGAGCGCTATCGCACCCTGAGCTTGCAGCAGGCGATGCGCGCCAAGCGCGGTGGCGCCCTGCTGGCGGCCACGCCAATTACACCGTTGGAGCGCGATCTGTTCTTGCTGCTGGAAGCGGCGGCGGCCGATCTGGCGCTGGCGCAACTGCTGCCGGGAATGAAAGCACCGCTGGAACGCTTGCGACGTGCGGCACTGGCACAACGTCCGGCGCTTGACAGCTTCCCGCCGCCACGCCGGCCGCTCGAAGCGCTGGTCCGCGCCCTGCTCGCCAGCGACTGCGACCTGCCGCCGACCGGCCTCGGGCTTGAATCGGCGCCCGCCGGCATGCTGGCGCAGGCGCGCGATCTGGCGCGCACGCTTGAGTGCGCGGGGCAACAGGAACCGCGCGGCGGCTTTCTGTTCAAGGATCTGTGGACTGGCGAGTTTCGCTTGGGCGCGGATCAGCACGCCGGCTTGTTCGATGGCGACGCTCCGGGCGACGACGATAACCTCCGGCCGCCGCGCAGCGCCCGGCTGGCGCGGCGGCCCGAAGTCCGCCAGCCCACTCCCGACGAAGACGATGCGCAGCAAGGCGCCTGGATGGTGCAGACGGCGCAGCCGCACGAGCATGCGGAAGATCCGGTCGGCATGCAAAGGCCGACCGACCGCGACGAAACCGCCGCCGCCGAGGAATTTGCCGAATCGCTGTCGGAACTGCCTGAAGCGCGCCTGGTATCGACCCCCGGTCGGCCGAAGGAAGTGCTGCTGTCGGACGATGCGCCGGATCTCCGCGGCAAAAGAAATGCGTCGCCAGCGGCGCGCGCCACCGGCGGCATTGCCTACCCGGAATGGGACTACCGGGCCCGCGCCTACCGCAATCCCGGCGCGACGGTGCGGCTGCTGCCGCCGCAGCCCGGCCCGCAGGAATGGGTTGCCGCCACCCTGCGCGAGCATCGGGCGATGCTGCAGGCGATCCGGCGCCGCTTCGACATGTTGCGCGCCCATCGCATCCGGCTGCGCAAGCAATTCGACGGCGAGGACATCGACCTGGATGCGTATATCGACGGCTATGCGGATTTCCATGCCGGCCAGCCGATGCCGCAGGCGCTGTACCAGACCGCTCGCCCGGCCCGGCGCGACATGGCGATCTCGCTGCTGATCGATATCAGCGGTTCCACCGATGGCTGGATTGCCGCGCACCGCCGCATCATCGATGTCGAACGCGAGGCGCTGCTGCTGGTGTGCATCGCGCTCGACGGCATGGCGCAGCTGTATGCGGTGCTGGCGTTTTCCGGCGAAGGGCCGGCCAATGTGACGCTGCGTTCCATCAAGGATTTCAGCGAACCGTATCGCGACGAGGTGGCGTGCCGCATCGCCGGGCTCGAACCGGAACACTACACCCGCGCCGGCGCGGCCATCCGGCATGCTACCGCGACGCTGATGCGGCAACCGGCGCACCACCGGCTGCTGCTGCTGCTATCGGATGGCAAGCCGAACGATATCGATCAGTACGAAGGGCGCTACGGGCTGGAAGACATGCGCCAGGCGGTGATCGAAGCGCAGTTGCAGGGCATCTCGCTGTTTTGCCTCACCATCGACCGTCACGCCGCCGCGTATCTGCCGCAAGTGTTCGGCGCCCGGCGCTATGCGCTGCTGCCGAGGCCGGAACTGTTGCCGACTGTCTTGCTCGACTGGATCAAGCGACTGATGACGGTGTAGCCCGGCAGGCTTGGGGCGGGGCATAGCCTGCGTGCGCGGGCAAAAACGAACGTGGATTCCCGCTGGCAAGCACGGGAATGACACAAGCCCGGCGAGCCATCCTGGCCAGTCCAGCCCTGGATGTTCCGCTAATAATAGGGAGTATATTAATAAATACCTATTTATCCGCAATATTCATGCTGGTATTTAAAAATACAACCAGCAGTATAAAATTAGCCGCCCATCTGTCGATACGACCCGAAAACCCGCCCGACAGCAGTGTGCAGGCCCGGAGCGAAGCGGCGCACGCAGTTTGGGCGCCTACCCGGTCTGGCGATGGCTGCATTTACCATTGGTCGATGCGGGCAAGCCTCGCTGTTGCCGGTAATCGAGTGGATTGACGTTAAATCCTGATCAGATCGGTATGTCCGAAACCTTTCCGGTAATCCAGCACGGAGATGACCTGCGGCGTGATTTTCAGGAAGGCAATATCGGCGGTATCCCCGGATTGCTTCCATTCGCCGAGCTCCGGAAAGCGCTTGAGCATGCACTCCGTCGCATGCCTGATTTCTTCAGGATCATCGATCAGGTCCGCGCAGGCGCCCATCGACAAGCCCTTGATCTGATTCCAATCGTGATGGTAATCGGCATTGATGGTCAGCGATACCCTGTTGTTGTGCCGTATGTTGTCCGCCTTCTGGCTGTCCTTGCCCACGCCGACATAAATCGTCAAGCCGTCATGCGCATAACTCACCGTGGTCGCCTGCGGATAGCCATCCGGCCGTATCGTTGCCAGGGTCAGGTCTTGCGTGCCGTCGATAATGTCCAGCACGAATTGTTCAGTCGCTCGATCCATGATTTTTCTCCTTGCGCCATGTGCATGCGCTGCCATTGCCGGTGAACGGTCATTCACTGGCACTCCTGTGTCGGGGCAGCCGGAATGGAACGTCAATCAAGCGTGAAGGTGATCTTGGCGTTGATGCGATAGTTCACGATCTTGTCGTTATCCACTTGCGCTTCAAAATCCTTGATGTAGATTGATTTGATGCCATGAATGGTTTTGGCCGCCCTGGCCACCGCCGTCGCGGCGGCATCTTCCCAGCTGCTCGATGATTCGGCGAGCACTTCAACAATTTTCAGCATGTCAGACATTTTGATCTCCAGAGAAAGGTTGCCTACGTAAAGCGAAAAGCGGAATGATGGCCGGTTGACCCCCGCAGTAACTGGACCACGCGAAACAGCGTTAATTCCAACCCTTGAGGCCGCACAAGAAAACAAGCGCGGAAAGCGCCAAACTGAGCAAAACAACCGCACCTGACAGGGATATTGCCTGCCAGGCCTGGATACCGTACGGAAGCATTGTGCAAAGGTGGATGCCATGCATGCGCATCAAACGCGATCGCCTTTAACCAGATTGTTGAAATGTGCCGTGCCGATGCTTGCGGCGCCGTGCATCGCCTTCGTGCCTCCTTCCGTATCAAGCGCACAGGAGGATCATTCAATGTCGTTCTCCCTTGCTTCGACCGCCTTCAACCCCAACGGCAACATGCCGGCCATTTACACTTGCGATGGCGACGACCTTTCGCCGCCCTTGTCATGGATCGGCGTGCCTTCCGCCGCAAAAAGCCTGGCATTGATCATGGACGATCCGGATGCGCCCGATCCGGCCGCGCCGCAACGCACCTGGGTGCATTGGGTGCTGTATGACATCCCGCCGAGCGCAACGGAGTTGCCGCAAGCCGTAAAACCGCAGGATTTACCGCAAGGCACGCGCGCGGCGCTCAATGACTGGAAGCGCACCGGCTATGGCGGCCCCTGCCCGCCGATCGGACGTCATCGTTACTTCTTCAAGCTGTATGCGCTGGATACCGTATTACCGGATCTCGGCAAGCCTGCCAAGGCCCAGCTGGAAGAAGCGATGCGCGGCCACATTCTTGCAAAGGCCGAACTGGTCGGCCTGTACCAGCGCAGCAAAAAATAGGCGGGCAAAAGGCGGGCATCGGCGAGATCCGGGCCGCATGTGCGCGTCTTTCGCGTCTTGTTGAACCATCGGCCGCATTTATTCATCCGGCACGATGCCGTCCTGATGTCATCGTGCCCTGGCTGCGCGAAAAGCGTCTAGCCTGCCGCAGTCGTTGCGGCGTTTCTCCCTGTTCGCCGAATGATCGCGGGCGCATTCATCGCCATGATGACGACATCATCCCGCGGTCGAAGCGCCAGGCTCTGCCCGGCCGTCAGCACATAATCGCTGCCATCGCCTTGTGTAATCCAGACCATGCCGTCGTCGCACACGATGGTTTGATATTCCGGGTCGGCAAGCACAATGGGAGAACGTGGCGCAAGCTGCATGGCGGGCTGGTGTCGCGGAGCCGTTGCAGCGACCCGGACGCTCGATCGGGGCCGGTCGGCCGGCAGCAAGGGCGCCCACATCCTGGCATGCCGGAAAAAGGCGCTCGCCATCCGGTCCATGAAGCGGAGCAACCGGAAGGCCGCCTTTATGCATTTACGGCAGGCGCGGGTAGCAACGGCTTCAGGATACTCGGGAGGCGACGCAATCCAGGGTCGATAATCATATTGGCTCATATGAAAATTTCTAAAATATGGTTTTAATGCGATTAAGATTAAGCTTGCAATATCAAAGCCGCAAACGACATTATCTAAACAATATTTGAGAAAAATTCATGCATAAAACATTGCCGCCGCTAAGTGCGCTAAAGGCTTTCGAGGCAGCCGCCCGACATCTGAGCTTTAGCCGGGCGGCTGCGGAGATGAACGTAACGCCCGGCGCACTCAGCCATCAAATCCGGGGGCTGGAAGAATTTCTCGGCATCCGCCTGTTCGAGCGCCATACGCGCTCCGTCGCATTAACCTTGCAGGGAAAGTTGCTGTATCCAGGCCTGCAAGCCGGTTTCAGTCTTATCCGTGATGCCGTTGCCGGACTAAGCGCCGAGAACAATGATCGCGTGCTGGTCATCAGCACTTCGCCCGGCCTGACATCGAAATGGCTGGCAGCGCGTCTTTACCGGTTTGCCGAGGCGTATCCGGATATCGACGTCCGGGTGTCTTCCTCCATCAGCAATGCCAACTTCATGCACGACGGCGTGGATGCTGCCGTGCGCAATGCGCCGATCCAGCACGCTGGGGACCCGCTGCTGCATTATGAAAAACTGATCGACACCGTATTTGTGCCGGTATGCAGCCCAAAGTTGATCGAAAGGTTCGGTTCGCTCGATGCGCCTGACACCCTGTCCCGGATGCCGCTCATCCATGATGATTCGCTGGCCGGACGGCCCGAGATTCCTGCGTGGGAAGACTGGCTGGAACTCGCAGGGCTGACCGGGGGAGACATGCGCCGGGGTTTGCGCTTCAACAGCGCCGACCATGCACTCGATGCCGCCCTGGAAGGCGCCGGCATATTGCTTACGCATACCATCCTGGCCCATGACGATGTGCGCAGCGGGCGGTTGACCATGCCATTCAACGTCGCTCTTCCCTCGCGTCGCGCCTATTATTTCGTCTATCCGGAAACAAAGGAAAAGCATCGTAACGTACAGGCGTTCCGACATTGGTTGCACGAAGAGATGGGGCGTCTTGACTTGCCTCTCGTCGGATCAATGCCGGGCCAGGAAGCGGAAATAAAAAATTGAGGTGATGCATGCGCGGTTTTCAGGCGCCCATGCTTGACAAAACCATATTTATGGTTTTATAGTTGCATCATGAATCTTGCCACTTCCGCAAAACGACTTGCCAGCCTGGGACATGAAAACCGGCTCGAAATTTTTCAACTGCTGGTACAGGCAGGCATGGATGGCATGACGATCGGCGAGCTGCAGTCGGTGCTCGGCCGGCCCGCCTCGACCCTGGCGTTTCATTTGCGCGAGCTGGTGGCTGCCGACCTGGTAACGCAGGAAAAAGAGGGCCGCATGGTGCGTTGCCGCGCCAATTACGATGCGTTGAATGAAGTATTGCAATTTGTAAAACAGAAGTGCTGTCACGGCGTTGCACTGCCGGTATTCGCGACGAAATGATGTGCATGCGGGCTTCAGGATGGCTTGTCCGGGCCCGTTTTTTATATCGATATATAACTACATTCCTAGGGATATAAATAATATGAAACCGCCAATCGACCCACCTGTCACCGGCTGCTGCACCGCCTCTTCCGCACAACAGTACACAGGCCTTTCTGCCGGCCAAGCCACCCGGGTTCTCTGGAACTGGCTCGACAAGCGCGCGCTGGCAGCAGCCATGATTGCCGTTGGCATTGCCTTGTTTTTGCCGGCACAGCTCTTCACATCACTTTCGTTCACCGGTCAGTCGCTGCTCGGCATCGCGCCATGGTTGATCCTGTCGGTGTCATTTGCAGCCTACGCCAAGGCAAGCAGCGCCGATATTCTGATAGCACGCGTGTCTACTGGCAGCCCGGTACGGATGGTGGCGCTCGCTTCCCTGTTTGGCGCACTGGCGCCCTTCTGTTCATGCGGCGTGGTGCCAGTGATTGCCGGCCTTCTGGGTGCAGGCGTGCCATTGGCGCCGGTGATGGCATTCTGGATGAGTTCTCCACTAATGGATCCAGAAATGTTCGTGCTGACCGCAGCAAGCCTCGGAATGCAGTTTGCGGTAGTCAAGACTCTGGCAGCCATTGGCATTGGCTTGTTGAGTGGCATGGTCACCAATGCACTGGTTTTACGCGGCATGGCAACCGGCGGATTACGCACTGCGCCATCGAGTTGCTGCTCCACCCAGGCGACGCAGGCACGACTCCAATGGAATGTCTTTCGTGAACCTGCACGCCGCAGAATCTTTGTGGAAAGCACCGTTTCCAACGGCTGGTTCCTGCTGTGCTGGATGACCATCGCATTTTTGCTGGAAAGCCTGATGATCGCGTATCTTCCTGCAGCCAAAGTGGTGGGCCTGCTGGGGCAGACCACCTCGACCATTCCATTGGCTATCTTGATCGGCATCCCCTCCTACTTGAACGGTTATGCCGCACTGCCGCTGGCACATGGCTTGATAGAATTGGGCATGAGTCCTGCTGTTGCTTTGGCATTCCTGATCAGCGGCGGCATCACAAGCATTCCTGCGGCAACCGCTGTATGGGCATTGGTCAAGCCGCGCATATTTGCCTTATATATTGGAATGGCGATTTGTGGCTCTCTCGTCGCTGCCTATGCATACCATGCTCTGCTCACGCTAAGATAAGGGCCTGAGCGAGCCTGATACTACTTGCGTTACAAACTGATGCGTCCTGACGGAAAGAGAAATACGGTGCTTTCGAGGAAACGCGCAATCCATGACACAGTAGTGGACCAGGTTTTCAGTTGCGATTGCCTTCAACCACGCAGGGAAAATTCTCATGCCAGAATCATCAATCGGGGCTGTATTTGCCAACGGCACGCAATGCGCCGGGAACGATGCCCGTTTTCTGAACGCCGAATGCTTTTGCGTCAGCCTGGATAAAGAGGCACTGTATCGTGCGCTTGCCTCGGAAGCGGGCAACCCCAGCCTGTTTCAAATGATTGCCGAGCGTTGCCCTCATGTCTTTGCGGAACGCCCTGTATTCGTGTCCGGCGTCCATGTTGACAGCATGGAGAAAGTGATTTCCGCCCTGGAATCGGTGATGGCGCTGCCCGCGTACCGCGAACAGATACTGGCCCATGCGCCAGCCATCGCAAGGCATGATCCGCGCGGGGCAAAAGGTGTTTTCTTCGGTTACGATTTCCACATCGGCCAGCACGGCGCAAAACTGATCGAAATCAATACCAATGCCGGCGGCGCCATGCTGAGCGCGATCCTGGCGCGCGCCCAGCGTGCCTGTTGCGGCGCGGTGGAAGCAATGCTGCCCATGCCCGATTCTGTCGCCGCATTCGAACAACGCATGATTGACATGTTCCATGCCGAATGGGCGCCTTCCGCCAGCGGCCGGCCGTTGCGCAGCATTGCCATCGTTGACGAAGCGCCTGGACAGCAATACCTGTATCCCGAATTCCTGCTGTTTCAGCGCCTGTTTCGACAGCACGGATTGGAGGCGGTGATTACCGATCCATCGGAACTGGAACTGCGCGATGGCGTGCTATGGTGCGGCAATATCGCAATCGATCTGGTATACAACCGGCTCACGGATTTCATGCTGGAAGCACCTTCGAACGCCACCCTGCGCGCGGCCTATCTCCAACATGCGGCGGTCTTGACGCCGCATCCGCAAGCGCATGCGCTGTATGCCGACAAACGCAATCTTGCATTGCTGACTGACCCCATGCAACTGAGCGCGCTCGGCGTACCCGAAGCGACCCGGGCCATCCTGCTGTCCGGCATTCCGCACACGGAAATCGTGAGCGCAGCCAATGCCGATCGCTTATGGAACGAGCGCCGCCACCTTTTCTTCAAGCCGACCGCAGGTTTTGGCGGCCGCGCCGCCTATCGTGGCGACAAGCTCACCAGGCGCGTCTGGCAAGAGATCCTGGCTGGCGCGTACGTCGCGCAATCGGTCATCGCTCCCGGCGAACGCATGATCGATCAAAACGGGTTGCCGCAGGCGCTCAAGTTCGATTTGCGCAATTATGCCTACGATGGAAAAGTACAATGGCTGGCGGCGCGACTTTACCAGGGGCAAACCACGAACTTCCGCACCCCGGGCGGCGGATTTGCCCCGGTATACAGCCTGCCAGCCGCCTCAAGCCACATGCCGCAAACAGTTTCGCATGCGGATGGCAGCCTGACCCTTACGGACGCAATATCACCTTGATGCATTCATCCTGCTTTTTCTTGAACATTTCGTAGCCGCGCGGCGCATCATCCAGCGGCAAGCGATGCGTGATGACGAATGACGGGTCCAGTTCTCCTTTCTGGATGCGTTCCAGCAGCGGCCGCATGTAGCGCTGCACATGGGTCTGGCCGGTACGGATCGTGAGCGAGCGGTTCATGACCGAGCCGAACGGAATCTTGTCGAGGAAGCCGCCATACACGCCCGGCACCGACACCACGCCACCATTGCGGCACGCCATCAGCGCCTCGCGCAACGCAGTCGGACGGTCGGTTTCCAGCATCATCGCGGACTTGACCTTGTCGTAGACGCCGGTCAGGCCGATACCATGCGCCTCCAGGCCGACCGCGTCGACGCAGGCGTGCGGGCCGCGCCCGCCGGTCATCTGTTTCAGCGCATCGGCAACATCGACCGCTTCGTAGTTGAGCGTTTCCGCTTTCGAATGCTCGCGCGCCATGCGCAGCCGTTCCGGAAAGCGGTCGATTGCGATCACGCGTTCCGCGCCCATCAGGAATGCGCTCTGGATCGCGAATTGACCGACCGGACCGCAACCCCAGACCGCAACCACATGGCCCGGCTTGATGTCGCAATTTTCCGCTGCCATCCAGCCGGTCGGCAGGATATCGGACAGGAATAGCACCTGCTCATCGCTCATCCCATCCGGAATTCTGACCGGTCCGACGTCGGCATACGGCACGCGTGCATATTCCGCCTGCCCACCGGCATAACCGCCGGTCAGGTGCGAATAGCCAAAGATGCCGGCCGGCGAATGGCCCCACATCTTTTCCGCCATCCAGGCATTCGGGTTCGAGTTTTCGCACACCGAATACATTTCTTCCTCGCAGAAGAAGCAATGTCCGCACGCAATCGGAAACGGCACCACGACCCGGTCGCCGATATTCAAATTCCTGACTTCACTGCCAAGCGCAACCACTTCACCCATGAATTCATGGCCGAGAATGTCGCCCTTTTCCATGGTCGGAATAAAGCCGTCATACAGATGCAAATCGGAGCCGCAAATCGCGGTAGCGCTGATCTTGACGATGGCGTCGCGCGGATTCAATATCTCGGGATCAGGCACATCCTCGACGCGGATATCGTTCTTGCCATACCAGCAGGTAGCCCTCATCCTGGCGCTCCTTTCCTGAGCAGCCGTGCAATTGGGCTGCGGTGGCCAGAAGGCTGGCCGTCCGTAGTCGGGATCTCGCCGGTTTCCAGCAATTGCTTGAAGTGGCGCAAATCATCATCGATCTGCTGCTCCGGCGCTTCGCCAAACAACCGGGCGGCGACGGCACCCACCATGCCACCGGGCGGACTGTAGTGCATTTCCACTCGCACCACCGTGCCGCGGTCGCCGGGCGCCGATTCAAAACGCACGACACCGGCATGATCGACATCGGCGCCTTCGACCGAGCGCCACGCCAATAACCTGCCCGGCTCTTCGGCGACCACTTCGGCATCCCATTCAACGGTACCGCCAGCCGGCGCTTTCACCACCCAGTGCGAACGATTTTCCGAATCAGCCCGCACCGATTCCACATGCTGCATGAAGCGCGGAAAGTTTTCGAAGTTGCGCCAGAAACGGTAGCATTCATCCATCGGCCGGTTGATCGTGATGCATTTTTCCACATGTACATCACCGCCAAAATGATCGAGCGCCTGTTCGCGGCGCTGTCGCTGCACACTGGAAATCACGTCCAGCGCCGTCACGCTGGCGACGGCCGCTGCAGCCCATCCCAGACGGCTGCGTCGCGCACCGGAGGATCGCGCGGCAATTCCCAGCAGCGCCAGATCCATTGCATCGCCGGCAACCCTTGACCATAGCCAGTTGCCGGTCTTGTGCTGGCTCAGAATGCCAACGCCGCTGGCGAGCTCGCGTGCGCCAAGCGCGCGCAGCAGGACCGGATGCTGATCCGTACCGGTGGTACGCGACACGGTGCGCGGTGCGAACAACTGCATCAGGCCAAGGCCGACACTGAACCAGCCAAGCGCCCTGATAATCTGGTTGGTGCGCTGTGCACCATAGGATGAATAGGTGTCCGAAAACCTGTCGTTGACATCGCTCTCATGGCCCGAGGGAAACGGGTAACGTGCTGCAGCCGGTTGTTCCGAACGAGTAGTGGGATCCTGCATGTTTTCCCTCCGTGTCGCCGATCGCGCTTTGCCGCATGGATGGCGAACAGCGGATAGCCAAATCTCGCAATGCGCTGTATCGCACGCGAAAGCAAATGCCCAAATAGTCCAATTAGTCACTCTTTTGATATGGGGAGTTCCCACATTCTGCCTGCGATGCGAGCTTATCGAGCTTTCCATGCTTCGTCGCCCCGCGGGAAAAAGAGGAAGAATGGAGCGTTCTGGTGGCCATTCATTATGCAGCGCTCAATAACAGCGGATGTTGCCAGGCACCCCGTCTGCATCATGCCGCCCATCAAACAAAAAGGTATCCCTGTTTTGTGGTTGATGGCCTGTCCGCATGCCGCGATGCGGCAATCAGATGGATCATCCATTCTGCTGCCCGCACCTTAACCATCCCGGTCCGATCCAAAGCCGATAATGCGGCGCCGATTACTGCGGCATGGCGTATCCTGTTCTGTTATAATCTCGATCCTTTTTTGCCGACCGGCAATACGAGTTTCTTTCCCGCCCAATACCTTCCTTTACGAAGTATGCGCTGTCACTTTTCGGCCTGCCAGACCGGCTCGCTGCAAGCGTGCGTATTGGCGGTTACAAAGAATTGCTTTGATCTTCCCCTTGCCCGGCACTTGACGGCGCAAGGGTTGAGTTGGCTGACCTGATGCTTTTGCGATGAACAAGACTTTGAAGACCTTGACCCTGCCGGTCCGTACGCCCAGACCGACGACCACTGCCCCTGCAGCAACCGCCCCATCCAGCCTCGCTTCGTCCAGCACCACATCGATCCAGCCGGTCGATCCTGAAGCGGCGCGCGCCCTGGTCACCATCGCGACCAAGCGCCGTTCCCGTTTGACGCTCCAGCCTGCCGCCACAACCCCGGGTTACGACGACACCGCCACGACGACCGACGCAGCGATGCCCGCAGCCGACAACAGTACCGCTGCCAGTCCGCCCGCCGCGCCGACGCCCATCACGGTTATCGTCAAGAAACGTTCGCGCCTGGCGCCCCCCTTGCTGCCAGCCGCTGTACCGGACAGCGACGGCGAGACAACGCCCCAGCCTGTCGCTACCATGGAGCCGCCGGCGCCCGCCGAGCCCACGGCAATTCCCGTCACAGTTGCCGACGGCATGGCTGCGAGCGCCGCTGTGGAGCCAATTGCTGCCATCGATGCAGATGCCGTGTGGTACGCGGCCCCATCCACGCCGGAGGTGTTACCCGTCGTTACCCGGAAGCGGACGCGCCTCGCCGCCGCTCCGGCCATTTCCCAGGCCGAAGACACCCGTTCACCGTCCATGATGATGTCTGCGGCACTCGATGCCGCTCCGACGTTGGTGCTGGGGGCTGCATCCGCAGTCACGCAAACATCCACTGTCACGCCGCCCAAAGGCAAGGTGCGTGTCCTGGCCAAGCCAATCACGAAGAGCGTAACGCCGATGCCGGCCGCGCGCGGCGCGGTGGAGGCGCCGACTGCTGCTCTGCAAGCAGTCGGGAACGAGCAGCGGGCACCGGCGCCGGCCGCCACCAGCCGCGCCGGACGCAAGCCGGTATCGTTCGCCCCGGAAAACGATGAGGTGGCGGAATGGAATGCCGCCGAGCACGCGGAATCGCGCGCGGCCCGGGTGCGCAAGGCCGATGCAAAGGTGACCGGCAAACAAGCCGCAGGCGACAGCCTGGACAAGCGTCGCAAGCAGCTGGCCGCACTCATCAAGCGCGGCAAAGAGCGGGGTTACCTGACGCAGGCTGAAATCCATGACCAGTTATCGGATAGCGTTACCGACCCCGATGCGATTGCCGACATCCTGCGCATCATCGACGACATGGGCATTGCCGTGTACGACAAGGCGCCTGACGATGCGATGCTGCTCCTGTCCGACCGCGTGACGTCCGGCGCCAGCGACGACGACGTGGAGGCGGTTGCCGCCACCGCTCTCGTTGCGGATGAAGGCGACTTCGGCCGCAGCACCGACCCGGTGCGCATGTACATGCGCGAAATGTCGGTGGCTGCACTGCTGACGCGGGAAGGTGAAATCGAGATTGCCAAGCGAATAGAAGATGGCCAGCGGGAGATGATCAGCGCAATTTCCGCAAGCCCTGCCGCGATCGGCGAGATTCTTGCGCTCGCCACGCGGATCGGGAACGACCAGTTGGCCGTCGATGCCGTCATCGATGGCCTGGTCGAGCTGGAGGACCAGTCGCCCGCCGTTATTCTTGCCGCCAGCGGCGACGCCGAGGACGATCAGGACGAAGAAGAAGATGATGCCCCGGCAGCCGGCGACGAGGCGGGCATATCAGCCGAACAGCTTGCGCAAATGAAGAAGGTGGCTCTGGCAAAGTTTGCATTCATTGCGGCGCAAGCCGACATCATGCGCGCCAACCTCCACGACATGGCCGGCGCACCATACATTGCCGCGCAGCAGGCCATCGCGCAAACGCTGCTGGGTATCCGGTTTGTCGCCAAGATCGTGGACAAGTTGTGTGCCGGCGTGCGCCAGCAAATGGACGAGGTCCGAACTATCGAGAAGAAGATCGCCGCCATCGTGGTCGACCAGTGCGGCATGCCGCGCGAGCGCTTCATCAAGATTTTCCCGGAAAACCAGACCGATCTCGAGTGGGCCCCCCGCGAAGTCGATTGCGCTTACCCATACAGCGCCGCGCTGGCGCGCCAGGTGCCGGCAATCCGGGAGCGGCAGGTCAAACTGGCTGCCGTCGAGGCGCGCGCCGGCCTGCCGCTACCCGAGCTGCGCAAGGTTAGCAAACGCATGCTGGCGGGCGAGCGGCGTGCCATGGAAGCCAAGCGGGAGCTGACGCAGGCAAACCTGAGGCTGGTGGTGTCGATTGCGAAGAAATACGTCAATCGCGGCCTGCAGTTCCTGGACCTGATCCAGGAAGGCAACATCGGGCTGCTGCGGGCGGTGGACAAATACGAATACCGGCGCGGCTTCAAGTTTTCGACCTATGCGACCTGGTGGGTGCGCCAGAATATCACGCGCGCGATCGCCGACCAGGCCCGCACGATCCGCGTGCCGGTCCATATGATCGAGACCATCAACAAAATGAACCGTTTCATCCGCCAGACGATCGCCGCCACGGGAGAAGAACCGGATGTGGCGACCCTGGCCGAGAAAATGGGCCTGTCCGAACACAAGGTGCACGACGTGCTGAAGATCGCGAAGGAGCCCGCATCGCTGGATGCACCGGCCGGCGATGACGGTGATGCGATGCTGGGTGATTTCATCAGCGATGAGACCACGCTGTCACCCGAGGCGGCGGCAATGCATGCGGGCATGAAGCGGGCGATCACCGAAGTGCTGAATGATCTTGCGCCCAAGGAACAAAAGGTATTGCGGATGCGCTTTGGCCTCGATACTGTCAGCGACCACACCCTTGAAGAGGTCGGCAAGCAGCTTGAGGTCACGCGTGAACGCATCCGGCAGATCGAGATGAAGGCCATGGCCAAGCTGCGCATACCGTCGCGCGCCGCGAAGCTGCGCGCTTTTCTCGATGAACACAGCTAGGCAGAAGGAATGATGGCGCCGCTTTAGTCAATGATTCCAGTACTCACACTGAAGGGCGAAAATGCGCGATTTCGTTCATTTCCCTACTGGAATCCTTGACGTCACCGGATACGTTGCGATGCTGTAAATTCAAGCACGAAAGACGTGGTCGTGAAGCAGACATGACAGGTAAATGATAAGACGGCTGCTCCCACAACACGGCATTCAAGCTGGCGCGCAAGGGGTCCGCTTCGTCTTTGGGTACTGCAGCGACTGCAGCTCTTGCCGGCGCATGATTCAGGAGACGATTGAAACTCGCGACAACCTGATCCGTGACCTCGACAGGCGCCGCGTTGGCCGAAGCGAACAGGAAAGCCGATGCACCGGACAGCGCGATAGCGAGAATGGTTTTCGATAATGACGCATTCATGATGCTTCCTTTCATTCAGATAAGTAATTGCGTACCGTAGCGGCACGATGAAAGAATGCGTCCGATAACTGAAGTGAATCTTAAGCCCATCAAGCGAAAGAGGCCTTGCGCGCACAGTCCTTGCACGCATGCCTGTCAACAAAGCAGGCTGAACTGACGCTCGAAGATTGCGGCGTCGATCCTGTGATCCGGCTTCGGATGTGCATGGGCATGGAACCCGGGAACGATTCCCCTCTCTCAAAAAAACCATACATGCATTTTGAATTGCGCATCCAGATGGGATGATGCAGCGTTGTCATATGGACTGTGCTCGTCGGGAAAAAGCATGAATTCATTCAACAGGCGTACTGCAGTACGGATTGCCATCGTCAGCACCCTGCTCGCTGTCGTAGCCAGTCCGATTGCATGGTTCGTCGCCCGTGAAAACGCCGAGAAAGCTACTGTGTCGCTTGCAATGGAGGACTCACGTCGCCTCTTGCACTTGCACCATTTCAACCCTGTTGCGCTGAGTGGTCCGGATGCAAGCGAGCACGCCGGCAAGGCTGCAAACGCCCTCGCAGGCGGGTTGTTCGACATTGCCGAAATCTATAACCAGCATGGAGAAAAACTTGCCTTGGCGATGACCGAAGAAGGCCGCGCGGTTGAAGCGCAGCTACCTCCGCATGTTCGGCCCGATTACACCGCAACCGCTTTGGAAAGCTTGAGACTTGAAGACAAACGCTGGGTCTTGCGCTTCTTTATACCGCTGCAAGGAGCCGCCGACAGCGAGCCAGCCCGGATTACAGGATATTTTGAGGGCGTCCGGATCATCTCGTCATGGCAACGCGAACAGATACTCGCAAATGCACTGAGCGCCGCGCTGATGGTCAGCTTTGCCTCGTTGTTGTGCGGGGCCGCCATCTATCCGGTTGTCGTGCATCTATCGGCCGACAATGAGCGGAAAGCCCGCGAAATCCTTGATTCGCACATCTCGATGATGGAAGCGCTCGGGCGCGCCATAGCCAAGCGGGATTCCGACACAGGCGCACACAATTTCCGGGTTGCCTGGATTGCTGCGCGTATTGCCGAATGCATGGGCCTGCGGGGCAGGCCCATGCAATCCTTGATCGCAGGCAGTTTCTTGCACGACATTGGCAAGATCAGCATCCCTGATGCCATTCTGCACAAACCAGGCGAGCTCGACGCAGAAGAATCTGAGATCATGCATACCCATGTGACGCAAGGCGAAGAAATCGTTGCCGATATCGGCTGGCTGGAAGAGGCAAAAGCCGTTGTTTCCGCTCATCATGAAAAGTGGGACGGTTCGGGCTATCCTCGCAAGCTATCCGGTGATCAAATTCCGCTCGTCGCCCGGATATTTGCCGTTGCTGACGTCTTTGACGCGCTCTGCTCCAGGCGTCCATATAAGGAATCAATGGGATTCGAAAGGGTCATGTCCATTTTGGAAATGGGTACCGGGAGTCATTTCGATTCTGACGTGATGAACGCTTTCCGCCCAATTGCCCGGGAAGTGTTCAACAGTCTTGCCAAGTGTAATGAGGAAGGCGCCAGGCGACTTCTGGAAGAGCGCGTCCGATTGCATTTTGGCCTTTATTGACTCGGCAGGCGTTGATTGTGCCTGGGTGAAACAAGACTTCTGCCGTTCCCGTATGCTGGCAGCGGCAATGATAAAGCTGTGCCAAATCAATAATTCAGGGTCTACTCGAAGCCAATTGACATCATCAGAAAGCTCGAAACACCCTTGTCGTCGCTATTTTCGCTACACCGCAAAACACAACATCAACCATAAAATACGGACATCCACATAAAAAGAGCGGTGCGAAGTTAATCGCACCGCTCTTGGCTGACAATAGATCGTGCGCGACGGCACTTGCTGCATCAATAACTGGTCAATGCCACCGGCTGATCATTCTTGAACGTGAAGATGGTAACAGGCGATTGTTGCATGTTGCCCTTGGCATCGAAGGCGTAGGTGCCGGCGATGCCCTTGTACGAACCTTTCGAGATTTCGGCGCCGACCTTGGCAGGATCAATCGATCCCGACTTCTTCATTGCATCCGCGAACAGGTTCACCGCGTCGTAGAACGAGGCGGCATAGACATCCGGATCCTGGTTGAAGCGTTTCTTGTATTGCGCCTTGAATGCGGGGCCGCTAGCCACCTTATCCAGAATCGCGCCGCCCTGGGCGCACAGCACATTCTCGCCTACCGCATCGCCGCCCAGCTTGCCCATTTCCCCCGAGCAAATCGTATCGCCGCCCAGCAATTTGGCATTAATGCCGAGCTGCTTCATCTGCCGCGCCATCGGCGCGCCCTGCGGCGCATAACCGCCGAAGAAAATTGCTTCGACTTTCTTTGCCTTCAGCTTGGTCAGGATGGCGGTGAAATCAGATGCCTTGTCATTGGTGAATTCATGGCCGACCACGTTCAGGCCGGAGGCTTTCGCCTGCTTCTTGAATTCTTCGGCAACGCCCTGGCCGAAAGCGGTACGATCATCGACCACGGCGACATTCTTGAGTTTCAGCACCTTGGCAGCGTACAGTGCCATCTTCCCGCCCAGTTGCGTATCGCTGGCATTAACACGAAACAGGTTCTTGTAGCCTTGTTCAGTGATCTTCGGGTTGGAACCGACAGTGGCTACCACCACACCGGCATCGCTGTACACACGCGATGCGGGAATCGTGACGCCCGAATTGTACGGGCCGGCCACGAACTTGACGCCGTTGTCGATCAGTTTCTGGGCTGCGGAGACACCGGTTTTCGGATCGGCCTGGTCGTCCTCGCTCAACAGTTCAAACTTGAGCTTTTTACCAGCGACAGTGATCGGTTTGGCGTTCAATTCCTCGATCGCCATGCGCACACCATTCTCATTATCCTTGCCGGCAAACGACTGTGCACCGGATAGCGGACCGCTATGGCCGATCTTTACCGTGATTTCCTGTGCAGCAACTGTGCCGACTGCGCTAAGCAAGGCAATGGCGGTCATGATCTTGTTTAATTGCATTTGATTTCTCCAAGGTGAAGTACATGAGCGCCAGCGATAATGTCTTCCTCTGCCCATGCCGTGCGAAGCAAGCAGCTTCATGGAACCGAATTATGCGGAATAACCCAGAAAATTTTCTTGTGAATTTAATGCGAAATAAGGATGTTTTCAGTCCTTTCTTGGAGAACGGACATTTTTGACAAATTTAATTCAGTTATGGACACCGTATTCTTTTTCCATGCTGTCTTTT
The DNA here is from genome assembly GCA_035255485.1 of Burkholderiaceae bacterium. Taxonomy (GTDB): domain Bacteria; phylum Pseudomonadota; class Gammaproteobacteria; order Burkholderiales; family Burkholderiaceae_D; genus DATEZO01. The sequence continues at coordinate 29,259 of DATEZO010000057.1, forward strand.
CAATTTTGAAACTCCTGGTTCATAATAAAGCGGCAAGACCAATGGCTTTTCGCTGCCCGTTTCATGCTGATGCGCGGTTCTCCCCAAGTTGCGTGCCCTGATTGCCGGAATCAACAATCCGGGCAATCAGGGCATGTCATCCTGGCGGGAACGGCCTGGCCTTGCACGGAAATTCTTTCTTTTCTACCACCACGATGCATCCTAATCCGCCAAACCCTGATTCTGCATCATCTTCATCCGCACCGTTCGGCAAGCCGCCGCCGGGCCTGCGACATCGCCTGTACACGATCATCTTCGAGGCAGATACCAAGGCCGGTCGGCGTTTCGATCAAATTCTGGTGATTGTCATCCTGTTCAGCATCCTGGTGGTGATCATGGATAGCGTGCATGAAATCAACGCCAGTTTCGGCCAGTCGATGAGCATCATGGAATGGGGGGTAACGATTTTATTCACCGTTGAATATATGACGCGACTTGCATGCGTACGTCATCCATTCCGTTATGCCACGAGTTTTTTCGGGATTGTAGACCTGCTGTCGATCCTGCCCAGTTATATTGCGCTGCTGACGCCGGAAGCCTCCGCGTTGCTCGATGTTCGCATCCTGCGGCTGATCCGGATTTTCCGTATTTTCAAGCTGACCCTGTATGTGGCGGAATACACCACGTTAGGGCGTGCCCTGCGCGCGAGCCGTCGCAAGATTCTGATTTTTCTGTCAGCGGTATTGATGGTCGCGCTGGTGCTTGCGACACTCATGTATGTGCTCGAAGGTCCGGAAAACGGTTACACCAGCATCCCGGTCGCCATGTATTGGGCAATTGTGACCATGACGACTGTGGGCTATGGCGACATCACACCGCATACCAACGCCGGCAAGCTGCTGTCGTCCCTGATGATGCTGCTTGGCTGGGGCATCCTGGCAGTGCCCACCGGCATCGTCACCGCCGAAATGACTTCACAGCGTTTCCTGCGCCGTACGACAACACGCACCTGCCCCAACTGCCTGCATGAAGGTCTTGAACCGGAAGCGCGATTCTGCAGCAATTGCGGCGCGGCGCTGCCCGAATATGAACACGATTGAGTCTATTCCTGCGCAATAATCATCTGGCTGAATATGCCTCAATTGCGCGCATGGGACAAATAAAAGCTTTCAACGCCTTCGGACAGTGCCAGTTCATGCGCCAGCTCCGTTATTGTCACACCGCTTTTTTTGCTCAATGCAACTGCGACGAAACGCCATTCAGGCTTGCGATCCGACGACGAAATCGACATCGAGCCGCTGGCGATTTCATAACCCCGTTCCAGCGCCAGGCGGCGTAATACGGCTTCGCGCGGCATGAAATCCTGTTTGAATTGCAGCACGATCGCAAACGCCTGGCGCGATGGCAGCCATTGCTCAAGTTTCGAGCCCCACACCATGCATGATGCCGACAATACGGCAAGCAAGATCCCGGATGCATAAAAGCCGATGCCGATCAGCACCCCGATTGCCGATGTCGACCAGATCGAGGCTGCCGTCGTCAGCCCGCTGATATTGAATCCTTCCTTCATGATCACGCCGGCGCCGAGAAAACCGATACCGGTCACAATACCCTGGATGATGCGGGTTGGATCAATGCCAGCCATGGCAGAAGCATGGGCGCCATACCAATGTTCGGGATAACCAGCGATCACGGTAAGCGCGGCGGATGCCATGCACACCAGGCCGTAAGTGCGCATGCCGGCGGCGCGTCCGCGATAAGAGCGTTCGTATCCCACCAGCAAGCCGAGCAGCAGCGCGCCAAGCAGATTCAGGAATACGATTACATTGGTTTCGGCGGCCGACCCGGACCAGTATGCAGCGGCAAAAGACTCTACTAACGGTATATCCAACGTGTATTTCCCTATTAAAAAAACCTTGCGCTTATGCCAATCCGTTTTTTTTTGATGAAATGGCGCGGCTTATAGCGCCTGCGTGCGCTTTTCCAGCCATGCCCTGGCGTCGCCGGCGACATGCGGCAATAAACGCGTGCGAACTGTTACATGATAGTCGTTCAGCCAGGCAATTTCATCGGCACGCATCAAGGAATGGTCAATACAGCGGGTATCGATCGGGCACAAGGTGAGCGTTTCGAAACGCAGGTATTCGCCGAATTCGGTTTTGTCTGCCAGTTGATTCAACACCAGGTTTTCAATCCGCACCCCCCATTTTCCGGGGCGATAAATACCGGGCTCGATCGAGGTAATCATGCCGGGTTCCATTGCGGTGTACGGGTCCGGCATCGCCGTTGCCGAAATCACTTGCGGGCCTTCATGTACATTCAGGAAATAGCCGACCCCGTGGCCGGTGCCGTGGCCGTAATCAATACCGGCAGCCCAGATTGGCGCACGCGCGATCGCATCCAGCATCGGCGATCTGGTGCCGCGCGGGAAGCGCGTATCGGATAGCGCAATCACGCCTTTCAGCACCAGCGTAAAGTCGCGCTTTTGCGCTACCGATGGCTGGCCGATCGGCACGACACGCGTAATATCGGTGGTGCCACCCAGGTACTGGCCGCCGGAATCGATCAGCAGCAGCCCATTACCGGCAATCGTGGCATGGGCTTGCGGCGTAGCGTGATAGTGCGGCAGCGCGCCATTTACATTAAAACCGGCAATCGTGCCAAAACTCGGGCTAACGAAATCCGGGCGACGGGCGCGCGCTGCAGTGATGCGCTCATCGATCGTCAATTCGGTTACGGCTTCCTTGTCCAGCGCCTGCTCCAGCCATGCGTAAAATTCGCACAAGGCAGCGCCGTCCTGCTCCATGGCGGCGCGCACGTGCCCCGCTTCGGCATCGCTTTTGCGCGACTTTGCAAGAGAAGTCGGATTGATCGACTCGATCACGCTCATGGCCGTCGGAATCGCCTGCCGCAAACCGAGCGTAATGCGGCGTGGATCGAGCAGCAATTTGCCATCGGCGGGCAAGGCTGCAAGCGCCGCTGCCGCTTGTGCATACGGTGCAATGTCAACACCGTCCAGCATCAGTTGGTCGCGCAAGGCGTTCGGTATCTTTCCCTCAACGACAAACAGGGTGGCACGCTGCGGGCCGACCAGCGCATGTGCGATGAACACCGGATTGTAATTGACGTCAGAGCCGCGCAAATTGAAGAGATACGCGATATCGTCCAGCGTCGAAATGACGTGCCAGCCAGCGCCGCAGGCATGCATTGCATTGCGTACGGCGGCCAGTTTGGCGGTACGCGCAGTTGTCGCATACGGTGCGACATGCGCATAGACTGGCGGCGTCGGCAGTGCCGGACGGTCCGGCCAGATGTCGGCCAGCAGATCGCAATCGGTGCACAACCGGATGTCGCGCGGATTGAGCGCCGCTTCCAGCATGCGTGCAGCCGCGAGACCCAGCACCGCGCCATCGACACCGACCGTCTGTCCGCCCGACAGGTTGGCGGCAAGCCAGTCGAGATACAGGGTACTGTTGCCGGTTGGGATTTTCATCAACGCAATATCGGTACCGGCCAGTTGCATTTCCGCCTGCGCCCAGTAACGACTATCCGTCCACAAACCGGCAAAATTCAAGGTCACGATCAGCGTGCCGGCCGAACCGGTAAAGCCGGATAGCCACTCGCGCCCCTTCCAGCGTTCAGGCAGGTATTCGGATAAATGCGGGTCGGCAGAGGGCACCAGCAATGCATCGATCCGGCGCTGTTGCATTACATGGCGCAACGATTGAATGCGGGCACGAACAGTCGCTTGAGTAGAGTGCAGGGTATCCATGGGGAATAGGCAATTCCATCATTGTCAGGAGGATCGTGCTGCCCTCTATCATACAGAGGACTATGAAGCCCGGCATGGCCGGAGCTGGTTTCGGATGTATTCTGCAGCGGCAAAAGAATTTGCGCGAAACAGCGCATGCAGGCGAACTTTTGCGATGCGCGTCACTCCTTTTTGATGGCGTCCCTACGGACAATCAGCCGCTGCATGACTTATTCAGTACAAGGAGTGTCATCATGGATTATATGCTCGGTGGAATTTCAGTTGCAATTCTGGTAACGGATGGATTTGAGCAAATCGAATTGACCAAGCCGCAAGAAGCTATCGCTGAAGCTGGCGGCAGCACGAAAATCATTTCAACCAGGCGCGGCAAGGTGCAGGGGTTCAATCACGATGCCAAAGCGGATGCCTTGGATATCGACCTGACGTTTGATGAAGCGGACCCGGAAGATTTCGATGCCGTGCTACTGCCCGGCGGCGCGCTGAATGCCGATCAGATCAGGGCCATCCCGCAGGCACAGCAGTTCGTGCGCAGCATGCAACAAACAGGCAAGCCGATCGCGGTAATTTGCCATGGCGCCTGGCTGCTGGTGTCAGCCGGACTGGTGCAGGGGCGCACGCTGACAAGCTGGCCCACGCTGCAGGATGATATTCGCAATGCCGGCGGAAAATGGATCGATCAGGAAGTCGTCGTCGATGACAATCTGGTCAGCAGCCGGAAACCGGCTGACATACCCGCGTTCAATGACAAAATGCTGGCACTGCTTTCTTCTCGCCTGCAGGCCAGCGTACGGGGTACGCGGGATGAGCAGTCATCCTCGATCGGCACCAGCGGCTGACCGGACGCCTGGAGCAGATTTTGCATCTAGGCGCCGTACACGCGCAATCGGTCCAGATTGATGATCGTGATGCTGCCGTAATCCAGTTTCAGCAACCCGGCTTTTTCCAGCAGCTGCAGCGCCTGGTTGGCGCGCTGGCGCGAGGTGCCGCACAAATAGCCGATTTCT
>DATEZO010000058.1:0-4122 GCA_035255485.1 Burkholderiaceae bacterium
TGCGCCATTGAAGAACGGCGTCTTGCGCGATTCCTTCAGGCGCAGCATCTTGGGCAAGCCGAGATCGGCGGTAAACAGGAAAACCTGCCAGCCGGCAAAGCGCTGCTTCAGCGTGGTGCTGAACGCACTGTAGAAGGATGCTGCCATCTCGTCCGGTTCTTGCGAACGGTCGCCGCGCACGCCGATGCGCTCGCCGTAGGGCGGGTTGGTCAGGAGGATGCCCGCTTGTTCGGTCGGCGGCTTGACTTCCTGCGCTTCGATCTGCTTTAACGGCACCTCGAACTGGATGCCGGCATTGTGCAGGTTGTTACGGGTCATGACGATCATGTCGCCCGAGATGTCGCTGCCGAAGATGGACGGTGCGGTCGGCAAAGGGTTCGGCTTGAAACTGCCTTTGATGGCCAGCCATTCATCGGCATTGAAATCGTGGAACTTTTCGAATGCAAAATGGCGGCGCGCGCCGGGGGGAATGCCGGCGAGGATTTGGGCCGCTTCGACCAGGATCGTGCCTGAGCCGCACATCGGATCGAACAGTGCCGTGCCTGGCTTCCAGCCTGACACGCGCAGCAGTCCGGCCGCCAGGTTTTCGCGCAGCGGCGCGTCGCCTGTTTCCTGACGCCAGCCGCGCTTGAACAGTGCTTCGCCCGACGTATCCAGATACAGCGTGAAGGTACGCGCATCGAGGAAGCCGACGATACGCATGTCGGGCGTGCGCGTGTTGACCGAGGGCCGCTTCGAATACAGGTCGCGGAAGCGGTCACACACCGCATCCTTGATTTTGAGCGTGGTGAATTCCAGGCTTTTCAGTGGCGACTTGATTGCAGTGAGGTCGACCCGGATGGTGTGGTCGACGTCGAACCATTCCTCCCACGGCGCGGCCAGCGCCAGATCATAGATATCGTTTTCGTTGGTATAGCTGCCGTGCGCGATGCGCAGCAGCACGCGCGAGGCGATGCGGGAGTGCAGGTTGATGCGATAGGAGTCGGCGAGCTCGCCCGAGCAATGCACGCCGCCCGGCACTTGATTGTGGACCTTGAGCGTGCGGCTGAGCTGCGCGATTTCGCCGATTTCCTCGGCGAGAGCGGCTTCGAGGCCACGCGGGCAGGGGCAGAAAAATGAATGCGACATGGGGAACCCTTTATCCGTGAAAAATGACCGAGCGGCGCTCGCCCGGCGATGAGAAAAATCAGAAAGGCTTGACCACGACCATGATGACTGCAATGAACAGTCCGATGGTCGGCACTTCGTTGAACCAGCGATACCAGACGTGACTGCGCGTGTTGGCGCCCTGTTCGAACTTCTTCAGCAGCGAGCCGCACGCATGATGGTAGCCGACCAGCAGCACGACGATGGCCAGCTTGACGTGCATCCACGCATTGCCCGGGCCCTTGCCGATACCGTAACCAAGCCACAGCCACAGACCGAAGACCAGCGTCGGGATCATCAGGACCGTCATGAATCGGTATAGCTTGCGTGCCATCAGCAGCAGGCGCGCTGATGCTTTCTGGTCGCTTTCCATGGCCAGATTGACGTAGATGCGCGGCAGGTAAAACAGCCCCGCGAACCAGGAGGCGACAAAAATGATGTGCAGCGCTTTTACCCAGAGGTACATGAATTTTCCGTTATTTTGAGAGGTTATTCGCGCACTTCGCCATGCCCGAATACCACGTACTTGAGTGAAGTCAGTCCTTCCAGGCCGACCGGGCCACGCGCATGCAGCTTGTCGTTTGAAATGCCGATTTCCGCCCCAAGCCCGTATTCGAAACCGTCGGCAAAGCGCGTCGAGGCATTGACCATGACGGACGCCGAATCGACTTCGCGCAAAAAGCGCATCGCGCGGCTGTAGTCTTCAGTGACAATGGCATCGGTATGCTGCGACGAATAGGTGTTGATGTGTTCGATCGCCTGGTCAATGCCGTCGACGAGTTTCACCGCCAGGATGGCGGCCAGATACTCGGTGCGCCAGTCTTCCTCGGTGGCTGCGGCGAGGTGCGGATAGCCGGCGAGAATGGCGCGCGCTTCATCGTCGGCGCGCAGCTCGACATCCTTGGTGCGGTACAGTTCAGCGAGCTTCGGCAGCACTTGCGGGGCAATGGCGCGCGCCACCAGCAGCGTTTCCATGGTGTTGCAGGTACCGTAGCGATGACACTTGGCGTTGAATGAAATTTTCAGCGCCTTCTCGATATCGGCACGGTCGTCGATGTAGACATGGCAGATGCCATCCAGGTGCTTGATCATCGGCACCGTCGATTCCTTCATCAGGCGCTCGATCAACCCCTTGCCGCCGCGCGGCACAATCACGTCCACGTACTGCGGCATCGTGATCATTTCACCCACGGCAGCGCGGTCGGTGGTCTCGACGATCTGCACCGCGTCCTGCGGCAGGCCTGCACCAGCCAGGCCTTCCTTCACCAGCTTCGCCAGCGCCTGGTTGCAGTGGATCGCTTCCGAGCCGCCGCGCAAAATCGTCGCATTGCCGCTCTTGATGCACAGGCCGGCAGCGTCCACCGTCACGTTCGGACGCGCCTCGTAAATGATGCCGATTACACCGAGCGGCACGCGCATCTGGCCGACCTGAATACCGGTCGGACGGTACTTCATGTTCGAGATTTCACCGATCGGGTCCGGCAGGGACACGATCTGCTCCAGGCCTTCTGCCATAGTGGCAATTGCCTTGTCGGACAGGGTCAGGCGGTCCAGCATGGCTGGCGCCAGGCCATTGGCGCGGGCCGCTTCCAGATCCTTCTGGTTGGCGACGCGCAGCGCATCGGCATCGCGCCGGATGGCGGCGGCAATCAATGCCAGCGCCCGGTTTTTCGCTGCGGTATCCGCCTTGGCCATGGCGCGCGATGCCTTGCGCGCGCGCTGGCCGACCTCGTTCATGTAGAGCTTGATGTCCATTTTTCGATGAGCCTGCTTGATAACTGTTCTTAAATACTATCGCGCAACCTTCAGACCGAGCTGCAGCAATGCATCCCATGCGTCGCCGGCAAAAGCCTTCGCCCGCAATCCCTTGACCATCTTATCGATTTGCGCCGCTTCCTGCAGTGCCGCTTCCAGCGCCGGCTGCTTCAGACGCCGCAGCGCCGGCTCCATCAGCTTCTCGCGCGGGCCCCAGATGCGGGATTCCTTCATCAGCACGCCGAGCGCCTTGCCTTGCGCAACACCCGCCTTCAGCCGCAGCAGGGTGCGGATTTCCTCGGTCATCGCCCACAGCACCAGCGGCAGCGCCTCGCCTTCGCCCTTCAAGCCTTCGATCATGCGCACCAGGCGCGCCACGTCGCCGGCCAGCATCGCCTCGTTCAGCTTAAATACGTCGTAGCGGGCAACGTTGAGCACTGCGTCCTGCACCTGCTCGAAGCTCAATTTGCCTTCCGGGTAAAGCAGGGCGAGCTTCTGGATTTCCTGGTGCGCGGCCAGTAAGTTACCCTCCACGCGATCGGCGATGAAATCGATGCTCTGGCGATCGACGCTCTGCCTTTGCGCAGCCAAGCGATTGCCGATCCAGCCTGGCAGCTGCCCACGCTCCACCAAGGGAATGTCGAGATACATGCCGGCCTGTTGCAAGGCTGCCACCCAAGCAGTCTTCTGCGTTGCCCAATCCAGCTTGGGCAGCGTGATCAGCGTCACGTTATCCGGGTTCAGGCTCGCCACGTATGCCTGCAGCGCCTGGCCGCCGTCCTTGCCCGGCTTGCCGGTCGGGATGCGCAGTTCGATCAGCTTGCGGTCGCCGAACAGGGATTGCGACTGGTTGGCGGCAAGCAGCTCACCCCACTTGAAGCTGCGCTCGACCACCAATACCTCGCGCTCGGAAAGCCCTTGCGCGCGCGCTGCCTTGCGGATCTTGTCGGACGCTTCCAGCGCGAGCAGGTGCTCGTCGCTGGTGATGACATAGAGCGGCGCGAGCGACTTCGCCAGGTGCGCGTCCAGAGCGTCAAGCCGCAGTTGCATCCGTCTTCCTTGCCGTGGTTCGCATCACGTCGATTTGATCGCGTGCAGGCGCCGCAGCAGCTGCTGCACCAGGTCGCTCTGCATGTCGCGATACAGCAGCGCTTCCTCGTTTTCCTTTGCCATCACGGCCGATTCGTTAAAGCTGATGTCCCGCTTCAAGGTGATATCGGT
>DATEZO010000059.1:0-22987 GCA_035255485.1 Burkholderiaceae bacterium
CAAAACGGTGCAGGACAAGGTTGCACTGGTGCTCAGCGACCTGGAAATGCCGGAAATGGACGGCTTTACGCTGACGCGCAACATCAAGCAACATGCGCGCTTCAACTCCCTTCCGGTCGTGATTCACTCTTCGCTGTCCGGTTCCGCCAATGAAGATCATGTCAAAAGCGCCGGTGCGAATGCTTATATTGCAAAATTTAGCGGGGAAGAACTGGCCGCTACCATACGCCGGGTTTTATCCGCATGAGGCGGCTGGGCCCTGCCCGAGGAGGCGCGGGCCCATAAAGGCGATGTCGGCTCCATTCATGAATGCCTGTTTAATAGGGGGCTCCTGCGCAGGCAGGCCCCATTCCAGGTAATTCCAGGCTTCCAGACAGCGCGCACGAAAACCGGTATCACCAGGATTGCAGCACATCAACTAACAGTGCAAGCGCATTTGTCGGTATCCACTGCTGTCGCATGCAATTGCCTGGATGCGCGGGTGAAGCGGCCATGCGCCATGCGCTGCGCCAAAAACCGCATGGCATGACCCGGTAATTTGCGCCAATTCGGCCATGCATGGCGTATCGACGGCCGCGTATGGGCAATACGGCAATCTTCTCCATCTGCCTCAGCCACGATCAGCCGATCCGGTGGGGCGGTAAAAATATCCCCGGCGGACAGCCAGTAATCGTATGGCTCGCTTTCCACCGTCACCCACAGCGAACCGCTTATTACCTGCATGGTTTGCTTGTGTCGGCTGATGCCGGACATGGCTTGGCCGGCCCCGATGGTAAGCATGGATTTTGTGAATAAATTTCGCATGATGTCGCTCCTGAGTTAACGCATACCCTACGTGGCCAGATACGTCATGTTTTGTGTGCTGTAGAGTGAGTCTAACGCTTGCAATGGCGCTGTCAAAACGATATATTTTCAAAACGAATGTGAATAAAACTCACATAAAATAATGGAAGTGCTGCCATGACGGGTTTTCATCGCTTGCCCAATCTTGCCGCCTTGCGCGCCTTTGAAGCCGCTGCCCGGCATCAGAATTTTTCCCGTGCCGCCGAGGAAATCCATGTGACGCATGGCGCAATCAGCCATCAGATCCGGGCGCTGGAAGAAGAACTGGGAACACCGCTGTTTGCGCGGCATGGGAAGCGCATTGTCGTCACTCCCGATGGAGAGCGTTTCGCGGCAGTCTTGCGCAAATCGCTGACCGAGATTGCGGAAGCCGCCAATGCCCTGAAAGAGGGGACGCGTCAAAAACGGCTGACGGTGACCGCCTTGCCTTCATTTGCCGCACGCTGGCTGGCGCCGCGCCTCGGACGATTTATCGAACAGCATCCGGATATCGAAGTGGTGCTGCAATCCAGTAATTTTCTGACCGACTTCGTGCGTGAAGGCGTGGATATCGGTGTCCGTTTCGGCAACGGACACTATCCGGGCCTGTCGGTCGAGCTGATCATGGAGGATTGCTACTATCCGGTGGCGAGTCCGCAATTCAACGGCGGGCATCTACCGCGCACGCTGGATGCGCTGTCGCGTGCAACCTTGCTGCGCTGTGACATGGAGCCCTGGGCGCCCTGGTTCAGGCTGGCGGGAATGGCGCAGCCGGAACCGACTGGCGGATTGATATTCCAGGATTCTTCGATGCTGGTGCGCGCCGCGCAGGAGGGCCAGGGAATTGCCTTGGCGCGCCATGTCATCGTCATGCAGGATGTACAAGCCGGCAACCTGGTGCGCCTGTTTGATGTTGCCTTGAAGTGCCCTTCTTCCTATTACCTGGTCTGCCCGCCGGAAGCATTACGGAAATCGCATGTGCAAGCGTTTCGCGCATGGCTGCTGGATGAGGTAAACAGGCTCAGGACACCGGCACCTTGACGTTGCCACGGGCGCCATTCGCTTTGCATCCAATCGCCTGATCGATGTCAGGCCGGATGCCGATTTTTTCACTCGGCGCGTGATCATGATGGCCCGGTTACAGCACTACCTTGACCATTGGGTGCGACGTCAGCGCGCGGTACAGATTGTCGAGCTGTTCGCGGCTGATGGCGCGCACGGTAACGGTAATCGACAGGTAGGTCCCCTTGGAAGACGGACGCATTTCCATCTTGCCCGCATGAAAGGTCGGATCGTGCAGCGTCACGACTTCTACCATGGTTTGGGCAAAGCCATCCTGCATCGCACCCATGATCTTGATGGGGAAGTCGCTCGGGTATTCGATCAGGGAATCGGCGGGCTTGATGGCGTTGGTGGATTTAATCATGACAATGTTTTCCGGTCGGCAGCGCAACGTGCATATCATGCCGCCTTTGCCGCCTGATATGCCGCATACAGCTTATGGTAAATGGGGCCGGGGTTGCCGTTTCCAATCCTCTGTCCATCGATGCTCACCACTGGCAGTACTTCTTTTGTCGCCGACGACAGCAACACTTCATCGGCGGCAAAGACCTCGAGGCGCGGAATCCGGCGCGCTTCAAATGGAATGCCGCCGGCCGCGCACAATTCCTCAATCAAGCCGTAGCGAATGCCTTCGAGAATCAGGTTATCTTTTGGCGGCGCCATCAGCTTGCCATCCTTGACGATCCAGGCATTGGACGATGAACCTTCCGTCAGGAAGCCGTCGCGAAACTGGATGGTTTCAACCGCATCGTTTTCCGCCGCATGCTGCGCCGCCAGCACGTTGCCCAGTAGCGATATCGACTTGATCTCGCAGTGCAGCCAGCGTTTGTCTTCCATCGAGACACAGGCGACGCCGCTGGCGCGCACTTCCGCCGACGGCAACACAATCGGGTTGGTCATGATGAACACGGTTGGCATCGTGTCCTTGGGGAATGCATGTCCGCGTTTCGCGACGCCGCGCGTGACCTGGATATATACCATCTGGTCGTCCTCCGGATGCGCCTTGACCACCGCATCGATGAGCGCCATCCATTGTTCTTTCGTATGCGGATTTGATATGCGAATCGCTGCAAGACTGCGGAACAGGCGTGCCATGTGCTGCTCCGGACGAAATGGCCTGCGCGCATAAATCGGAATCACCTCATACACGCCGTCGCCAAAAATGAAGCCGCGATCGAGCACTGGAATCCTGGCTTCGGAAAGCGGGGTCATTGCGCCGTTGAGATAGACGAGCGGATCCTGCATGATGGTGTTCCTGTGAAATGGCGAATAAGGGATTTTTGCATAACCACACCAGTATGGTTATGCAAAATAGGAATATGCCGCCAGAAAGACGGGCGATCAATCCTGGAAGAAAAAGTCCGGCAAGCCGGGTCTTGTCCTTATTTCAGCCACAACCGCATCGAATCCCATGCGCGGCCGAAGACACTGGCCTGGTTGACCTGGTCGAGTGCAACTACAGGCAGTTCCGTCACTACCTTGCCGTCCGCCATCATTTTCAGCGTGCCGACCTGGCTGTTTTGCTGGACTGGCGCCACCAGCGGATCCTTGCGCTCCAGCACCGGCTTCAGCTTGTCGGCCATTCCTTTCGGCACCGTTACAAAGACGTCGTGCGTGAAGCCGATCTTGACCTGGCTTTGCGAGCCTTTCCATACTTCAGGCGTGGCGACCGGCTGACCCTTTGCATAGAGCTTGACGGTATCGAAATTCTGGAAACCCCAATTCAGCAGCTTCTGGCTTTCCTGGGTGCGGGCCTGATCCGAAATGGTGCCGATGACCACTGAAATCAAGCGCCGGTCATTGCCGCCATTGGGACGGTGCGAAGTCGAAATCAGGCAATAGCCGGCCGATGATGTATGGCCGGTTTTCAGGCCATCGACGGTCGGGTCGAGCCATAGCAGGCGATTGCGGTTGGGCTGCTTGATCTTGTTGTAGGTATAGCCCTTGACGGAATAGATCTTGTAATCTTCCGGATGATCGTAGATGACATGCGTTGACAGGGTTGCCAGGTCGCGCGCCGTTGAATAATTGCCGGGATCAGGCAGGCCGTGCGCATTGGCAAAATGGGTTGATTTCAGCCCCATGCGCCCGGCTTCGCGATTCATCAGCGTGACGAATGTATCTTCCGAGCCGGCGACTGCTTCCGCCAGGGCCACTGCGGAATCGTTGCCGGACTGGACGATCAGGCCGTACAGCAAGTCATTGACCTTGACCGGTGTTGCCGGATCGATAAACATCTTGGAACTGCCTGCATCCACCTTCCATGCATGCACCGAGACATTGATCATCTGGTTCGGATCAAGCCGTTTTTCCTTGATGGCCGAAGAGGCCAGATAGGCTGTCATCAGTTTGGCCAGCGAGGCGGGTTCAATGCGCAAATCCGGCTCGTGCGATGCCAGTACCTGCCCGCTGGTGGCATCGAGCAGCAGCCAGGATTTGGCATCGACGATCGGCGCAGGAACTGTTTGTGCCAATGCGGCAGACAGGGAGAAGACAGTGGCGGCAAGCGACGCGAATAATTTTTTCATAAGTTTTACAGAGATGATCCTGCGTATTTCCAGCGCAGGATCGATGTGGTCAAGGTTGGAAATTATAACGTCGGAAAAATATCAGCGACGCCACATTTCGACTACGAAATTCTTGATATGTTGCAATTTTCTGTGAAAGAAATGATCGGCGCCTGGAATGACGATCACCGGTAGATTTTGCGGTCGTGCCCAGTCGAATACATGCGCCAGCGGAATAGTCTCGTCCAGTTCGCCGTGGATCAGAATCGTATTGTCCGGGACGTTCGGCATGGCCCATTTGCCGGCAGCCGAGCCGACCAGAATCAGCCGCTCTGCCGGTGCGCCTTGTGCAATCAGGCGCTGCTGCAGTTGCGACTGGACGAAGGTGCCGAATGAAAAACCGGCCAGCGTGAATGGCAGCTCCGGATATTGCTGTTGCATGTGCTGCAATAACAGCGCCATATCGTCGGTTTCGCCGCGACCGTCATCGTGGTTGCCTGCCGATTTGCCGACACCGCGGAAATTCATGCGTACCGCAATGTAGCCCACCGCCACAAAAGCCCGTGCCAGTGTTTGCGTGACCTTATTGTCCATGGTGCCGCCATATAGCGGATGCGGATGGGCAACCAGCGCGATGCCGCGCGGCTCGGGGAATCGCGCTGTATCGGGCAAATCCAGCGCGCATTCGAGCTGGCCGACCGCGCCGGCAAGGAGGAAATACCGGGTATGAATGTTCATTATGTCTGGAAAGAAGGTGTCGCGACTTCAGATTTTCAAGCGCTCGACGATTTTTCCACCCACCAGATGCGTATCGATAATGTCGTCAATGTCATGCGTGTCGACATAGGTATACCAGACGCCTTCCGGATAAACGACCAGAACCGGTCCTTCCTCGCAGCGGTCAAGGCAGCCTGCCTTGTTGATGCGGATTTTCCCATGGCCGTTCAAATCCATTTGCTTGATGCGCCGTTTTGCATGTTCCTGCGCTGCTTGCGCGCCGCGGTCTGCGCAGCATGGGCGGCCATCGTCGCGTTGATTGGTGCAAAAAAATACATGACTCTGGTAATAGGGCTTGTCAGTCATATCATTCATGATCGGTAAGGCGATGAAGACGCAATGATACACCTGCGTCATTCTGAAGTTTTACCATGTACCGGGTGCAGCAGGAACCACAGCGCGATAAAAGGCCACAGTAGCGACAGGAATTGTGCCGCGCCGTTGAAATTCAGGAATTTCCCTTGTACCCAGGTTTGCAGGGTGGCGGTGAAATAAGGATTGGCGGGGATGATGTTCACTACAACAAGGCTGATCAGCAGCGCCAGCGCCGCAACCCGGCGCTGCGCCACCGATGGTGCGACAACCAGGCCACTGAGCATGATGATACCCAGTAGCAGGCCGCCTTCTGCACCCGGGGTCAGCCAGGTGAAGGCATTTTCGGGGGCAAACTGCAATGCGTTTGATAGCGACTTGCTCATGATTGCCGCCGCCAGCACGGTTATCACCAGCATTGCTTTCGGCGCGTGCGTGCGCAGCAGGCATGACAGGGTCAATAATGCGCCGGTCACGCCGCAGGCGGTAATGATGGTTTCCGACAGCCAGTACTGTTCCACCGTCAATTGACTGCCGTATCTTAGTGTGGCGCCGATATCGACCGGTATCGACAGCCAGTCGCTCAGCCATTCCGACAGAATCGGCGTTATTTGCCCATGCCCGAACAGATAACCTTGCGGATATATCTGGGCAAGCGGCCATAATGCCACCACGACCAGGCCGCGGCCCGCTTCGTGCGAGAACCAGCGGCGGCGTAACAGCAACAGGCGGCTTTCTTCAAGAAACGTGCGGCTTGCCAGTATGCCTGCCGCTGCGCCGATGAAGACGCCGGCTCCGTTGGCAATGAGATCGAGATTGGATGACACCCGATTGGGCAAAAAGGTCTGCACCGCTTCCATCGTCCCGGACAGGCATATACCATACAGAGCCGCCAGCAGAAATGCCGCCGTTCCGCGCACCGCGGGGTAAAGAGCAAATATCGCCAGCATGCCGAGCGGTGCGTAGCCGACGATATTGGTCAGCATGTCGAACAGGGTCCAGTAATGCGGCAGCGGTGCAAAAAGATACGCTAGCGGCGACAGGCCGATGCTGTGCCAATCCGAAAATGGATACCAGCTCGCATAGATGACAAGCAGCGTATACAGCAGCAGAACGATGCGGACAGCTGACGAGGCGGTGGAGGAACGATGTTCCGGTATTTGTCCTGACATTATTTCTTGAGAGGTAATTGCGTCAGCCATGCAGTCATGTCGGCAATGACTGCATCGCTGGCCATCGCAAATGCTGAAGCGCCGCCCGTTGCATCTGCGGTTGGCGCCGGCGCCTGGTGCATGAAGGTTCTTTGTGCGATCAGCACCCGGCCGTCAAACAGCGATGCACGTATCGCAATCCGTGCATTGCTCTGTTCTGGTGAAGTAAAGTTTTGAGTGAAATCGTCTGCTTCCATACGCAGTACCAGTGTATTCGCAGCGCCGTCGGCGGTCGATGTGACCACCCCGCCTGCCTGGGCCAGGCGCGATTTCAGGCGTTCGGCGAACAGCGCCGCCGGCGGCATTACCCAGCGGCTGTTTGCATAAGGGCGCGGCTGCTGGTTACTTGCGTAACTCAGGCGAAAATACATGGTCTGGGTGTCCAGCCACATTGGCGATTTTATGTCGGCGACGGCAAGCGGCGGCAACCCGGATCGTGCCGTACCGGAATCATCGGCATGCAATGGGCCAAGGTCGTAGAGCTCAGGGACAGCGGGTTTGATGGCGCACGCCGAAAGCAATGCCGTGGAAAGGGCGACTGGAATCAGGAATCGGGTTGATATTCTGGTTCTCATTGGATGCCTCATTTTGAAGGCGCAACAAAGCCGGTTTCTCCAGGCCCAGGCGCAATGCCGGTAGCGCCGAACAGGATGCTTTGCGGACGATTATTGAAGTTATCAAGCGTGTGATTCAATGTCCGCAGCGACTGGCGCGCGTCGTGAATCAGAGGGGTGGCCTCTGCGCCGAGCAGATCCACCGTGGACGACAATTTTGCCACCGGGCCGTCCGGTGCGACCAATTGTGTCGTGGCGCCATTGAGCGTGCTGGTCAGTGCGCTTGCATTTTGCGATAGCCGGCTGATCGATGCCATGGTTGATTGCATCTCGGCAGTCAGCATCGGCAATCGCGTCAGCGTCGGCTGCAGTTGGCGAGGAATCGCCTCGATTTCGGTCGCCGCTTTGCTGACATTGTCAAAAGCCTGCAGCATCGCTTTCTGATTGTCGGGCGACAGCAGCGTATTGATGCGCTTGGCAATTTCTTCGGTCTGGATCAGGATGGCGAGGCCGCGATCTTGCAGATTGTCCAGCAGGCTGGGCCGCATCTCGATGCGGGCGATATGGTCTTTGGCGCTGCTAACCTTGACCGGATTAGTGCCGTCATCATCCAGCTGCACATAAGCGATGCCGGTCACGCCCTGATAAGCAAGAGTGCCGAACGTCGATTTGGTGATCGGCGTATCGGGACGGACGCCGATCTGGACCAGGATCTGCCCTGGCACTGCAGGATCGAACGTGATGGCATCGACCTTGCCTACGTCCAGTCCGCGATAACGCACCGCAGCCTGGGGATTCAGGCCGGGAATCGATAGTTTGGTGGCCATTTCATATGGCACCCGTTCCACGCGGTCGCGATTGAGCCACATGGCGATCAGCACTGCAGCAATCAGCAGCGCTATCGTAAAGATACCTGCCATTAGTGCGTGCGCTTTATTTTCCATAGCGTACTCTCATGATGTTTTTTATCCGGCCTGATGGCCGATGTGCAATTCCGCCTGCGCCCGTCGCCCCCGCTTGCCAAGGAAAAATTGCCGAACGAATGGATGCGGCACGGTGATGATATCGCCGGGAGCGCCGACGGCGATCACGCGCTTGTCCGCCAGCACCGCGACCCGTGTGGACAGGGCGAATAGTGTATCGAGATCGTGCGTGACCATGACGACCGTCAGATGCAATGCCTGATGCAATGAACGGATCAGATCGACAAAACTTTCCGATAAACTTGGATCGAGACCGGCAGTCGGCTCGTCCAGGAACAGCAGTTCCGGTTCCAGCGCCAGCGCGCGCGCCAGGGCGACCCGCTTCACCATGCCGCCCGACAGATCGGCAGGCATCTTCAATGCATCGGCTGGCGAAATGCCGACCATGTGCAATTTCAGCAATACCGCATCCCGGATCAGATCTGCCGGCAGCGCGTGTAATTCGCGCATCGGCTGCGCCACATTGTCAAATGCCGTTAGCGCGGAAAACAGCGCGCCATGCTGAAACAGCATGCCGCAGCGATTGCGCAGCATTTCCAGAGCGGCCGCGTCGGCGCCATGGATATCCTTGCCGAAAACCCGTACGCTGCCGCGCGCCGGCTGCTGCAATCCCAGTATCTGACGCAGCAGCGTGGTCTTGCCGGACCCGGACCCGCCTACCAGCGACAGGATATCGCCTTGCCGGACGTCGAGATTCAAATCCTGATGCACGACTACGTCGCCAAACTGCGTCCATAAATCCCGGATCTGGATGATCGGATTATCCTGCATTAGTAGTACCCTACGTTGTTGAATGCGATGGCAAATACCGCATCCGCAAGAATGACAATCGTGATTGCGGTGACCACCGATAGCGTAGTGCCTTGCCCCAGGCTTTCCGTATTGGCCTTGACGCGCATTCCGAAATGGCATGCCATCAGTGCGATCAGGCTGCCAAAGACAATGCCTTTGCCCAGGCCGATCCAGTAATTGGCAAGTGGCACCGCCTCCGGTAATTTTTGCATGAAATAGCTGGGCGACAAGCCTAGCTCGAAACTGGCGGCGGCCATGCCACCGGCCAATGCAAGCGCGTCAGTCCAAATTACCAGCAATGGCATCGAGACCGCCAATGCCAGTACTTTTGGCATGACCAGGCGAAAACCATGCGGCAACCCCATGACCAGCATGGCATCCAGTTCTTCGGTCACGCGCATGACGCCAAGCTGGGCCGTGATCGACGAGCCGGATCGCCCGGCCACCAGTATCGCTGCCAGTAGCGGGCCCAGCTCGCGAATGATGCTCATGCCCAGGATATTGACCAGATACACATCGCCGCCAAAAGTGTGCAGCTGCTGCGCCGAAAGATATGACAGCACCACGCCAATCAAAAACCCCACCAGCGCCGTAATGCCAAGCGCCTGGTATCCGGTGTGGAATATATTCGCCGATATTTCCTTCCATGGCCCTAGCAGGGGGCGCGCTGCCAATCGCATGGTATCCATGACCAGTTGGCCTATCAGCGCGATGAATCCGGTCACATGGTCATGCAAGGCAAACAGCCTGGCACCGATGCGCCTGACCGATAACCAATGAGCCTGCGCCGCATTCGGCAAGGCGAGCGGGCCGGCTTCTTCAAGGCGATTGAAGAATTCGCCATGCTGGTCTGCTAGCGATAGCTGCCGCGGCCGGGTTTTTCCCCATGCATTCCAGAATAGCTGTGCGCCGATGTGATCGAGCGCCGTTATTTGAGTCAAGTCCCATCTGGCCGGGGTATTTTTCCTGGTGTGCTTCAGCGTGGCATCAATCTGCGGCATGATTCCGGGATGCGCCAATGCCTGCACTTGCCAGGAACCGCTTGCATGAACGGTTGATTGGTCTTTGCGGTCAATAGTCAGTGTAGGGAGTTCGGAAAGTGGCATGCGGGCAGTTTAAGGGAGAATCCGTCAAGCGTCATCTGGTGCATGAATACGGTAGATGCGCGTCATTTGCGAGAGGCTCAGAAGTTGCAGAATAGTATCTTTGTATCGTATTTGCAGGCATCCCGTTACAATGGAGAGCATGGTTTCCCTTCTTTCTGCACAGCGTATTGCTGAATTGCGTCAACCGGCCGCGCAGGTGGTCGCTGTCCGCGTTGTCGCCAGGACCGGCTCTACTAATGCCGATTTGCTGGCACATATTGGCATGATTTCCTCTCCCGTATTGCTCATTGCCGAGAACCAGACTGCTGGCCGCGGTCGCGCTGGCCGTGCATGGCATTCCGCACCCGATGCATCGCTCACGTTTTCACTGGCATGGAATTTCAGGCGACCGGTACAGGAGTTGGTCGGATTGCCGCTTGCGGTTGGCGCGGTCATCGCCGAGGTGCTGAAATCGTTCGGTATCGATACGCTACTCAAATGGCCGAACGATGTATTGAAGGATGGCAGAAAGTTATCCGGAATCCTGATCGAAACCGCTTCAGTCGACAGCTCCCGGGAGCAGCGAACCTGGGCCGTAATCGGTATCGGCCTCAATCTTGCCATGCCGGGGGAGCTGGCAACCCGGATTGGCCATGCGGTCGCCGATGCAAGCGAATCCAGCCTGGATCGCAACTCCCTGATGGCAGCGCTGCTCAATGCATTGGCGGAAGCGTTGGTGCTGTTCGAGGCACAAGGATTTCTCGCATTCATGACACGCTGGAACGACCTGCACGCTTATGCGGGGCAGCCAGTTGTGATCATCGACCGCGGTCGGACCCTGCATGAGGGCATCGCGGCTGGTGTGGATGCGACCGGCCGCCTGCAACTCGATACCGCCGCCGGCAGGATCGCAGTCATGGCTGGTGACGTATCGTTGCGCCTGCAGGAAGGCTAGCCGATGCTGCTACTGGTTGATGCAGGCAATACACGGATCAAATGGGCGTTGGCCGATTTGCGCTCGCCTGTTTTGGGGCACTGGTTTGCTGGGGGCGCGGTAATACGCGAAAATGCATCCGGGCTGGCCGATGCGTGGCGCGGCTTGGCTATTT
Source organism: Burkholderiaceae bacterium (assembly GCA_035255485.1). Classification (GTDB taxonomy): domain Bacteria; phylum Pseudomonadota; class Gammaproteobacteria; order Burkholderiales; family Burkholderiaceae_D; genus DATEZO01. Next base: position 11,215 of record DATEZO010000059.1, read on the forward strand.
CGCATGCGCTGCTATCCAATGTCGCCGGACAAGGCATACGCGATATCCTGGAGAATGCACTGCTGGAAGCATTGGCGCCAGTCCGGATAACGATGGAATGGTTTGCCTCGGTCGTATCGCTTGCCGGCGTGCGCAACGGCTATCGCAATCCGGCCCAGCTAGGTTGCGACCGGTTTGCGTCGGCGATCGGCGCGCATGCATTATTTCCAGGCCGGCCGCTGATTGTCGCCACCTGTGGCACCGCCACGACAGTGGATGCGATCACGGCGGACGGTTTTTTTGCCGGAGGCATGATTCTTCCGGGATTGGGCCTGATGGCGGCTTCGCTGGCGAAAAATACTGCACAATTACCACAGGTGGCGCAGCATATCCTTGTGCCGCAACCGTTCGCGGACAATACCGCCGATGCCATTGTCAGCGGATGCATTGCAGCGCAGGCAGGTGCGATCGAGCGCGCAGTTGCCGCTCACGCAAATCGACATGGCAAGGTGCAGTGCCTGTTGTCAGGCGGTGCTGCTGCCACGGTTGCGCCGTATCTATCGATGCCATGCGAGGTCGTCGATAATCTTGTACTGCTTGGCTTACAGGCCGTTGCGATTAATTACGTACCATGCTGAAATTCCTGTTCTGGTCCCTGCTGTTGGCCAATAGCGTGCTGTTCGCCTATCACCAAGGATATCTGACCCCATTGTTTCCTGATGGCCGCGAGCCGGAGCGAGCGGCCAGGCAGTTCAATGTGGATAAGATCAAGCTGATTCCTGCGAATAGTGAGGGAAATACCTCAACGGCGCCATCCACAGCCGCTTCCCCGTCGTTGCCACCGGCTACTACGATTGCGGATAGTAAACAAATGGTTATTGCCTGTACTGAAATCGGTAATTTCGATGCAGAAGAGGCTAAACAATTCGAAGCGCGCATGGCAAGTCTGGCGCTGGGTAAAAGGTTGTCGCGGCGCACTGTACCGGACAGCATCCGCCACATAGTATTTATTCCGCCGCAGGGCAGCAAGGAAAGGGCGGATAAAAAAGCCGAGGAATTGCGTCAACTGGGCATCCAGGATTTTTATGTGATTCAGGAAGGCAAGGACTATCGTTGGGGAGTTTCACTCGGCATTTTCAAGACTGAGGCAAGCGCTCGCAATTATTTGGCGCTGCTCAATCAAAAAGGCGTGCACAGTGCCCGTCTTGGCCCGTATGGCGCCGAATCAAGCAAGATTGCGTTTCAGTTGCACAGCATTGATGCAGGCGTCAAGACGGCACTGGATGCCATCAGGGTAAATTTTCCACAACAGCAACTGCGCGATTGTGAACCCGAATAGCATTGCGCGTTATTGCCTGTTTCATAGCAAATTGCGCTGCTCGGTCAACTGCCCGTTGATTGCCTGGTAAATGACAACCGTACCATCCTTGAGATCTCCCTTGCCATCAAATTCGACAGTGCCTTGGATCTTGCCGTCGAAGGATGTCTGCTTCATGATCGGCAGATAGATATCGGGTTTTACGGAGTTCGCTTCCTGCATCGCTTGCGCCAACACATGAATACCGTCATATGCAAGGGTTGAATACGCACCTGGGTTGCCGAATTTTGCCTGATACATCTGTGTAAATCCGATACCAGCAGAGAGCCAGGAGGGCGGGACCCCCGCAATAGTGCAGTAATAGTTGGAGTCTGCGTCGCCCTGGGCGTTTTTCACGGTTGACGGATCGCACATCGCATCGGCTACAACAAATTTTGCCGCGATCCCTGATTTGCGCATGGCTTTCAGCAGCGGCAGGCCAACACCCTCATCGCCGCCAAAGAAGACGATATCCGCTTTGCTATCCTTGATTTTTTGTACAAGAGCAGCATAGTCTGCCGCCTTCGGATCAACGCTTTCATGCGGGGGCTGGAGGTTCTTGCTCTTCAATATCTTTGTTACCTCTTCCACGAGACCGATGCCGAAAGTAGTGCGATCATCAACAATGTAAATTGATTTTGCGCGCAATTTTTCGCTGATCAGGCGCCCTAATGTCGCGCCTTGCTGAATGTCGTCGGCGGTAATGCGGAAAGCCGTTTTCAGACCCATCCGCGTGTATTTCGGATTGGTGGAAACCGACAGCTGCGGAATGCCCGCATTGGCATAGAGCGGCGCGGCTGCGATCGATACGCCGGAGTTGAAATGGCCGAATATGGCGGTCACGCCGGCATCGATCAGACGCTGTGCAGCCAGCTTCCCTTCTTCGGGAGATGCCTTGTCGTCTTCCATTACCAGTTCGAAATGCGCGCGCTTGCCATTGATGGTGAAATAGTCGTTGTTTAACTCTTCGGCCGCAATTTCCGCACCGTGCGCAATATCCTTGCCATATTGCGCAAGCGCGCCAGACATTGGCGCGACAACGCCAATCTTGATATTGACCTGGCGGCTGCAAGCGGCAAGCAGGTTGAGCGCCACTACGACACAGGCAATCTTTACGATCGATTTCATTTGTCCCCTCCCTGAGCATTGCAAAAAAGCAAATTTTTTTCTTATACTAAATCACCTTTAAAAGAATTTAATTTTTAAATAATGGTTATTTGAAGATTTTATTTTGATTCATTAAAAATCATGAAAACAGGCAAGGTCAGAAGGATTCGGCAGAACTGCCGCTTCCATTGATCTTTATCGTTTACTCTTTAACAGGCAGGACGGCAAAACAGCTATTACAAAAATATTTGCGATGCCATATTCCCGCAGCGGATGCGATATCAGGATTCATCGGATATTTTCTCGCTGGCAGAGGTCAACGCGTCCAGGCAATCGGGGCAGAAACAGCCGGGCATGATGTTGTTTGTCATGCCAGGCATAGCCAGCGCCGGCAGAGAAGCGCACCAGCAAGGTTCCTTGTGCGCGCCATCAGTCATGCCGCATGAAAACAAGGCGTTGCAGCGGGGACAAATACTCATTTATCCATCCTTACTTTACAAAACGTGATTTCGGATAATGCGTTTTCATTCAACGTTTGATCAAGTAGCTACAGGGATACCAAACGCGACAAAACGGGTTGCATTGCCTCATGCTGAAAACCGCGCGATTCAGTCATTGCTGGCTTGTCATTTCCGCAAAATGTTAAAAGAGCGATATCGAAAGCGCGAAAAATTCTTCCCTGAAAATCATCCGGAACGTCGGGTACTTTCCCTGTAAAATCGCGAAAGCAATTATTTATTGCGGGACAGAGCGAATAGCGGCAGTACTCTGTTTCCTACATTATAGTAATAGAGAAATAGAGCCGCCGGACAGAATCAGACACGGCAATGCGCTATCCTCACCGAGTTAAACCAACCATGACCAACTTGACCGACTCCAGCACCGATCTCACTGCGGTTTCTCCGCAAATCAAGGCCCAAATCCTGGCGGAAGCATTACCCTACATTCGCAAATTTCATGGCAAGACAATTGTCGTCAAATACGGCGGTAACGCCATGACGGAAGAACGCTTGAAGCATGGATTTGCGCGCGATGTGATTTTGTTGAAGCTGGTCGGTATGAACCCGGTTGTGGTGCACGGCGGCGGTCCGCAGATCGACAATGCGCTGAAGAAGGTCGGCAAGCAGGGCACATTCATCCAGGGCATGCGCATCACCGATGAAGAAACAATGGAAGTGGTCGAATGGGTGCTGGGCGGCGAGGTGCAGCAGGATATCGTGATGCTGATCAATCACTACGGCGGCCAGGCGGTCGGCCTGACCGGCAAGGACGGCGGTTTGATCCGGGCGCGCAAGATGCGAATGCCCGACAAGGAAAATCCCGGTCAATTTCTCGATATCGGCTTTGTCGGAGAAATCGATGCGATCAATCCGGCAGTAGTAAAGGCGCTGCAGGATGATGCATTCATCCCGATTATTTCGCCAATCGGTTTTGGCGAAGACGGACAAGCCTACAACATCAATGCCGATCTGGTTGCCGGCAAGATTGCGGAAATCCTGAAAGCCGAAAAGCTGATCATGATGACCAATATTCCGGGCGTGATGGATAAGAACGGCAACCTGGTCACCGATCTTTCGGCTCGTGAAATCGATGAAATGTTCGAAGACGGCACGATTTCTGGCGGCATGCTACCGAAAATTTCATCGGCGCTCGATGCAGCCAAATCCGGTGTCAATACGGTACATATCATCGATGGCCGTATCGAACATTCGCTGCTGCTGGAAGTGCTGACCGAGCAGGCGTTCGGTACGATGATCCGATCGCATTAGCTTGCTCCAACTTTACAATCTCGACGCAGCAGGGCCGCGATGCCGCATCGGGATTTTCTATCAATGCCTAAATTCACCTGGCTGTTCGATCTCGATAACACGCTGCACAATGCGTCGCATGCGATTTTTCCTGCGATCAATGCCAACATGAACGCCTATATCGCCCAGGTACTGGGTACGGGCGGTGTGCCGGCTGATGTTGAAACCGTCAATGCGGCGCGCATCGCCTACTGGAAACGGTACGGTGCAACGCTCCTGGGCATGGTCAGGCATCATGATGTGCGGCCGGAAGACTTTCTGCGCGAGGCGCATCGCTTCGACGATCTCACCGGTATGATCCGCGCTGAACGCGGTCTGCGCCGTCTGCTGAAGCGATTGCCCGGCCAGAAAATCCTGCTGACCAACGCGCCGCATCGCTATTCGCACGATGTCATGCGCCATCTGGGTTTGCATCGTCATTTTGCCAGGCATATTCCGATCGAATTAATGCGCGTGCATGGGCAGTTGCGTCCCAAACCATCCCGGCAATTTTTGCGCAAACTGTTGGCAAAAGAGCGTATCGTCGCGGGCCGCTGCATTCTTGTCGAAGACACGGCCAGCCATTTGAAAGCCGCCAAAATGCTGGGCCTGCGTACCGCATGGATTACCCGGTATCTGGCGACATCGCCCGGCCTGTCCAGGCAAGCCGGTAGCCTGCCGCCGCCCGTATTGACAAAACGCCCCATTTACGTTGACATCAAAGTAAAATCCATAGCGCAACTATCCAGTCGGTTGCGGCAATTGCGTTGAATGCGGCAAGAAAGCCCTCTCTCTTCGATGACAACCAGGATAGTATGGCAACCAAAAAAACAGGCGAACGCAAACTGCAAATCCTGCAGACTTTGGCTACGATGCTGGAGCAGCCCAAAGGCGAAAAGATCACGACCGCCGCATTGGCTGCCAGGATGGACGTATCCGAAGCGGCGCTGTACCGGCATTTTGCAAGCAAGGCGCAGATGTTTGAAGGATTGATTGAATTCATCGAATCAACTGTCTTTGGCCTGATCAATCAGATTACCGAACAGCAGGAAAATGGTTTGCTGCAAGTGCAGGCGATTACCGGCATGCTGCTGAATTTTGCAGAGCGCAATCCCGGCATGACGCGCGTCATTATCGGCGATGTGCTGGTCAATGAAGACGAACGCCTGCAAGCGCGGATGAACCAATTCATCGACCGGCTCGAGCTGGCGCTCAAGCAGTCGCTACGTATTGCGGCAGCACAAGGCCAAACTGACGAGGCAGCCATTGTTGCGCGCGCCGGCATGATTGCCAGCATGGTGCTCGGGCGCTGGCATCGCTATGCGAAAAGCGGTTTCACACAAAATCTTTCCGAGAATTCACTGGCGCAAATTGCATTATTGCTGATGTGAGCCGACAAAAAAATACGCTGGCCGCCTGCAAGGGCATACAAGGTCGGTAACAGGAATATGACGTCCGCCAGAACTTTCCCCCTATTTGCTTTCGTCGCCCTCCTGGGCGGCGGCATTGCGATTGGCTTCGCCGGCATTTTCATGCGTCTGTCGGATGTCAGTCCGCTCGCTTCTGCATTCTGGCGCATGGCGCTTGCTGCCCCTTTCCTGTGGATATGGGCGTTCGCCGTACGCAAGCAGGACAAGGCAAGCGGCAAGCGGATTGATTTCACGCGCGTGCTTGCCTTGTCGGGTATTTATTTTGCGGGCGACATGGGTATATGGCACTTGTCCCTGCATTACACCACTGTTGCCAATGCAACGCTGCTGTCCAATTTCGCACCGATTTGCATTGCACTCTGGATGTGGATCGCGCATCGAATACGTTTTGCCCGTATATTTGTGATCGGTTTGATTATTGCATTGATCGGCGCAGTGATGCTGGTAGGGCCGAACACGATGGCAAGCGGTGCTGCGGGTGCCAACAAACTGCTCGGCGATGCACTTGGCCTGTCCACCGCCGTGTTCTATGCTGCCTATCAACTGGCGATCAAGGATGCGCGCAGCCAGTATTCGACTGCGCGCCTGATGGCATGGAGCACTACCATCACTGCCCTGGCGTTACTGCCGTTCGGACTGCTATCGTCCGGCGCATTTTTTCCTGCCGCCAGTGCCGGCTGGCTACCGCTGCTGGCACTGGCGCTGATCGCGCAAATCGGCGGACAGACCGTGATTGCATATGCATTTGCACATTTGCCGGCATCATTGTCCTCAGTCAGTCTTCTGATCCAGCCGTTGACTGCTACCATCGCCGCCTGGATCCTGTTTCAGGAAGCAATCGGCCCGATCCAGATGGCGGGCGGCCTGTTGCTGCTTTTCGGGATTTATTTGTCGAAGCGGGGTAGCAGCATTTGATGCAGCATATGGATTAACCTCCAATTGCCCTTTGTTTCGTAATCGCCATGCTCCTATCCGAACCTGCTTCAGTGTTGCATCCTGTAGTGCCGGACGACTGTTTTGTATTGCTCGACGATTGCAATGCAACGGCCGCTGCGCCGCGCTCCCGCTTGTATACGGATTATGCAGGCGTGCTTTCTTGCACGAATGTGTCGGAATTGGTTTCGATGCTGGAGCGAATGGCGGATGCATTGCAAGCCGGCCTGCATGCGGTCGGTCTGTTTGCATATGAGTTGGGCGCCGAATTACATGCCATTGCAGCGCGTGAAGAGTGGGGCAGGACAGACCCGGCGCAGATCTTGTTGTTCAGGCATTGCGAGCGGCTTTCCGCGGATCAGGTCGGGCGATGGCTGCAGGAGCGCGAATGCGCCGCGCAGCGAGCGACGGGCAACGCGAGCAGCATTCCGGCTGGGATTGGCAACGTGCGCAGTAATATCGACGGCGACGAATTTGCGGCAGCAATTGCACGAATCCATGCATATATCGCAGCGGGCGATACCTATCAGGTCAACTATACTTACCGTGTGCGGTTTGACGTGTTTGGATCTCCGGTGGCGCTTTACCGGCATTTGCGCGAACGTCAGCCAGTGCCGCATGGCGCATTCGCAATATTGCCCGATGGCCGTGCGATATTGTCACTCTCGCCTGAACTTTTTATTCGTCATACAGGAGGGCAAGTGGTTGTGCAGCCGATGAAGGGCACGGCTGCGGCGACCGGTGATGCGGGGCAGGATAGCGCAAATGCCGCCGTGCTGGCTGCCGACCCGAAAAACCGTGCGGAAAACCTGATGATCGTCGATCTGCTGCGCAATGATCTCGGACGTATTGCGCATATCGGCAGCGTCAAGGCGTCCAGGCTCTTCGAAGTCGCGCGCTATGGCAGCGTGCTGCAGATGACATCAAGTGTGCATGCACAGTTGCGTGATGATGCGACACTATCGGATATTCTTGCTGCACTCTATCCTTGCGGTTCGATCACCGGCGCGCCGAAACACCGTACGATGCAACTCATCCGAGAACTGGAACCGCATGCGCGCGGCCTGTATACGGGCGCGATCGGCTGGTTCGATGCGCCTGCGGCAGAGCGGCGCATCGGTGATTTTTGCCTGTCGGTACCGATTCGCACGCTGGTATTGCAGGCGCCTGCATCTGATGGCGTGCGGGTCGGTGAAATGGGTATCGGCGCCGGGATCGTACATGATAGTGTGGCGGCGGACGAATATGCAGAATGCCGTTTGAAAGCCGGTTTCCTGACCTGTCTTGGCAACGATTTCGAGCTCTTCGAAACCATGCATGTAACGCGGTTGGAAGGATGCCGCCACTTCGACCGGCATCTGCGACGCCTGCAAGCATCGGCCGCGTATTTCAATTTTCCCTGTGACAGGGATGCCGTGCACCAGGCTGTGCAGCGAGCATGCGCCGATCTGCCCTTGCACGGTGCGTATCGCATGCGTCTTGCACTGAGAGACTCGGGCGAATACAGCATCCAGGTTGCGCCACTGGCACCCTTGTCCGGGCCGGTGCGGATTATCCTGGCAGATCAGGCGACTCTTGCAGAAGACCTGTTCCTGCGTCACAAGAGTAGCGTGCGTGATCGCTACGATGCCGCATGGCGCGCGGCGGAAGCGCAAGGCGCATTCGATATGCTGTTCTGCAACGCCGACGGCGAATTGACCGAAGGTGCGCGCAGCAATATATTCGTCAAGCTCGATGGACGCTGGCATACGCCGCCGCTGGCATGCGGCCTGCTGCCAGGTGTGATGCGCGCGGTCTTGCTGGAGGATCCGGCGTGGGGTGCCTGTGAGCGTCGTCTTGTGCTGGACGATTTGCGTAATGCGCAGGAAGTCGCGATCTGCAATGCGCTGCGAGGCGTGCTGCCAGTTACCGTGACGTGGAATGTGCAAGCCGGTTAATCGGTGGCCTGGCGTTATGCTCGCTGCATCATCAGGCTACCGCCCTGGAAGGCCACCAGCCAGGTTGCGACCGTCACCAGCGCGCAGCCGATCAGGGTATTCAGATTGATGGCCTCGTGCAGAAACAGCGCTGCCCAGCATAATGCAAATAACGGTATCAGAAAGGTCACGGTCAGTGCCTTGGTCGGGCCGATATCCGCGATCAGTCGAAAGTAAATGAAATACGCGACCGCACTGCATGCCAAGGCCAGTGTGCAGGCGAAAAGACCGATCAGAGGCGTGATTTCACCGCGCACCGGCGCTAGCGGCAGGAATGGCATGAGAACCAGCGCTGCCGCCAGTTGCGAACCGGTCGCCATCAGCGGCGGCGCAATGCTGGCCGATGCCTTTTTTGAATATGCGCCGGCAATTCCGTAGCATAGCGCAGCGGCAGTGCATGCCAGTACTGCCATCATCAGCGCCGGCGTGAATTGCGCGGGGCCGAGTCGCACCAGAAATGCAACGCCGACAATCCCGGTCAACAGGCCAACGGCTTTTCGTGTCGTCAGCTTTTCACCCAGCGTGATTGCGCCGATCAGCGCGCCCCAAAGAGGACTGGTGGCATTTACGATGGCCGAATAGCCAGCCGGCAGTGTCAAGGCGGCATAGGAAAACAAGGCGAATGGCAGTGCGGAATTGAGCGTTCCAAGTACCAGATATTGCCTCCAGTTGGCTCTGAAATGCATTGCGTGCCGCGTTGCCGCCATGAATGCCAGCATGGCAATGCCCGCAATTGCCACCCGTATTTCAGCGGTCCACAATGCACCCAGCACGGGCGCAATGATACGCATGAATAAAAACGACGCGCCCCAAATTGCGGCAAGCGTTAACAGACGGAAAAGGTCAATGCTGCGCACAGCGATTCCTGAAGTGGATACATGAACAGCATAGTCCAACCGGAGCAGGGATGTTCGCCGTAATCGGACATTGCATCACGCCCGGTAAAGCCAATGCGGAGGATGGATAAATGCGTTCTACGCCGCGATGATGCGTTGCCTTGATGCGAGCACTGCACCGATGAACAGCGCGACGGAAGAAAATATCAACCCCCGTTGCAGGCCGCCCGCGCCATCGGCAATCCAGCCGACAATCGTTGGGCCGACAATCTGTCCGAATGCAAATACAGTGGTAAACATGCTGATGCCGGAAGACCACGCCGCAGGCGGCAGATTGTGCCTTACCAATGCAGTCGTTGACGCCACTACCGACAGGAAGACTGCGCCGAATAACAGACCGGAGATGAATACGAGTACGGGTGCCGCAGTCAATGCCGGCAGCAGGATCGCGACACCCAGCAATGCATTCAGGATGGCGAGCGATTCGCCGCCCTTGAAATGGTCAAGCATGCGGGCCCAGATACGCGATGAGGCAAATACCGCCACGCCCAATGAAGAATAGAATGCGGTGATTACCGATGTTTGCATGCCCTGTTCTTTCAGCAGAGCGACCACAAAAGTCATGTAGCCGATATAACCGACGCCGAACATGAAATAGCCCGCAAGGCTGAAAAGGAATGCATGCGTGGGGAATCGATTTTGTGATCCTGCTGCAGCCGCCGCGCCATCGATATGGCTGGCTGGCAGCGCCATGAGCAGTGTCGCAAGGAAGCACGTACCGCCCAGCGCCAGCCAAACCCATTGCCAGGCATGTGCCGCGCCTTGCGCAGCCGCTGCGGAGAGCATGGCCGGCGCCAGCAAAGCGGACAGCACGATGCCGATTCCGGTGCCGCCATAATACATGCCGATCAAAAAACCGGCATGGCGCGCATGCAGCGATCCCAGGCGCGCAGCCAGCACGCCGCCGGCAATAAAAATGAAAGCACTGGCCATTCCCGCCAGTACACGCTGAAAAAGCAGCATGCCGGCATCGATGACAAAGCCGGATAACAGCATGAATACGCCGGTCAGCGCCGCGCCGCCTACCAGGACCGTCTGTGCACCGAAGCGCTTCATCAGCGCCGGTGTCATGAGAGCGCCAATGAAGTAGCCGAAAGCGTTGCCGGTATTCATTGCACCGGCCAGCAAATACGACCATCTGAGATCCGCGCGCATCGGCGGCAATAACAATGCATATGAAAAGCGTGAAATACCGAGGGATATCGCGGCACCTAAAGACAGGGCCAGCGCAGTCAGGAAGGGATGATGCAATACAAATTTGCTGGTAGGCGCTGGCATGGCGTGTGATATTTCAAGATAAAAGGATGCATTCTTGCATAGCTGCCTCACGTCTCGGCAGTCAGTACATCTTCCGGTTCTGGATGCGTTGCCGATAACACCAGTCCCATTGCCGCCAATACGATTGCGCCACCGATCAGTGTGGAAACCTGAACTGCTTCATGCAGGAATACCAGTCCCCACAGCATGCTGAACAGCGGAATCAGAAAGGATACCGACATGGCGCGGGTCGGCCCGATCCTGACGATGAGCGGAATGAAAATTGCCTGTGCAATGCCGGATGAAAGCAGGGACAGGGCGGTTACACAAGAGAGCGCCATCGCCGACGGCACGACGGCGGGAAGCGTAAACGGTATGGTCGGCGCCATGATCAGCGCACCCCATGCCATTGAACCCGCGGCCATCGCGATGGGATGAACGCCGCCACTGACACCAAGTTCGGGGCGGCCCGTTTTTTTGACAATGATGCTTGAAACCGCGTAAGAGGCAGCGGCGAACAGGCAGGCAGCAGCGGCCAACAGGGTTTTTACATCAAGCGCCAATGCGCCTGCGCCGACCAGTACCGCAACGCCGGCCATGCCCAAGGCGAGACCGGCGAGCTTACGTAGAGTCAGCCGTTCCGCCAGCCAGAGTACGGAAAACAATGCGCCAAATAATGGTGCGGTTGAATTCAACAGTGCCGAATAAGTGGCTGGCAGATAAAGCGAAGCAAAGGAAAAACAGGAAAACGGTAGCGCGGTCGCAAACAATCCCACGATGGCAAATGCTTTTGTATTGCGCCGCCAGTTCATTGTGACACCGGCCATCGACGCAAATAGAAAAAGCGCCACACCAGCCAGGCTGGTGCGCAGCATGGCAGTGAATATCGGCCCTAGTTCCGGGACCGCGACCCGCAGAAAGATGAATGATCCGCCCCAGATGGCAGCGAGGAAGACCAGCTTGGCAAGATCAATGGCGGACATGGCGGCGCTGGGAAGCGAAACGAACGACCGATCGATTGTAACACCGGCCGGCAAACTGCAAGATCGGA
>DATEZO010000060.1:0-10402 GCA_035255485.1 Burkholderiaceae bacterium
CAAGGCTTGCATCAACGCGCCGCGCTTTGCAACGAGGCGGATCGCATCCTCAAGGCGGAATACGCCGGCCAGCGTCGCGGCAACGAACTCGCCAACGCTATGACCGATGAGTGCGGCCGGCTGCACACCGAGCGACATCCAGTAGCAGGCCAGCGCATACTCGAGGCAGAACAGGGCCGGTTGCGTTGTGGCGGTCTGCGCCAGAGCATCGGCATCGCCGGAAAATAGCCGGTCTTTGATATCGAAATCAATGACTCCTCGCAATGCCGCCGCACATTCGTCGAATGCGATGCGAAATGCCGGCAAGCTCCGATACAGCTCACGTCCCATTGCGCCATACTGTGCGGACTGCCCGGGGAACATGAAGATGACGGGCGGAGTCCGCTCCCCAATTTCGCCCGTCGCCTTCAGGGCATGGCTATCAGCCACAAGCATTTCCGCCGCCTGCGCCGGGCCATTCGCGACCACGCACAAGCGCAAGCCCATGGGCTTGCGGCCCACGCGCAAGGTATAGGCGACGTCCGCCAAATTGATTTCCGGAGTGGCGGCAAGGTGAGCCGCAAGCCGACCGGCATTACTGTTGAGCGACTCGGCGCTACGCGCCGACACGATCAACAGCTGGGGCCCGCATCCCGGTTGCGGTGCCGGGCATGGCGGCGCTTCTTCAACGATGACATGCGCATTGGTGCCGCCAAATCCGAAAGCGCTGACTCCTGCGCGGCGGGGGACTTCCGTGCGCGGCCAGGGAATGAGCCGGTCGTTGACAATGAAAGGCGTGTGATCGAAAGCGATTTTCGGATTCGCCGCACGGTAATGCAGCGTCGGCGGTAATTCCTCGTGCATCAAGGCCAGCACGGTCTTGATCAGACCGGTGCCGCCGGCGGCGGTAATGAGGTGGCCCAGGTTGCTTTTGACGGAGCCAACCCGGCAGTAGGCGCGGTCATCCGTATAGCGGCGATATGCCCGGGTCAGCGCTTCGATCTCGATCGGATCGCCGATCGGCGTTGCGGTCCCATGGGCTTCGACATACGAGATGTCGCGCGCATCGACGCCCGCGTCTTCCAGGGCGGCAGCAATGACGGCTGCTTGCCCGTCCACGCCCGGCGCCGTAAAGCTGGCCCGGCTGCGCCCATCGTTGTTGATCGCAACGCCACGGATGACACCCAGGATAGGGTCACCATCGGCTTGCGCATCCGACAGACGCTTAAGCAGCACGACGGCAGCACCGTCACTGAACACCGTGCCGCTTGCGTCGGCATCGAAGGTGCGTGTATGCCCGTCGCGCGACAAAATTCCGCCTTCCTGGTAAAGATAGCCGCTGCGCGGCGGGCTGTTGATCGCCACGCCGCCGGCAAGCGCCATGTCACATTGGCCGACACGCAGGCTTGTGACGGCTTGCGCAACAGCCACCAGGGATGTCGAACAGGCCGTATGCACGCTCAAGGCTGGGCCGGTGAGGTTGAGGCGATGGGCAACACGGGTGGCAATATAGTCTTTTTCGTTGCCCAACATGACCGTCATGTCACCGACGCGCTCCACGATGTCGGGATGACGGCGGATGTTGTTTTCACGGTAGCTGGCGGTATGCATGCCGGCGAACACACCGACCGGGACTTCAATCGTATCCGGCGCATACCCGCCGCGCTCCAGGCATTCCCAGCAGGCTTCCAGGAAGATCCGCTGCTGCGGGTCCATGACCTCGGCCTCACGCGGCGGGATGCCGAAGAACGGTGCATCGAACATGTCGGCGTCGTCGATGATCGCGCGTGCTTTCACATAGGCGGGATTGGAGCTCAGCTCCGATGAAATGGAACGGTCCAGTTCGGCATCGTCAAAATAGGTAACAGACTCCTCGCCGTTGCGCAGGTTGCGCCACAGGGTTTCCACATCCTGCGCGCCAGGAAAGCGGCCGCTCATCGCAATGATGGCGATCGGCTCGCGTTCCGACAGCGCACTATTGCGAGGGCTCGACGATTTACGCTCTCCGGCGTCCAGGCCATCTGCCTCGCGCAGCGCGGCTGCCATGCCTGCCACGGTCGGGCTGTTGAAAAGCATTGCCGGCGAAAGCGTGGCACCGGTCTTCTCACGGATGCGTACCAAAAGTTGAGTCACCGCCAGGGAATTCCCGCCGAGGTCAAAAAAGTTGTCGTCGCGGCCCACCCGGTCGATGCCCAGCTGCCGTGCAATCAGCGCGCAAATGACGCGCTCTTCCTCGTCAACAGGCGCCAGGTAAGGCTGGGCCAAATCGGGCCGCCGGTTAGCGTCACCAGGCAGTGCGGCGCGGTCCAGCTTGCCGTTGACCGTCAGCGGAAGGGCCGGCAGGAACACGATTGCTGCCGGCACCATGAAATCCGGCAAATGTGCCGCAAGATACTCGCGCAACTGGACAAAGCCGACCGTCGTATCGGCGAGAACCACATAGGCGATCAGGCGCGCCTCGGCTCCCGGGTCGCGCCGGGCGATGACGGCGCACTCCCTGACGGCCGCATGGCGGGACAGCACGCTTTCGATTTCTCCGGTTTCGATGCGAAAACCGCGGATCTTTACTTGAAAATCATTACGACCGACATATTCAATGCAGCCGTCCGCGCGCCAGTATCCGAGATCGCCGGTCTTGTACATTCGTGCGTGGCCGTCCGGGGAAAACGGATTCGGCACGAAACGCTCGGCCGTCAGTTCGGGGCGATTCAGATATCCATGCGCGACACCATCGCCGCCAATGTGAATTTCGCCAACCACACCGATCGGGCACGGTTCGCCGTGGCGGTCCAGGATATAGATCTGGGTATTCCCGATCGGGCGCCCGATGGGTATGCTCTTCGCATCATCCGCGACATGGGTAATTTCGTATGTAGTTGCAAATGTCGTGGTTTCGGTCGGGCCGTAGCCGTTCAGCAGATGCTGCGGGGGATTCCGGCGCAGCACTTGCGCTATCACGCGCGGATCCAGTTTGTCGCCGCCGACGATGAGATAGCGCAGCTTGCCGATCGCAGCGGCCAGCGCTTCGGCATATTGATTGAACAGCCCGACGGTCAGCCAAAGCACCATTACCTGATGCTGCAGGAGTGTCACGCAAAACTGCTGCGGATCGAGCAGTTCGAATTGTTCGATGACAACGACGGCGCCGCCATTGAGCAGCGCCCCCCACACTTCCATCGTGCTCGCATCGAAGGCCGGATTGGAGGCGAAAGCAATCCGGTCACCCGCCCGAAAGTCGGCGTAAGCATTGTTGATGACCAGCCTGGCCACGGCGCGATGCGGCACGGCGACACCCTTCGGCTGCCCCGTCGAGCCCGACGTATACATGACGTAGGCAATCGCATCACTCGCGCAGGCAACCGCAGGGTTCGTCGTGGCACAGTCCGCAATCCGCGTGTCCCGCACATCGACAACTCGGCGCCCCGGCAGCGCAACGGCCGACGCCGTTACCAAGAGCGCGGCGCCACAGTCCTGCATGATGAGCACTTGCCGCTCCGGCGGCAGCACCGAACTCAAGGGCACATAGGTTGCGCCAGCTTTTAGGACCGCCAGTTGTGCCAACACCAGCTCTGCCGACCGCTCTAGTGCAAGGGCGACGCAGTCGCCCGCATGCACACCTTGGCCTATCAGGTGATGCGCAAGCTGATTTGCCCGTGCATTGAGTTGACCGTAAGATATCCATGTTTGCCGGTGCAAGAGCGCCTTGGCATCGGGCGTGCGACTAGCCTGTTCCTCGAACAATTGCTGCAGGCAGCGATCCTGCGGATAAGGTCTGGACGTTGCATTGAAATGCATCAGCAGCTGTTCGCGCTCGGCATGCGGGAGCACGCTGATACGGCACAACGGCATGTCAGGCGCCTGCTCAAGCGCATGTGCCAATTGCTCCAGCGCTATCTGCATATATGCGCATAAGCGCTCGGCTGCCCCGTCCATGGCAATGCGGGCCACCATCGTGATGGCATGCCTTTCGATAGCCACGAACAAACGCAGCGGGTGGCACTGATCCTGTCCCGCCTCGTATTGAGCAGCCATTTCCAGCGACGCATCTGGCCGCCCTTCCGCAACTCGCCGGCAGTCAAGCACGGCTGTAAACAATGGCATTGATACAGGAATGCTGCTGCACCTCCGCACCACCTCCGGTGGCGCATCCGCATGCAGTTTCAGGCGCGCCAGCAGATCTTCCACATGCCGGGCGCATTCGGAGATCCCCCTTTCGGCGATGACGACGCGCACCGGAAGCACATTTGCGCAGGCAGCTTCTTCCGGAAACAGAGTCGCGCCGTACACAATATCCTGACGGCCCGATGTCTTGCTCAGGACCTGGGTCCATGCCAAGTGCACGAGGCTCTCGATGCTGATACCGAGGCGGCAGGCGCCGTCATGGAGGCGCTTCACCAGTGCCTGTGACAAGACTGCCTGCGCATTCCCGGGCGAAAATTTATCCACGGACCGTTCGGCGATGCCGAACGGTGCAATCGCTTCGTCCACTCCGGACAGAAGCTCGCTGAAAAACAGCTCATAGTCCTTGCCGCTTGCGCCATTGCGCGGCGACTCCATGCATGGATGGCCCGCTGCCATGCTCTGCGCGTTCGTCTCGTTCATCATGCGCTCCCCCTATCGGTCAGATAGTGAAGTGTGCGATACATACCAGGAAATCGCTTCCGCCAAGCCGCGCCGCACGTCAAATTCCGGGGCATAGCCCAGCAGCGCGCGCGCCTTCCCGATGTCGGCCAGAGAATGGCGGATGTCGCCGGGACGCGAATCGCCGTGCCGTGGCGGGAGTATGACGAGCGACGGATTGTGCTCGTGCAGGGCCTCGGCAATCAGCGCATGCAATGCATTGAGTGTGGTCGCTTCGCCGAATGCGACGTTGTACACCTGGTTGAGGGCGTCGGAGCGCGACGTCGTCGCCGCCAAAAGGTTGGCCTGCACCACATTGTCGATATAGCTGAAGTCGCGCGACGTCTCACCGTCGCCATGGATAACGCACTGTCGGCCGCAAAGCATTTCGTCCACCCAGCGCGGGATAACTGCAGCGTATGGGCCGAACGGATCCTGACGCGCACCGAAGACATTGAAATAGCGCAGGCCAATCACTTCGATGCCATAGCACCGGTGATATACGTCGGCGTATAGCTCGTTCAGGTACTTGGTCACCGCATAAGGCGACAACGGCCTGCCGATCGCTTCTTCCACTTTCGGCAAACCGGGATGGTCGCCATAGGTCGAACTCGACGCCGCATAGACAAACCGCTTCACGCCGGCGATCCGTGCCGCGTCGATCATATTGAGAAAGCCGCTCGCATTGACGGCGTGAGTCGTGAGCGGATCGGCGAGTGAACGCGGCACTGAGCCGAGGGCAGCCTGGTGGAGCACCACGTCCACGCCCTCACACGCTTCCCGGCAAGTCATAAGGTCGGCGATGTCTCCCTCGATGAAGGTGTGCCTGCGCCACGCCTGCTCGCCGACAGCTTCCCGCACCTGCACTAGGTTATGCCGATGACCGGTGGAAAAATTATCTACGGTTGTCACCTGCTGATTCATCTTTAACAATGCTTCGAGCAGATGTGATCCGATAAAGCCGGCGCTGCCGGTAACAAGCCAGCGCCGGGGCGCCTTGCCCATGCCGGAAATGATCAAGTCGTTCATAGGCGCCACGTATGGATGCCAAGGCCGCGCAATACGGCAGGGTCCGCCATGCCTTTCACGTCGACGAACAGGCCTCCCGGCGTCAGTTTTTCGGCAAAATCGCCCGGAGTACGATTCTTGTATTCGGCATGCGCGACGGCACACACAATGGCATTGGACCTGGGCAGATGCTCCCATGGAGTGAGGCGCATTCGGTATTCGTGCATCGCCTCCTTTTCCGATGCCACCGGATCATGCAGATGGACAGCCACGCCGAACGATTCCAGCTCATCGATCAAGTCGACCACCTTCGAGTTGCGCAAATCGGGGCAATCCTCCTTGAACGTAACGCCAAGCACGATCACATGTGACCCCTTCACGGGGAAGCCGTGTTGAATCAGATTCTTGACCGTCTGTTCTGCGACGAACTTTCCCATTCCGTCATTAATACGGCGCCCCGCCAGGATCACTTGCGGGTGATAGCCTAGCTTTTCGGCCTTATGCGTCAGGTAATATGGATCGACGCCAATGCAATGGCCGCCGACCAGTCCGGGCCGGAATGGAAGGAAATTCCATTTCGTGCCGGCTGCCTGCAGCACTTCCAGCGTGTCGATACCCATACGATGGAAAATCAGGGATAGCTCGTTCATCAGCGCGATGTTCAAGTCGCGCTGCGTGTTTTCGATCACCTTTGCGGCCTCGGCGACTTTAATGCTGGAGGCGCGATGAACACCTGCATCAATGACGCTTCCATAGACCTCAGCGACCAGGTCCAGCGTGCGCGGCGAGTCACCAGACACAACTTTGGTAATGCGGGTAAGCGTGTGTTCTTTGTCGCCCGGATTGATGCGCTCCGGCGAATAGCCGACGAAAAAATCCGTTTTCCATTTCAGATGCGAATGCCGCTCGATCAGCGGGATGCATACCTCCTCGGTCGCACCGGGATAGACCGTTGACTCAAACACGATGGTTGCACCACGCTTGAGATTCTTGCCAACCGCTTCACTGGCCGAGATCAAGGGCCCGAAGTCGGGGTTGTGGGCATCGTCTACCGGAGTAGGGACCGCGACGACGATAAAATCGGCCTCCTCCAGATGCGCAGCGTCCGTGGTCGCTTCCAGTCTCGATGCCGCAACGAGTTCGTCGGTACTGACTTCTCCCGTCGGATCGATATGGCGCCGATATGAATCGATCTTTTCCTTCGAAAGATCAATGCCGATGGTTCGATATTTCTTTCCAAACGCAACGGCGAGCGGCAGCCCTACATAACCCAGGCCGACAACGGCAACAGTAATATCTTGCACAGCTATCTCGCTCCCTTAGCAAGTAAGACCACCTGAACGGTGTCGATGAGTATTAAAAGATCTAGAAACAAACTATTGTTTTTTACGTAGTACAAGTCGTACTGCAGCTTTTGAACCGCATCCTCTACGGATGCCCCGTAGGAATAGCGCACTTGCGCCATCCCGGTAATTCCAGGCTTAATGCTGTGGCGCATGTCGTAATAGGGAATTTGCTCGCAGAGCTGTTGCACGAAGTACGGTCGCTCCGGCCGCGGCCCGACCAGGCTCATCTCGCCCGCCAGCACATTGAATATCTGCGGCAATTCATCAATGCGCAGTTTGCGAATTACCGTGCCGACCTTGGTAACGCGGGGATCATTGGCGGCAGCCCATTGCGGCCGGCCGGCTTGCTCGGCATTGGTCGCCATGCTGCGGAACTTGTGCACCATATACCTGCGCCCGCCGAGCCCGACCCTCTCCTGCGAATACAGGATCGGCCCACGGTCCTCGATGTAAATAGCCAGCGCCGTCAACAGCATGACGGGCAAGGCGACGATTGCGATCACAATGCTCACCGCCAGGTCAAACAGGCGCTTGCAGAATGCACGCACGAAGCTTTGCTCGAACCCATTGCCGAACACGAGCCAACTCGGTTGCAATGCATTGACCTTGATTTGGCATGCCTCACGCTCGAAGAAATGCGCGGAATCGGTGACACGAATGCCACTTAGCTTGCACTCAAGCAGTTCCTGGATTGGAAAGCTCCCGCCGCGCTTGTCGCGTACGGCAACGACAATATCCGTAGCGCCTACCTGCCGCGCAATCTCGATGAGGGTGCCGCGCCTCTTGATGACCTGAGAAGCGGGAACGCACTGCGCTTCATGACCGACCGGAATGTAGCCTGCAATCTGATACTTACCCGATGTCGCCTGACTTTGTGCAAGTCGGCTGCAATCTTGGGCAAGCTCGCCTATGCCGAGAAAAAGAGCGCGGGGAACGAATATGGATGCCTGGGTGGACTTGAAAAATACGAACCGCGTGGCCAGCAGGCCGAAACAGGACAAAAAGAACATGAGCCCAAGAATGCCGCGCCCGACCTGGAAAGAGGGAGCAATGTAGAAAACAGCGGAAATGATGGCAAAACACAATGCGCAAGCAGGGGCCAGACGAAGAAAGATCGACTTCAAATGTGTATTTGGTTGCGCCTGATACATGCCAAGCGCGCTCATGCTGAAAATCATCGCGCCAGCGAACACAATGGCAGGCGCAATAAACTCCGGATACCGATCCGAGAACGACAAATTGTTCAGAAAACGAAGCTTCGCACTCAAGTAAACCGACAGCACCAAAACAATGGTTTCGGCCAGCAATAGAAATGAGACTTTCTTTGGAAAGTAGTGATTTCCAATTCGAAACATGCTCGATTCCTCCAAACGAAGCCGTAAGATGCGGAGTTTTAGTTATTAGGTTCGTGGTGCGGCAAAATAAGCAGTCCGATGAGAAATCATTTCTACAAACGCGCTTTATCCTGCGGGATCGGCAATTGCATCAATCTGTAATAAGGATTGATTGGTCTGCGCTTTAGTGATCAAGCTGAAGTTTGACTTGATGTTGGTGGGTGGTATTGATTTGTATCAGGGAATTATTTCCGGGAATTATTTCCTTGAGATATTTCAATTGCTGTTACCTGGATTCAAGCGATTCTCTCCAGTGATTTGCGAGTAACACATTACTCAACGATATTGGAGACGTGAGATGTTTTCTGAACAGAGAATTTCAGAAATTAAAATTCAGTTTGAAACACAAGGCTTTGTTCACCTAAGACAAGTCATCCCCGCCGACATTCTTTTGCGTGCGCGTAAGGCATTTGATCTCGCGGCAGGATGCCATCTAGATAGGCGCGCGCCGACAACCGATGGGAAAGCAGACCTGCCCTTTTACGATATTCCCAATATCCTCGACCAGGATCCCGTGTTTGTCGACTTGGTGGACCTTCCGACGATCTTTCCCTTACTGGTTGAAATCGTCGGCAAAGATATACAACTGAACCACACGACGGCACGGCTGTTCTATCCCGGTCGAACCTTTACCGCGCCCTGGCACTCGGATATTCCTCACGTTCTGGGGATCAGCCAGCACAATTGCCTGAATTTCTTCGTCAAGGTGCACTTGTTCTTGGATGACTTGACACCCGACCAGGGGTGCTTGGCATTCATTCCCGGCAGCCACCGCTACCCGGCCGGGCATGACCGGCCCAGCTTAGGCATGTCTTCGGAGGCAATCGTGAAGACGGTGCCTCGTGCGGGCGACGTCATACTGTTTAACACACACGTACTGCATATGGCCATGGATAATTTAAGCCCATATGTCCGTAAATCTCTTATCTATGCCTATTCCCATTACTGGGTAAAGCAGTATGACAATGCAGTTCCGTCCGATCTTGCGCGCTACGCTGTCACCGATCAGCGTAAGCAACTCTTTGGTGTTGATATCGAAGGTATTCCGTATTTCAATCGCCGCCTGGGGAAACATGAACCGGTGCCCTTTTTTAGCACGATGGCGACCGCGGCACGGAAGGTATTCAGGCGCACGTTGCAAAGGAAGGCCTGAGTCGAGGCTAGAGCGGGCTGCCAG
The DNA here is from genome assembly GCA_035255485.1 of Burkholderiaceae bacterium. Taxonomy (GTDB): domain Bacteria; phylum Pseudomonadota; class Gammaproteobacteria; order Burkholderiales; family Burkholderiaceae_D; genus DATEZO01. Next base: position 9,525 of record DATEZO010000060.1, read on the forward strand.
CATTTGAATCTCGATGCGCGCGAAGGCAGCCGTCGCCCAATTCATTCAACTCGCCAACCGCAAGTTATTGGCTGGCAGCGACTTCAATCACACCCGGCCCGCAATACTCCATGCCGCAGCGTGGCGTTTCCGGCGCTGCGAATGCTGCTAACGAGCGACACAGATCTTGCGACGTCAAGTCTGCTACATGATGTGCCACGCTATGGCGCTGCTCCGGCGTCGTGTACGCAATCGCATCAGGACGACGGAATCGTTGAACCAGTTCACGCTTCGCTACGCGACATCGTCGGATATGCCCGACTGGCTGTAGGAAAGCACAATACCCAATGCCTGCAGTTTCACTTTGAGCCCAACGCCCCTCTTCAGCATTCCTTAAGCTTTGCCGCGCAAGATGCACGCATCGATCCACCGCAAGCAAGGAATCCGCCATGCATCCCGCTCTTCGTCTCTTCGTCCGTCAGTATCTGGCCGTCGTGTGCGCATCCCTGGCTCCGGTGGTGCTGGCAACGTTTGTTGCGGTACCGCTTAGCCTCGGCGCCATTCCGGGCGAGCCGCAGCAGGCGCAAATCGCGGCGGAGCGGCATTTGACGTAACGCAGGCATCGAACGCGGCATCGGAATCGCCCGGACAGCGACGCACGGGCGCGCAAGCCTTGCGCGCGCAGATCGCGCCTTTCAGGCCGTTTGAAGGAAAGCTTCGATGTGCGGCATGAGCGCCGCGCCTGCCGCCAGCGCAACTGCATGATTTTGCCCGGGCAGCACGACCAGCCGTGCGCCTGCGATCACGTCAGCCGCACGTCGCACCAGTGCCAGGCGCTGGTCCCGGTCGCCGACGAACAGCAGCAGCGGCACGGACAGCGCGTGCAGGCACGGCGCAAA
>DATEZO010000061.1:0-6837 GCA_035255485.1 Burkholderiaceae bacterium
GCGCGGATCGTGTTCGCGCGAAAACAGTTTTGCCTGCAACGTGGCAAACAGCGCCGGCTCGTTCTGCAGCACCGGAATCGAGGCAAACGTCATGGTGGTCGGGCAGAGTGCGCCGGCTTCCACCTGCGACTGCATGAAATAACCGGCGGCGCGCGCGACCTGCGCGCCGGCCCTTGGCTGCATCCACGGCAATGCGTGCAGGCCTTCGCGCCGCAGCAGCCCCAGCAGCGCATGCCAGCTCGGGTGGAATTCCACCGCATCGATGCGGTTGCCGAAGCGGTCATGCGTCGTCAATTCCGGCAAATGGCGATTGGCCAAGTCGCCCAGATGCATGACTTCCCGGGTGCCCAGTTCGGCGCCGAAGCGCATCAGGTCCTGCTCATGCCAGGCGGCCTGCTCGCGCTGCACGCCCTCGCGCAAGGCGATATCGGTGGTAAACAGGTTGTAGTTGCAGAGTTCCGGCGTCTGATTGGCGACTTCATGTGTGGTCCATTGCATGATCGGGATTCCTTTCTGGTTGTCGCCGGATCGCGGCCGGCGCGCCGGAACAAGTGTAGCGCGATCCTGCCCGGCGGCGGCAGATTCCAGCTTGATGGATTGCCGGTTCTCGCTCATTTTCCGATAGGGCATTGATAGTCATCCTGCAACATATATCCGCATCGGAAATGGAAAACATTCCCTGTGAAAAAATATGCCATGCGGGGATGGCAACCCGGAAAGCAAGGATGCATGGGTTCCGCTTTTGATGCCATGCTGCCGTTGCGCGTAGCGAGGACGCCGGCCGCCATTTTCGTGTGCTCGCAAGACATGCTTGATTTTGGGCAAAATGCAGCGGCAGCAGGGCGCTATTGATGCAACCGCGCTCCGGCGGTCAGGTAAAATGCAGGAAATCACTCAACCTTTCGCGCCCCTATGTCTTACCAAGTCCTTGCCCGCAAATATCGCCCCAGAAGCTTTGATACGCTGGTCGGGCAAGAGCACGTGGTGCGGGCGCTGACCCATGCGCTGGAGCAAAAGCGCCTGCATCATGCCTGGCTGTTTACCGGCACGCGCGGCGTCGGCAAGACCACGCTGTCGCGCATCCTGGCAAAAGCGCTCAATTGCGAAACCGGCATTACCGCGCAGCCATGCGGCGTGTGCGCGGCCTGCATGGCGATCGATGCCGGTCGCTTTGTCGACTACATCGAGATGGACGCGGCGTCCAATCGCGGCGTCGACGAAATGGCACAGCTGCTGGAACAGGCGGTCTATGCGCCTTCCAATGCCCGCTTCAAGGTCTACATGATCGACGAAGTCCACATGCTGACCAATCACGCCTTCAATGCGATGCTGAAGACGCTGGAAGAACCGCCCGATCATGTGAAATTCATCCTGGCTACCACCGATCCGCAAAAAATCCCGGTCACGGTGCTGTCGCGCTGCCTGCAATTCAACCTGAAGCAGATGCCGCCCGGCCACATCATCAGCCATCTCGACAATATCCTGGGGCAGGAAGGTATCGCATTCGACGTACCCGCATTGCGCCTGCTGGCACAGGGCGCGCACGGCTCGATGCGCGACGCGCTGTCGCTGACCGACCAGGCAATCGCTTATGCGGCCGGCAAGGTGACGCTGGAAGCCGTGCAGGGCATGCTCGGCGCGCTCGACCAGTCCTACCTGGTCCGCCTGCTGGATGCGCTTGCCGCAAAAGAAGGGGCGAGCCTGCTGGCCGTGGCTGATGAAATGGCGGCGCGCAGCCTGTCCTACAATGCGGCGCTGCAGGATCTCGGTTCGTTATTGCACCGGATTGCCATTGCGCAATCCGTGCCATCCGCGTTGCCGGATGACTTGCCGGAAAAAGAGGACATCCTGCGTCTGGCAAGCCTGTTCGATCCGGAAGAGATCCAGCTCTTCTATCAGATTGCGGTGCACGGTCGCAACGATCTCAATCTGGCGCCGGATGAATATGCCGGGTTTTCGATGACCCTGCTGCGCATGCTTGCGTTCCGCCCCGGCAGCGATGCGGGCGAAGTGCAGCCGGCAGCTGCGCCAGCGGTTCCTGTACCAGTCGCGCGACTGAACGCGGCGCCGCAAACGGCAACGCGAGCGGATGCGTCCCGCACGGCGGGCGTCAGCCCGGCGCGCGCGGCGCTCGACGCGGCGCGCAACGGCGCAAGGCCGGTGCCGGTGCCGGTGCAGAAACCCACTGCGGCTGCACCACCATGGGAAGAGGAAAATCCCCAGGCAAGGAAAAGCAAGGCATCTGACATACTGAATGCAGCGGCTCAAAAAAAAACGGAACACCCAGCCACTGAAATAATGCGTGATGCTGCTGCCATGCCGGCGCAACCGGCAACCGCGCCTGTACCTGCGCCTACGCCCATGTCCGTGCCCCCGTCATTCGAGGCAAACCAGGTCGTGTTGGCGCCGGTTTCCGGACTGGATTGGGATGGCGACTGGCCTTCGCTGGCTGCAATCCTGCCAGTGCGCGGCGTAGCGCAGCAATTGGCCCGGCAAAGCGAACTGGTCAAATGCGAAAATGCCGGCGGCGCCATACTGTTTCACTTGCGCGTGGCAGTAGAGACCTTGTTGTCGGCAGGCAGTCCGGATAAGCTGGCGGCCGCGCTGACCGAGCATTTCGGCACGGCAGTTCGTTTGACGAGCGAGATCGGCGCGGTCCGGCAGACCGCCAATGCGCAGGCCATTGCGGCCCGCGAGCAGCGTCAGCGCGAAGCGGAAAAAACCATGCAGAGCGATCCGTTCGTACAGACATTGATACGTGAATTCGGCGCAACAATCGTGCCGGGATCGATCAAGCCAATTGCTTGAGAATGACGAATTCTTGAAAGGTGCGGGACAGGATGCCAGGCAAATCCTGCCCCGCCAAAACGGAAACGGAACGGAATCAAGCGCAAGCAAGACTGTATCCTCAACAAATGAAAAAGGAGCATGACCATGATGAAGGGCCAACTGGCGGGGCTGATGAAGCAAGCCCAGGCAATGCAGGACAACATGAAGAAGATGCAGGACCAGCTCGGAACGATTGAGGTTGAAGGCCAATCCGGTGCCGGCATGGTAAAAATCGTGATGACTTGCAAGAACGACGTCAAACGCGTGTCGATCGACCCTTCCTTGCTGGGCGACGACAAGGACATGCTGGAAGACCTGGTGGCGGCGGCATTCAACGATGCGGTACGCAAGGCTGAAGCCACCACGCAGGAAAAGATGGCCGGCATTACCGCCGGCATGCCGATGCCTCCGGGATTCAAGATGCCATTTTGATAAATTGTGGGACAGAGTTTGTGAGGCAGCTTGGCTGCCGAATTACTCTGTCCCCAACTGACTAGACGGGACAGAGTTCATGAGGCCTATCCTTTCCATCTTCCCAATTGCCTAAAAGAACCTAGTGAAATCGCCTTCCAGCCTTGATTTTCTGACCGAAGCGCTGCGCCGCCTGCCTGGCATCGGACCGAAGTCTGCACAGCGCCTCGCCTATCATCTGATGCAGCATGACCGCGAAGGCGCGGCGATGCTGGGCCGCGCATTGACGCAGGCGGTTGAAAAAATCCATCATTGCGCCAAATGCAATACCTTCACTGAAAACGAGATATGCCAGACCTGCATGGACCCCGACCGCGATGCGTCATTGCTGTGCGTGGTCGAGACACCAGGCGACCAGTTGATGATCGAGCAGACCCTGACCTACAAGGGCCTGTATTTCGTGCTGATGGGGCATCTCTCTCCGCTGGACGGCATCGGGCCGAAGGACCTGCAACTGGAAAAACTGATCGCCCGGGCGACCGATGGCGTGGTTACAGAGGTGGTGCTGGCCACCAACTTCACTAACGAAGGCGAGGCGACGGCGCATTACATCAGCGAAACGCTGAAAGCGCGCGGCCTGAAAATGAGCCGTCTGGCACGCGGCGTCCCGGTCGGCGGTGAACTCGAGTATGTCGATGCAGGCACGATTGCGCGCGCCATGCTGGACCGGCGTTCCACGTAATCGGCTTGCCTCGTTCGCGACAGGCCCGACGCAATCTCGAAGGGGATCTGTCGGGATTGTTCTTTCACTGAATGACAAAATGAACAAGACTGCATCAAGCGGCCCGTTGGCCGGCATCAAGGTACTGGAGCTCGGCACGCTGATCGCCGGGCCGTTCTGCTCGCGCCTGCTGGCCGAATTCGGCGCAGAGGTGATCAAGATCGAATCGCCCGATGGTGGCGATCCGCTACGCCAGTGGCGCGTCCTGAAGGATGGCACGTCGCTGTGGTGGTCGGTCCAGGCGCGCAACAAGAAGAGTGTCACGCTCAACATGAAAGATGCGCGCGGACAGGAGATCGCCAGAAAGCTGGCGCTGGACGCGGACATCATCATCGAGAATTACCGCCCCGGCGTGCTGGAAAAATGGAATCTCGGCTATGAGGCGCTGCAGAAGGAGAACCCGGCCACGATCATGGTGCGCCTGTCGGGCTACGGCCAGACCGGGCCGCTGAAGGATTTGCCGGGATTCGGCGCCATCGGCGAATCGATGGGCGGCATGCGTTATGTGTCCGGCCATCCGGACCGCCCGCCGATGCGCATCGGCATCTCGATCGGCGATTCGGTCGCCGCCCTGCATGGCGTCATCGGCGCGATGATGGCGCTGCGTCATCGCGACGCCACCGGCGGACGCGAAAGCGGGCAGGGGCAGATGGTCGATGTCGCGCTGTACGAAGCAGTGTTCAACATGATGGAATCGCTGGTGCTGGAATACGACCATGCGGGGGTGGTACGCGAACGTACCGGCGGCGCGCTGCCCGGCATCGTGCCGTCCAACACCTACACGACGAAAGAGGGCGGCAACATCGTTATCGCCGGCAATGGCGACGCGATCTTCAAGCGCCTGATGGCAGCCATCGGCCGCACCGACATGGCGAACGACCCGCAGCTGGCGCGCAACGACGGCCGCGTGCCGCGCACCGCCGAGATCGACGGCGCGATCCAGGCATGGTGCGATACGCAGACAATCGATAGCGCACTCGACATCCTGAAGGCAGCCGATGTCCCGGTCGGCAAGATCTATTCGGTGCGCGACATGATGACCGATCCGCAATTTTTGGCACGCAAGATGTTCGAGCAGCATGCGTTCAAGGATGGCACGCCGATCAAGTTGCCGGCGATCACCCCGAAGCTGTCAGAAACGCCGGGCGAGACTAAATGGCTGGGGCCTGAGCTAGGCGAGCACAACAACGAAATTCTGCGCGCGCTGGGGTATGACGAGTTACAGATCGCGCAATTGCGTGAAGAAAAAGTCATTTAAGGTGAAAGTCGCGAAGCGACTCCGTTCTCACCTTCCCCCTTGCAAGCGGCGAGGTGGCGAGGTTGGGATGGGGTAGTGAGGTTGGGTTACGACTACTTTTCGCTTTCATTTTTTGGGGTGGCATTATTGCCATTCTCGTTAGGGGGAGACATGAACAGGAATTTCTGGAAGCAGTTTGCAATTGCCTTGGTGCTTTTTCTGCTGGGATATTTCACGTTCAACAGCAAATGGTTCAGCTGATGCCAGCGCGTCGCCGCGTTATTGCCCCTGAAGGACTTTGCGCAAGCCGATGGCGGCTTCCTTGATCTCCCGCGGCGGGACTGCGGCAAAACCCAGCAGCAGGCCGGAACGCGACAAGGGAGTGGCGTTCGCATGGGCGCCGGTGGTGTCGTAAAAAGTCGATAGCGCGCGCACCTCGATTCCTTGCTGCTGCGCCGCGTGCGCAATCAACCGATCGTCATATTCGCGCCGGAAGGCAGTGGCGACGTGGAATCCCGCGTCGGTTGGCCCGAGCGACAGCTGGTCGTCGAGTTGCGCCTCGATTGCCTCCAGCAGTGCAGTACGCCGCTCTGCATAGACTTCCCGCATGCGCTTGATGTGCCGGCTGAAATGACCCTCCGCGATGAAGTCGGCCAGTACGATTTGCGGGACAATCGCCGTGTGGCGATCGATTGCCGCCTTGCCGCGGGCGAATGCGTCGATCAAGGGGGGCGGTACCACCAGGTAGCCCAGCCGCAATCCCGGAAACAGCACCTTCGACAAGGTGCCCACATACAGGACCGAGCCCGCCCGATCGAGGCTTTGCAGCGATGCCAGCGGCGGGCCGATGTACCGGTATTCGCTGTCGTATTCATCCTCGACCACCCACATCCGGCGCTTGGCGGCCCACGCCAACAGTTCCAGCCGGCGTTGCAGGCTCATCGTCACCCCGAGCGGATATTGATGCGAGGGCGTCACATAGGCGAGTTTTGCGTCCGGCCAGGCCTGCGTGCCGGCCGCGACCAGCAGGCCCTCGGCATCGACCGGCACCGGACATGCGCGCGCGCCGACCGCATGCAGCACCGCCGCCGTGCCCGGATATCCGGGTGTTTCGACCCATGCCGCGTCGTCCGGCGCAAGCAGCAGGCTGGCGATGAGAAACAGTGCCTGCTGCGAGCCGGAAGTCACGATGATCTGTTCGGGCATGCAACGCACGCCGCGCGAAGCACGCAGATAGGCCGCCAGCAATTCGCGCAGCGGAGCGAAGCCGGCCGCATCGCCGTAGCCGAGCTGGAACGATGGCCGGCGCCAGCGCCGCGCTTCCAGCCGGGCCCATACGTCGAACGGAAACACATCGATGCCCGGCATGCCGATGCGAAATGCCCGGGGCTTGTCGCCATGGGTATTCAGCCGGGCCGGCAATCCGGCAAACCGCTGGCCGCAGCTCGATAGCGGGCGCAGCGGCTGCGCTTGCCGCGCGGAGTTCTCGGGGGCGATCTCGACGGGAAGATGGCCGCTGACGAAGGTGCCGCGGCCGACCGTGCCGGACAGGTATCCCTCGGCCATCAGGTGGGTATAG
>DATEZO010000062.1:0-71153 GCA_035255485.1 Burkholderiaceae bacterium
CGTGTTCCCCACGCCCGTGGGGATGAACCGTATTGTAGAGATAAACTAAAGTAAATTATTCTGTGTTCCCCACGCCCGTGGGGATGAACCGCCCTTCTGACAGGCACCAGCACGGTGGCCGGTGTGTTCCCCACGCCCGTGGGGATGAACCGTCGGAAGTGCGCGCTCCAAACGGCACCTGGCAGTGTTCCCCACGCCCGTGGGGATGAACCGACGAACGCGCCGCCGCAGCGCAGGGCGAAGGAGTGTTCCCCACGCCCGTGGGGATGAACCGCAACTACCCGTTGCACGATCTTAAGTGCAAAAGTGTTCCCCACGCCCGTGGGGATGAACCGCTCGGCCGCCCGGTTGGTGCGCTGGGTGGCTCGTGTTCCCCACGCCCGTGGGGATGAACCGAGATGGCGGCGCGGATCATGCGAACCTCAAAAGTGTTCCCCACGCCCGTGGGGATGAACCGCAGCGCAGCAATTTATCGAGAACGGCATTGAGGTGTTCCCCACGCCCGTGGGGATGAACCGACACCTTCGCGCTGTGGCCGGAATGCCTGCCCGTGTTCCCCACGCCCGTGGGGATGAACCGTTTTAAAAGCAGTATTGCGCGCGCTCGAATAATCATGCGCTACTCGGAAATCGAAATCGAACTGTAGCTCGGGTCGGACGTGATCTGCGCCTCGGTAAACGGTTGCGCGATCCATTCCTTTTTCGAAAAGCGTTCCAGCTGGTCCGCATAGTGCGGCGACTTCGGGTTGGCCGACTGCGAGTACGTCAACAGCGTTTGCGCGTGCGGGCCTGTTTCATCGAAGCGGACTGCCTGGACGTAACTCGTCCCCGAGGAAGGCGTCAGAAGGCCGTCGCTTCCCGGCATGCTCTTGATGGCGTTATAGATGCCGTCCTCCTCCTTTCCGCCATGAACGGGAATTTTTTTCCCGTTCAATGTCACGACCTGTATGTCGCCCCATCGGCTTTCCGGCGACCAGCCTGCATTGATCACGTCATGCACCGTCGAGGCGAGTGCTTGCCGCACCAACGCGGCGACGGCAGGGTCGGTGCGCCTCAGGCCGCGCGGCGTATTGAGCGGGTCGGCGGGGTCGAAGGGAACGGCCCATGCAGCGCCGTACTGCAATACTTGCTTCATCACTCCCGCAAAATACACATAGCCAAGGTTGGCATCGGCATTCGCGGTGCGGTCCCAGCTTGCCAGCTTGGCGCAAGCATCGCTCAGGTCGACCGTGCTGCCGTCCTCCGCCACCGCGTTTCGGTCGCCTTTGCATAACTCCAGCAGGTCGTCCACGATGAGCTGGGCGCCATACACCTTGTTGTTCAGCGCGAGATCCTGTAGTTGGGAAAACAGGATGCGATTGCCGCCCGCCAGGTATGCATGGATCTGTTGCAATCCACTTCGCGTACGCGCGCCTTGCTCGACGCCGGATGTGCTGATGGCGGGCGAAAAACCGGTCATCGGCGTGGCGGCGTTGGTGAGCCATGCGCTGTCGTTGGCGTTGTGCACATAATCGTCGCGATGCAGGGAAGGGAGCCGTTCGCCGGCGAAAATTCCTGCTTGCGGAGCGCCCGGATCGTTGTCCCATTCGCAGGCTGTGGTGGCGCCGTTGAGCACAAACACGTGTTGGGCCGCAAAAGGCTTGTAGGCATCCGCTATGCAGGCGTCCTGCTTGGCTGCGGTGACATACGCAATCGGCGACATGTTCAGAAACAGCGTGTTGCCGTCCTTGTCGGCGGCGATGGTGTCGTTCCACGGATTCCCGACGATCCGTTCGTTGACCGCTTGCAGTTCGTCGAGCGAATCCGCCCGGTTCATGGCATACCACTGTTCGATGACGCGGGAATTGACGGCATTCGCATCGCGGATCGCATAGGCGGTGGTCGCGGTCCAATTCAGCCTCGGTTGCGGCGCAATGACCAGCGGTCCGAATTGCGACTGATAGAACGTGCGTGATTGCGAGCGCACGGTTCCGTCTGCAGCTTTCACCTCGACAGTAATGGTCTTCCTTGTCATGCGCTTGCTCTGCCCGTCGACCATGTATCTGGTCGGGTCCGTCGGATCGAGCTGGAGCGCGTACAGCGTGTAATGGGCAGACGTATCCGTGGTGTGGCTCCATGCGAAATTCTTCGTGTAGCCGATCCCCACTACCGGCAATCCCGGCAGGGTGGCTCCCATGACATCAAGCTTTCCCGGGATCGTCAGGTGGAGCTGGTAGAACCGCAAGAAGTCCCCCCAGGGCAAATGCGGCTGGCCGAGCAGCATGCCTTTGCCGTTGTCGGTGGCATCCTTGCCGTACGCCACCGCATTGCTCGCCGTGTGCCGCTGCAACGAAAGCGGCTGCGCGATTGCGTTGAACTGAGCGATGGGAGCTGCGCCGGGCGGTTGTGCCGCCACCAACCCTTCCATGAGGCCGGCCGAACTGTTGATAACCGCGATACGCCGCATCAGCTTGATCACATCGTACTCGGTGATCGTGCGTACCCACGTCGCGTTCCTGCATTCGTCGGCCAGCTTGCCGCGGCCGGTCTTTTCCAGAAAGCGGTTATAGCCGGCGGCATATCCTTTGATCAGCGCCTGCACTTCAGGTATCTGCTGCTGCCACGCGGCATTCACGGTGTCGGTATCGTTCAACAGATGAAAAAAATAGTCGGACACCAGATTGTTCTGTTGTAGATCCGGCACGCTTGAGGTCAGGCCGTCAGCGCCGAAATATTTCGCGCGTTCGCCATTGACGGTGACGACTTCGTTCGCCAGCAAACAGACATTGTCCTCGGCGAAGGCATAGCCGATACCGTATCCAAGGCCGGCCTCGTCATGTGCCTTGATGTGTGGCACGCCGAACGCGGTGCGGCGGATTTCGGCGGAGTAGGCGGCATGTTTTGTGTTTGACGATCCTCCGCATGCCGTCATCGCGCACACCATGACCGAAGCGGCGAGTGTGTGCAGCATCGGAGCAACCACTGTTTTTTGCGTCATATCTCCCTCTTCGAAATGTCAGCCGACACTGGCTGAGGGAGCAATTCTGCCGATCGATTCTTAACGAAATCCAAACGCTTGCTTAAGACTTTCTTAAGCAGCCGCCGCTGCGGTTTTTCTGGCACCAGATCCGTTGCGCCACCGAATTCCTCTTGCCGGGTAGCGCTACGGAAGCAACATCCTCAAATCAAGGCCGTGGTTCTCACTTGTTGTCGCATTGCATCTGATAGTTTTCCGCAGTGCGGCGCGCCTTGCGCTTTGACTTTTCGGCAGATTTTCCGCTGGCGCTGGCGGCATCCTCGTTGGCCCATTTGGTGTGGAGCGCCAATGCAGCGCATTTTTTGGCCCTGGCTTGCGCGGCGCGGGCTGCGATGTGCTGGGTTTTCTCTTCCTGCGTTTCACGTTTGTGGCGTGCCTTTTCAAGACGGTCGGCTTCGCGTTTCTGCTGCCCGATGCGCTCGCGTTCGTGCGTTGCGTCGGCGGCTGGCACGCTTTGCGTTTTTTCACCGAGGTCAACCGATTTGCCGCTTGGGCATGGGTTGTCACGATACGTGACCTGTCCATTCGATTCGCATTTGTAAATCGCGAATGCAGGTGCGGAAAACAGCAGGCTCAGTAGAATCGGCAGGATGCGCAACATGGTGTGGTCGCCTGTGGTTGGTTAGAGGACTTTGCCCGGATTCATCAGACCCAACGGGTCCAGTGCGTGCTTGATGGCTTGCATCAGGTTCATTTCGATTTCCGACTTGTAGCGCCGCACTTCTTCGCATTTCAACGCGCCCAGTCCGTGTTCGGCTGAAATCGAGCCGCCAAAGGCATGCACGCTGTCGTGCACCACGCGATTCGCTTCCGGCTGCCGGGTGATGAATGCCTCATCCGATGCCTGTTCCGGCGGTGACACGTTGTAATGCAGATTGCCGTCGCCAAGATGGCCGAAGGTGACCATGCGGCATCCGGGAAGCTCCCGTTGCAGCAGCGTATCCGTGGTGCGGATGAAGTCGCCGATGCGCGAAATCGGCACCGAGATGTCGTGCTTGATGTTCTTGCCTTCTTCTGCCTGCGCCAGCGAAATATGCTCGCGCAGATGCCAGAGCGTATTCGACTGCGCAATCGATGCCGCTACGATCGCATCCTGGATGACATCCTGTTCCAGCGCGCCGGTAATCAGGTCTTCCAGCATGGCGGTGGCATGCTCCTCGGATTCGCTGTCCGACAGTTCCAGCAATACATATTGCGGGTAGGCCTGTGGAAAAGGCGAGCGCATGTGCGGGAAGTGTTTTGTCACCAGCCGCAGGCAAAAATCCGACATCAGTTCGAATCCGGTCAGGGCCGCGCCGCATTGTGATTGCGCGATGGTCAGCAATTTCAATGCATGGTCCGGGGTCTGCATGGCGGCCAGCGCGGTCAGTTGCGCCCTGGGCTTCGGAAACAGTTTCAATACGGCGGCGGTGATAATGCCGAGCGTGCCTTCCGCGCCGATGAAGAGGTCGCGCAGGTCGTAGCCGGTATTATCCTTGCGCAATCCGCGCAGCCCGCTCCAGATATCGCCTTGCGGCGTGACGACTTCCAGCCCAAGGCACAATTCGCGCGCATTGCCGTAGCGCAGCACTGCAGTGCCGCCAGCGTTGGTGGACAGGTTGCCGCCGATGGTGCAACTGCCTTCTGCAGCCAGTGACAACGGGAACAGGCGATCCGCTTCGGCAGCTGCATCCTGCACATGCTGCAGGATGCAGCCGGATTCCACGGTCATCGTGTTATTGACGGCATCGATGGCGCGGATGCGGTTCAGGCGCGTGAGCGACAGCACGATTGCCGCGCCGCTCCGGTCCGGCACGCTGCCCAGCACCAGCCCGGTATTGCCGCCTTGCGGCACGACCGGAATGCGGAATTGATTGCACAGACGGATCACGGCGGCAACTTCTTCCGTCGTCGCCGGTTTGACCACCGCCAGCGCCTTGCCGGTGAAGCGGCGACGCCAGTCCGTCAGGTAGGCGGCAAGATCGGCTTCATCGGTCAATACGAATTGCGCGCCGACCGCAGTGCGGCAGCCTTCGAGGAAATCATTCATGAGAAGCCCTGGTATTTGCTGCTTTCTGGATGGCTTGCTGTGCCAGCTTTTTAGCGGATTGCTTGTAAGGACGGAGATAGAAAACCGCGCACAGGAAGAATGCGCTTGCCAGGCCTGTTTCGACCCAGGCCAGCGTCGATGACAGGCCGCGATCGATGCCGGTAGTGCTGGTGGCGCGTACGATGCCTTCGATGAAGTACAGCAGGATCATCATCGACGACCATTGCAGTGTGTAAAGATCGTGTTTCAGCACGCCGCGTAACGGCAGCAGCAAGGGCAATGCCTTGAGCGCCATCCATGATCCGCCCGGACGCAGGGGCGCCAGCCACATTTCCCAGGCGACGCACAGTGCAATCAATGCCGCCAGGCTGGCAATGCTGCCGGCATGCCAGATTTTTTGAATGCCGTCTTTCATGATTCGCCTCGTAATCGATGTGCAGTTTGCGCCAGGCGCCTTCCGGATGCGATCGCCAGTCTGCGCGTGTCTTCGGATAGTGTGTGAACGCCGTTCGGGCCCGACCAGTGGCTGGCGCCGTACGGCGTGCCGCCGCTTGTGGTGGTCATCAGTTCAGGTTGAGTGTAGGGCACGCCGAGCAGCAGCATGCCGTGATGCAGCAACGGAATCATCATCGACAGCAGGGTAGCTTCCTGGCCGCCATGCAGGCTGCCGGTGGAAGTGAATACACAGGCGGGCTTGCCGGACAATGCGCCCGACAGCCACAGCGTCGAGGTACTGTCCAGAAAATATTTCATCGGGGCAGCCATGTTGCCGAACCGTGTCGGCGAGCCGAGCGCCAGGCCGGCGCATTCTTCCAGATCGTGTAATTCGGCATACGGCGCACCTTCTTTCGGCACTTCCGGCTCAGTCGCTTCCGTCACGCTCGATATGGCCGGCACCGTGCGCAGGCGGGCATCACAACCGGGCACGCTCTCGATCCCTTGCGCAATCAGTTCCGCCAGCTTGCGTGTCGAACCTTGGCGCGAGTAGTACAGAACAAGAATAGTAAGATTGGGCGCTGTCATGCTTGGTATTATATAGATGCGGAACAAACAAGATTGGAACCGGATCACTTCATTTACAGTGCGCGCACAGGCTGGCGAGCCGGTACCGCCACCCTGGCGAATGGCATGCCGTTCACATTCCCGGGTTCGCCCTCACCACTCTCCCGGAGGGAGAGGGTGGGAACAGGGCACGATGACATCAAGCATGCCTCGTGCCGGAGCAATAGGGCGCTTTATTGGCACGCAATCGGGCGGCACCGGTCATGTGCGGCAATAGACATCATAGACATCATAGACATCAATAGACATGCTTGAATCAGGATTCTCTTCCATTGCATCGGGCTTGCGCGGCATTCGCTGGTCGCGTGCGCGTGACCTGCTTCGCTTCGCGCAGCGGCGTCTCGATGAAGAGCTCCTGCCGCAAGTGGCCGGCAGCCTGACATTTACCACAGTGCTGGCACTGGTGCCGCTGCTGACAATCGCGCTGGCGATCTTCACGACCTTTCCATTGTTCAATACATTTCGGGCCTCGCTGGAAGCGTATTTCGTCCAGAACCTGATGCCGAAGACGGTTGCCAATACGATTCTCGGCTACCTGAACCAGTTTGCGGCCAAGGCTACCCGGTTATCGGCATTCGGCGCGGTGGGACTGATCATCACTGCCGTCACGACAATGGGCATGATCGATCGCGTATTCAACCATATCTGGCGGGTCAAGACGCGGCGTCCGCTGGCGCAGCGGGTTCTGGTGTACTGGGCGATCATCACGCTCGGGCCGCTGTTGATCGGCGTGTCGATGCGGGTCACTTCCTATGCGTTTACCGCGACCAATGGCGTAGTGATGCAGGTGCCGCTGGTCGGTGCGATGTTCTATACGCTGGTGTCGGTGGCATTGACGACGGGCGCCTTCACGCTGTTGTACATGGCGGTGCCCAACCGCTTTGTCGCTGCGCGCGACGCCGCCTGGGGCGGGCTGGTGGCAGCGGTGGCATTCGAAGTCACGAAGCGGCTGTTTGCCGTGTTCGTGACCAAGTTTCCTACCTACACCATTGTCTATGGCGCATTGGCGGCGATGCCGATCTTCCTGGTCTGGATCTATGTGTCATGGCTGATCACGCTGGTTGGCGCGGTGATTGCGGCAGCGTTGCCGGTAGTGCGCTACGAGCGCTGGTGGCATGTTGTCACGCCTGCCAGCGCATTCGTCGATGCGATGGCGGTGTTGCGGGTATTACATGACGCCAGGGAATCCGGCGGCTCGGCAGTGGTGGACGCTGACATGATCCGGTCGAAGACGCGGCTCGGCTTCGACGAATCGGAGACTTTACTGCAGAAAATGCTGGATGCCGGCTGGGTCGGCCGCATCAAGACCGAACTTCCCGGGCGCATGCAGTGGGGCAAGCACATCACGAGCGGAATGGATGCCTGGGTACTGACTGCCAATCCGCAGCAATTGACGCTGGCGGATATCTATCGACTTTTCATGTTCGACGCATCCGCCAATCCGACGCTTGCCAGGCAGGTCGAGAGCGCGATCGAGGATGGGCTGAATGAAACACTGGCAGCGCATGTTGCGCGCAGCTCGCGCAACACGATCGCTACCCTTGATGCGCGGGGGTAAAACCGGCCTGGAAATTTTTGGGTATCCGTATTTATGCGTGATGGCTTGCCTGAAGGGGCTGATGCAGCGATCAGGCGGTATCTGTCAGTTCTCGCATTCGCGCCCCCGGGCGTCCTGGTCCGGCCAGAAAGCATCGCTTTCGGACCGTCACCGCATGGCATTTTCAGGGTCGCTTTTTGCTGCCGGATGCCATTGCCGGTCTTCCCGTCTGCTACGTGAGGTCTTTAATTGTTTGCGTTACCCCATTGGCTTTTGCCGATGCTATTCCCTCATCGCGAGAGGCTGCAGTAGCATACATCCGGCTGGTGCCAATGACTTGATGATTTGCCGCCTTCAGGTTGAAATAAAACTTGCCATTGGATGATTCTTTCTTTTCGTGATGTTTCTCGACCTGGCAGCTGCTTTGCATCGAGGCAATGCCGTTTTCGGCAGCCCCTTTCGTTTTGTATAGTTCGCTGGAAAGAAGTATCTCCGCATCGTCCGCCTTGAGAACAAAGTGAAACTGTCCGTCACTGCTATTGCTCAATTCATACCATCCAGTCATTTGTATCCTCCTTGATTTAAAAACGCTGCCAGCATATGCATCGGAAACCTGGCGCATTGAACGCCGTAAAATGGCCAGTGAACGTTGACGCATGACAGGCGGCGCTCATCTCTTGCCATGCAGCGTCAGTCCTGGCTTCCAGTTGCTTCATCGTATAAAAATACGCTATTAAAAGAAACGGCCAGCCACACAATCTGACCAGCCGCTGACATGGATCAATTGATGGCGCATTCAACGCATTGCGCTGCCATTTTTGCAGCAGGAGAGGGGCGAACCGATCTGTCCGGAAGCGTGCGGTCCTAGCCGCGTATTGCCACCACTTCGAGGTATTCAGCGTCAATCCGTGTCGAGCCATCGTCTGCCTGATTGTTGCTGGTCCAGAGCTGTACAAGGTCCTGCCGCAAGGCAGCCTGTCCGGCGGCTTCGAGCGCTGCCAGCGCACGAAGCGTCGGGCCGTAATAGGTAAAGAAAAACTCCACCACCTCGGCTGGCGAAAATGGGTATTGCATCGAATACAGGCGCTTCGTACAGTTTATGCTGGCGGTACCTTCCCGCAATCGGTCGCGGACTGTCGCTGCGTCGCCCCATTTCACGGGTGACTCCATCAGCGGCGATGGCGGGATGTACTTGCCCATGATCTTGAACATCTGGCCGACATGGCCCGCGGGCGTCCAGTTGGCCATGGCGATCCGTCCACCGGGCCGGCACACACGCAATAATTCGGCAGCGACAAGCTCGGGGCGAGGGGCGAACATGGCGCCGATGAGGCTCACCACCAGATCAAACGACGCATCCGGATAGGGAAGCATCTCGGCATCGCCCTCATCGAACCGGACTTCCAGGCCCTCGGCCTTGGCGCGTGCCTGTGCCTGCGCAATCGAGTTGGCGGCAATGTCGATACCGGTTACCCGAACTCCGGCACGGGCGGCCGGAATGGCAATTTGCCCTGCGCCGCAGGCCACGTCCAGCATGCGTGTGCCGGGCGCGACCTTCAGGCGTTCCAGGAATTCCAGGGCGCCGGGTTCCAGGTACTTGGCGAAGTGCCCGTAATCGCCGGACATCCATGTTGCCTTGAGGCGAGACTTGAGTGCCTCCATTTCTGCAGTCATCATCGTCATGATATTTCTCCTTCCAATAGGACTCTGAAGAGCGTTCAGCGTGCGCTTGACGACCATGCATGTCCAGTCCAGAATTTGAAGCGTTTGGGCTGCGGAGGCCTCATCATGGAAGACAGCTACGGTCAGTTCTGTACGGTTGCGCGTGGTGCCGAGGCGCTGTGCGAGCGCTGGACGCCCCTCGTCGTGCGCGAGTTGCTATGCGGAAGCAAACGCTTTAACGACTTGCATCGCGGCGTTCCGCGAATGTCTACCAGTTTGCTGGCGCAGCGCCTGCGTCACCTGGAAGACATTGGTGTCATACGGCGTACCGCCGTGGGTAAGGTATGGGAATACAGCCTTACCGAAGCGGGCGATGAATTGCGCCCAATCATCATGGCGCTCGGCCACTGGGGCGCCCGCTGGATCGGCAGCCGGTTGCGTGACAATGAACTGGATGCGGGCCTGCTCATGTGGGATGTACGACGCTCCGTGCGTCTTGAAGAATTCCCGCCACGGTCGATGGTGATCCATTTTCTGTTCCATGATGCGAGGCCCGGCGAGAAAGCATGGTGGCTGGTAGTGGAGAATGGCATTGCAGACCTGTGCCGCGACGATCCCGGACGTGATCTGACCCTGGTTGTGCAATCCAGCGTACGCGCATTAACGGAAGTGTGGACGGGAGACCGGACGCCGCGGGAAGTGCTTCAAGCGCGGGAGTTGCGGATAGAGGGAGCATCGCAGGACGCCGAAAGCTTCTGGCGCTGGATGGGCACGGGTACTTTCGCCGAGACTCGCGCCGCCGCCCGGTTGGGACAGCCGGTTGCCGGTGCGGCTTAAGGACTGCGGTCAGTCCCTGCCGGAACGATGAACCTTCCCTTCCAAACCTGCCCAGTCCTGGGCAGTTAACTGTTGAGGGTGCGACCCGATGCCAGAGCGATTGGAGTCAGTGGGGTCAGAGTTTTTTTACGCGGTTTTTGCGTAAATTACTCTGACCCCAATAAGATCTCGCAGTGTGAAATGCCTTTTCTGTCATTCCCATCTTCATGGGACGCCATGATAAAGATAGTCAACAGTTAACGGCGACATACCAAATAAACAGGGAGTATATATAAAAACATATTAATATGCGCAATCAATATGCGGGCTTTTTAAAATACCCCCATATGTATAAATAAGGCGCCAGGATGCGGATTTTACCGGTGAACGCGGCTGGCTGGTGTATTGCCGGACTTTTTCTTTCATTTCTTCATGCTTTGGCAAAGGCAAACAGCGCATCCAGTACCGCGTCCGGCTGCTCCGCCATCAGCGCGTGGCCGCAATTATCGATCTGCATCGTCTTGCCGTGCGGGATTGCCTTGGCCAAGGTGCCGGCCGCCTTGGGCGGCGTCATCATGTCACGCTTGCCGAGCAGTAACAGGGTCGGGCAGGTCACCGATTTCGCAGCGGCTTCGCCATTCGCATACGCGTTGCAGGCGGAAAAATCGAGATAAAACACTTTTTCCGGATTGCGCCGCGCAATATGCTGCATCAGCCGCCGGCTGTCGCCCATGATGTAAAAGCCGGGACCGGGGCAGGACGGCTTGTGTGCAACCGGTGTGTGCGACCAGATATTCACCATGTCGATCGCTTTTTGCTGATCGTTCTTTGCCGCATCGAGCAGGGCGTCCGATACTTTCATCGGATACGCGGTGCCGAGCAGGGCGAGCCTGGTTACCCGCGCCGGCGCCTGGGCACAGGTTTCCAGCGCAATCAGCGAGCCCATGCTGTGGCCGATCAGCATCGCCTGCGGCACGCCGACGGCATCCAGCAAGGCCAGCAGCCATTGCGCCATCGCTTCGACCGACGTCAGCGCCGCGCCCTGGCTGCGGCCATGGCCGGGCAGATCCAGCGCCAGCACATTGATGCCGTGATGCGCGAAATAGCGGGTCTGCAGCACCCACACCGAATGATCGTTTTGCGCGCCGTGGATGAATACCGCGCTCGGCAGCGCCGGATCGAACGGCCTGCCGCCGGTATAGCAATAAGCTTCCCGCTCCTGTACCGTCAGCAACATGTCATGCTCCCTTCTGCGCGGCTTTCAATCCGCGCGCCAGATCCTCGATCAGATCGTCTGCGTCTTCCAGCCCGATCGACAGCCGGATCGTGCCTTCCGTGATGCCGGCGGCGGCCAGTTGCTCGGCCGGCATGCGGAAATGGGTGGTGGAGGCGGGATGAATCACCAGCGATTTTGCGTCGCCGACATTGGCCAGGTGGGAAAATACCTGCAGCACTTCGACGAAGCGCCGTCCCGCCGCGCGATCGCCCTTGATGCCGAAGGAAAATACCGCGCCGCAGCCTTTTGGCAGCAGCTTTGCGGCCAGCGCATGGTCCGGATGCGAATCCAGTTCCGGATACGCAATCGACGCCACCGCCGGATGCGCCGCCAGGAAGTCGACCACCTTGCGCGTGTTGGCGACATGCCGGTCCATGCGCAAGCCCAGCGTTTCGATGCCTTGCAGAATGGCAAATGCATTATGCGGGCTCATGGCCGCGCCAAAGTCGCGCAGGCCTTCGCGTCGCGCCCGCAGCGAAAATGCCGCAGTGGAAGACTCTTCTGCAAATACCATGCCGTGAAAGCCGTCATACGGCTCGCACAATTCGGCGAAATGGCCGGTTTTTTCATACGCCTCCTGCCAGTCGAATACGCCGCCGTCGACCAGCAGGCCGCCCATCGCGGTGCCGTGGCCGCATAGAAACTTGGTGGCCGAATGGAGCACCAGATCCGCGCCATGCTCGAACGGACGCAGCAGGTACGGCGTGGTGAAGGTGGCATCGACCATCAGCGGCAGATGGTGTTCATGCGCGATGGCAGCGACCTGCGGAATATCCAGCACCTCCAGCCCCGGATTGCCGAGCACTTCGCCAAACAGGACCCTGGTATCGGGCCGAATCGCGGCGCGCCATGCCGCCAGGTCGCGCGGATCGACAAACGTGGTTTCAATCCCGAAACGCCGCATCGTATACGCCAGCAGGTTGTGCGAGCCGCCGTACAGCGCGCGCGAGGCGACGACGTGCGAACCGGCGCCGGCGATCGTCGCCAGGCCGAGATGCAGCGCCGCCTGGCCGCTGGCCACCGCGATGCCGGCGACGCCGCCTTCCAGCGCGGCAATCCGCTCTTCGAGCACGGCGTTGGTCGGATTGGAAATGCGCGAATATACATGTCCGGCACGCTCCATGTTGAACAGCGCCGCCGCATGGTCGGAATCCTTGAAGACAAACGATGTGCTGAGGTAAATCGGCGTGGCGCGCGCACCGGTTGCCGGATCGGGCGCTGCGCCTGCGTGCAGCGCCAGGGTATCGAAACCGGGATAAGTGGGGTCGCTCATGGTGTGCCTGATCTCCTTGATTTGGTCATGCGCATTCCGGATGATTGCGCAAAGGAATAATGCACTGCCGCCCGGATTGCGTTGTGCTTCTCCAGCGCTACGGAAAAGCAGGCGATGTGCGCCGTTAATCACGGTGGGCAACATGCGATGCCCCGGATTTGATGAGACGCATCCTAGCATTGAAACACATGTTCCAGCGCAACGAACCCTTCGGACGGCGCTGGATTTTTCCGGGCAGTTAAGCTACATTAAAAAAGTAAAACAACAACCGGTCGGGATAGACAATGAAAGTATCTGAAATCCTTAAAGTCAAGGGCAATATCCTGTTCACGGTGACGCCGGACACGCCCATGCTGCAAGCTGTCAACACCATGGCCGAAAAGGACATCGGGTCGCTGGTTGTCATGGAATATGGCGAACTGGTCGGCATGCTGACGTTTCGCGAAGTGATGAAAGCGGTCCATGCGAACGGCGGCGAGGTCGGCAAGGACTCCGTGCGCAAGCACATGGACGACCATCCGATCACGATCACGCCGGGCACCGAAGTCAATGAAGTGCGCCGGCTGATGCTGGAGCGGCATGCACGCTATGTACCGGTGGTGGATGCAAAGACGCTGCTCGGCGTGATGTCGTTCTACGATGTCGCCAAGGCGGTGTTCGAGGCGCAGAGCTTCGAAAACAAAATGCTGAAAGCCTATATTCGCGACTGGCCGGACGCAGGCGAGGAGTAAGGCTGTCAGGTTGTCGCATCCCTTCCATGACCGCTCCGGTTGCATGCAACAGGCATGCGCCATGAGCGGCTTTGCTGTTTCCGTATGCCGTTTTCCCGCCAGCCGGTAGCGCGATGAGCCTGCCCAACCAGTTTTCACTGCTGACACAGCGCCGTTTCGGCCCCTTCTTCTGGACCCAGTTTCTCGGTGCGTTCAATGACAATCTGTTCAAGATTGCACTGCTGACCATCCTTACCTACGATGCGGCGAGCTGGACCACGCTGAATGTCGGCCTCCTGAATAATCTGATCCCCGGCTTGTTCATCCTGCCGTTCGTCCTGTTTTCAGCGACGGCGGGGCAACTGGCGGATAAATTCGAAAAATCCCGCCTGGTGCGCACCGTCAAGCTGCTGGAAATCGGCATCATGGCGATTGCCGCCATCGGCTGGATCAATCATGACGTGTGGCTGCTGGTCGGCGCCGTGGCAGGCATGGGATTGCATTCCGCCTTGTTCGGTCCGGTCAAGTACGCCTACCTGCCGCAACAACTGAAGCCGGAAGAAATCATCGGCGGCAATGGCGTGATTGAAATGGGTACCTTCACCGGCATCCTGCTGGGGGAAGTGCTGGGCGCGGTACTGGTGGTGCATCAGCCTTGGGGCCTTGGGCTGGTGGCGGGCGCAACGCTGGCGATTGCCGTGCTCGGCTGGCTTGCCAGCCGCGCGATCCCGCTGTCGCCCGCGTCCGCGCCGGCGCTCAGGATCAACTGGAACCCCTTCACCGAAACGGTGCGCAACCTCCATTTTTCGCGCCGCAATCGCCCGGTGTTCCTGGCGTTGCTCGCCAATTCCTGGTTCTGGTTTTATGGCGCGATCCTGCTGGCGCAGTTCCCGGTCTATGCAAAGGATTATCTGCATGGCGACCACAGCGTTTTCGTGCTGCTGCTGACCGCATTCTCGCTCGGTATCGGCGCCGGTTCGCTGCTGTGCGAGCGGCTTTCCGGACGCAAGATCGAAATCGGGCTGGTGCCGTTCGGCGCGATCGGACTGACCCTGTTCGGCATCGACCTGTTTCTGGCGAGTCTGGGCTATGCCAATACCGCGCCGGTCGGTGCATCGGGCTTTATCGGCCAGCATGGCAGCCTGCGCATCCTGTTCGACTGCGTGATGATCGGCGTGTTCGGCGGCTTCTATGTCGTCCCCCTGTTTGCCGTGATCCAGACCCGCTGCGACCGCACGCATGTGTCGCGCACGGTTGCCGGCCTGAATATCCTGAACGCGCTGTTCATGGTGGCTGCCGCCCTGATTGCCATGGCGCTGCTGAAGGCAGGCTGCACGATCCCGCAGATATTCCTGGCGACCGCGGTAATGAACGCGGTGGTGGCAACCGGCCTGTTTCTCCTGGAACCGGAATTCCTGACGCGCTTTATCGCCTGGCTGCCGATCCGTGCAGCATGAGAAAAATATCCGGGAAAGGCGAGTTGAGCAGGCGGGCAAATTCCGCAGTACAGGAATATTTATACAGCCCGGTGTATTTTTAAAAGCCTGCATGATGATTGCGCATTTAATGCTGTTTTTGCATATACTCCAATACAATTAAGTTTTTCAGTAACTTTCCAGGCGCCGTGCATCGAATCCGAATTTTCTTTCGCCGTGCTGGTGTCCCATGCTTCCATGGCTGCGAAAGGCCGGCGAATCACGGCGCTTGACGCAGCGCTGGTGGCACGGGAGCCATGGAGGCCATGGCGCACCTCGGGCGTTACATATTGACATACGTACCGGAAGCATTCCTGCAATGCCTCCCGGTAGCGCCTTCGCCGTGCTCCAGGCTGACGCAACAGGCCGTCAGATGCATTGTTTATCCGCGCAGCGGCTTACTCCGCCGCCCGCCGCTGGTAGAATGAAGCCCTTTCCGCTTCCGATACCGTCATCATGTCCGGCAATACTTTTGGCACGCTGTTTACCGTTACCACTTTCGGCGAATCCCACGGCCCGGCCATCGGCTGCGTGGTGGACGGTTGTCCGCCAGGGATGGCATTGTCGGAGGCCGACATTCAGCCGGAGCTGGACCGGCGCAAACCGGGCACCTCGCGCCACGTGACGCAGCGCAAGGAATCCGATACGGTGGAAATCCTGTCCGGCGTGTTCGAGGGCCGGACTACCGGCACGCCGATTGCACTGCTGATCCGCAACGAGGATCAGCGCAGCAAGGATTACGGCAATATCGCCGATACCTTCCGCCCCGGCCATGCCGACTACACCTATTGGCACAAATACGGCGCCCGCGACCCGCGCGGCGGCGGCCGCTCGTCGGCGCGCCTGACCGCGCCGGTGGTGGGGGCGGGAGCGATTGCGAAAAAATGGCTGCGCGAACAGTGCGGCACCACGTTCAGAGGCTGCATGAGCCAGCTGGGCGAGATCGCGATTCCTTTCGAGTCGTGGGAACAGGTGAGCGCCAATCCGTTTTTTGCCGCGAACGCCAGCATCGTTCCGCAACTGGAAGCCTACATGGATGCCTTGCGCCAGGTGGGCGATTCATGCGGTGCGCGAGTCGATGTGATTGCCGAAAATGTCCCGGTGGGCCTGGGCGAGCCGATCTATGACAAGCTCGACGCCGAGATTGCGTATGCGCTGATGGGCATCAATGCGGTCAAGGGCGTCGAAATCGGCGCGGGTTTCCAATCGATCGTGCAAAAGGGATCGCAGCACGGCGACGAGCTGACGCCGGCTGGATTCGCGACCAATAACGCGGGCGGCGTGCTGGGCGGCATCTCGACCGGACAGGACATCAGCGCGTCGCTGGCGATCAAGCCGACTTCCAGCATTCGCCTGCCGCGCCGCTCGATCGACAAGAACGGCAATCCTGCCATGGTCGAAACCTTCGGCCGCCACGATCCGTGCGTCGGCATCCGCGCCGTGCCGATCGCCGAAGCCATGCTGGCGCTGGTGCTGATGGACCATGTGCTGCGACATCGCGCCCAGTGCGGCGATGTGCGGGTGGCGACGCCGAAGATCGCGGCACGGATCGGGTGAGGGGCGACGGCCGCAACCGTGAATCGTCGCCTGGATGCAGCGTCGGCGGAATCCGGGGCATGCGGACTTGGCAAGCGTACTGTCCCGGATTGCGCTGCGCTTATCCAGGCGACGATCCGCTGATGAGAGCCGGTCAGGCCGAATCTGCTCCTGTAGAACAACAATCGCGGGCATGATCCGCTTTCGCTTACCGGAAATCCTCTCTCGTGCCGCATCGATCCTGGCCCAGACAATCGTTCAGCTTCGCTTTTTTCTTCTTTGCCTATTACGGCTACATCGGCGTGTTCTCGCCGTATGCGAGCCTGTATTTTTCGGATCGGGGCATGACGGCGGCGCAGATCGGCGTGCTGATGTCGCTGATGCAGGTGATGCGGATTTTTGGCCCGAATCTGTGGGGATGGGTGGCCGACCACACCCAGCGGCGCGTGGCGGTATTGCGCACGACTGCGCTGGGCGCGGTCATTGTATTTTCAGGTATTTTTTTTAGCCAGGCATTTGCCCATTTCCTGATCGTGATGATTGCGCTGAATGCGTTTACCAGTGCGCAGGGGCCCTTGTCGGAAGCGTTGATGCTATCGGAAATGCGCGGCGACCTGACGCACTACGGACGCCTGCGGCTGTGGGGTTCGGTCGGATTCATCGCCGCAGCGACCGCGGCCGGGCAGTTGCTGGACCGGCATGGCGTCGGCCTGGTGCCGTGGAGCGCGCTGGCGATGCTGGGCCTGGTATTGCTCGCCAGCCTGCGCATGCAGGAATCGGCGCCGCTGCATGGACATCCTCCATCCGTGTCCGTCATCGCGCTGCTGAAACGGCGCGAGATCAGGGCCTTTTTTGCGTCTACCTTTCTGATGATTGCCGCGCATGCGTCGATCTACGTGTTTTATTCCCTGTACCTGGCGCAGATCGGCTACAGCAAGACCGTGATCGGTTTCATGTGGTCGCTGGGCGTGGTGGCCGAGATTGTATTTTTCTTTTACCAGGCACCGATTTTCCGGCGGATCGGTGTGCAGAAGCTGATGCTGGCAAGCTTGCTGATTGCAGCGGCGCGCTTTCTGTTGATCGGCTTCGGCGCGCAGTCGCTGTTCCTGCTCCTGATTGCGCAGGTCATGCATGCGGCTACCTTCGGCGTGCATCACTCGGCATCGGTAGCGACATTGCAGCGCTGGTTTTCCGGGCCGTTGCAGGCGCGCGGTCAGGCGCTTTTCATCAGCATCTCGTATGGAATGGGCGGCACCGCCGGCGGATTGATGCTGAGCATATTCTGGGATAGATATGGCGCGCAGACGGTCTATCTGGTGGCGGCAGCGCTTGCGCTGGCAGGGGCAATGGCGGCGGCGCTGTCTTATCGCTGGCAACCACACAAGGAGGAAATACCATGAAATGGCTTGCAAAGAACGGGCGGTCCTTGAAGCACGCCGCGCTGGCGATGGCCATGCTGGCACTGGTTGCCTGCGAAACCGTGCAAACGACGCAGGGTGGCGTAGTCGGCGTTAACCGCCAGCAAATGATGGCGGTCTCCTCGCAGGAGATCAACCAGGCTGCCAGCCAGGAATACGCGCAAGTGATTGCCGAAGCGCGCAGCAAAGGAATGCTGAACCGTAATTCCGCGGAAGTGAATCGGGTGCGGGCAATTGCCAATCGCCTGATTCAGCAGACCCCGGTATTTCGTCCCGATGCGCTGCAATGGCATTGGGAAAGTAATGTGATCACCTCGCCGGAAGTGAATGCGTGGTGCATGCCCGGTGGAAAGATCGCGGTGTACAGCGGGCTGATCGAGAAGCTTCACCTTACCGATGATGAATTGGCGGCCGTCATGGGACATGAGATGGCGCACGCGCTACGGGAGCATGCGCGCGAACGCGCTTCCGAACAGGCGGCGGCGGGGTTGGGAATTTCCGTATTGTCCGCGATTGCCGGAATTGGCGATGCCGGACAGAAAGGCATGGAATACGCCTACATGGGGTTGCTCGGTTTGCCGAACTCGCGTCGCCATGAAACCGAGGCGGACCGCATCGGTGTCGAACTTGCGGCGCGTGCCGGTTATGATCCGCATGCCGCGGTGAGCTTGTGGCAAAAAATGGGCAGCATCGGCGGCGCGGAACCGATCAAGTTTCTTTCGACGCATCCCTCGCATGAGGACCGCTTGAGCGATCTGGGCGTGTATTCACAGCGGGTAATGCCCTTATACGAGCAGGCAAAAAAGCGGCATTGATTGTCATGCAGGCAACGTATTTTCGTATGGTGTCCGCAATATGATTGCGGGCGTTTTCCATCGCTCCGGATTCTGGTATTGCGTTGCACAAATATGGCATAATCGAAAATTCCCAATACAAAATTTGCTGCCCGCATATTCCGCATCATGGCCCAGACGCTCTATGACAAACTGTGGGAATCGCACGTTGTCCATTCCGAAGAAGACGGCACGGCAATTCTCTATATCGACCGCCATCTGGTGCATGAAGTCACCAGCCCGCAGGCTTTCGAAGGCTTGAAGCTTGCAGGGCGCGCGCCATGGCGCATTTCCGCCACTCTGGCGGTTGCCGACCATAATGTGCCGACCACGGATCGCGCCAACGGCATCGCCGATCCGATATCGCGCCTGCAGGTTGAGACGCTGGATGCGAATGCACAGGAATGCGGACTGACGTATTTCAGCATGCGCGACAAGCGCCAGGGCATCGTTCATGTGATCGGCCCGGAGCAGGGTGCAACGCTGCCCGGCATGACGGTTGTCTGTGGCGATTCGCATACCTCCACGCATGGCGCGTTCGGCTGCCTCGCGCACGGCATCGGCACCTCGGAAGTCGAGCATGTGCTGGCAACACAAACGCTGCTGGCCAAGAAGTCGAAAGCGATGCTGGTACAGATCGATGGCGCATTGCCATTCGGCGTGACCGCCAAGGATATCGTGCTGGCTGTCATCGGCAAGATCGGCACTGCGGGCGGCACGGGTTATGCGATCGAATTCGCTGGCACCGCCATCCGCGCGCTGTCGATGGAAGGCCGCATGACGGTCTGCAACATGGCGATCGAGGCGGGCGCGCGCGCCGGCATGATAGCGGTCGATGACACCACGATCAATTACGTGAAAGGCCGTCCGTTCGCACCGGTCGGTCCGCACTGGGAGCGTGCGGTCGAATACTGGCGCACGCTGCATTCCGATGCCGGCGCAAGATTCGACCTGGTGGTGACGCTGAACGCCGCCGAGATCAAGCCGCAGGTAACCTGGGGCACCTCGCCTGAAATGGTGGTGTCGATCACCGATCGCGTGCCGGACCCTGACAAGGAAAAGGATGCAGTCAAACGCGATGCGATGGAAAAAGCGCTGGCCTACATGGCATTGAAGCCGAATACGCCAATGGCCGATATTCGCATCGACAAGGTCTTCATCGGTTCCTGCACCAATTCCCGCATCGAGGATTTGCGCGCCGCCGCCGCCATCGTGCGCGGCAAGTTCCGCGCTTCCAATGTCAAGCTGGCGCTGGTGGTGCCCGGTTCCGGCCTGGTGAAGGAACAGGCGGAACGCGAAGGGCTCGACCGGATCTTCAGGGATGCCGGCTTCGAATGGCGCGAGCCGGGCTGCTCGATGTGCCTGGCGATGAATGCCGATCGGCTGGAGCCGGGCGAACGTTGTGCTTCGACTTCCAATCGCAACTTTGAAGGACGGCAGGGCCAGGGCGGACGCACGCATCTGGTATCGCCCGCAATGGCCGCTGCTGCAGGTATCGCCGGGCATTTTGTCGATGTAAGAGCGCTGCGTTGAGTTTCCATGGAAGGAAAAACATGAGAAAACTGATTGTGCTGCTGATGGCGGCGCTTGTGCTGGCCGGATGCAATACAGTTCAGGGCGTTGGCAAGGATGTCAAGAAAGTCGGCGAAGCGGTTGAACACGCTGGCAAGAGATAATGGATATGACGCCGTCTGCCGGATGCGCGGACGGCCACTGAATACAGGATCATGGATAAATTTACCGTACAAGAAGGCCTGGTTGCGCCGCTGGATCGCGCCAATGTCGATACCGACGCCATCATTCCAAAACAGTTCTTGAAGTCGATCCAGCGCACCGGTTTCGGTCCTAATCTGTTCGACGAATGGCGCTATCTTGACCACGGCGAACCGGGTATGGACAATGCGAAGAGGCCGCTGAATCCGGATTTCGTGCTGAACCAGCCGCGCTATCAAGGTGCATCGATCCTGCTGACACGCAAGAATTTCGGCTGCGGCTCGTCGCGCGAACATGCACCGTGGGCATTGCAGCAGTATGGTTTCCGTGCCGTGATCGCACCGAGCTTTGCCGATATCTTCTTCAACAACTGCTTCAAGAATGGCGTGCTGCCGATCGTGCTGCCTGAAGCGCAGGTGGACCGCCTGTTCGATGAAGTGAAAGCGTTTCCGGGTTTCCGCCTGGTGATCGACCTGGAAAAGCAGACGGTCAGCACGACCAATGGCAACGCACATTACCCGTTCGAGATTGATGCGTTTCGCAAGTTTTGCCTGCTGAACGGCCTGGATGACATCGGCCTGACCTTGCGCCAGGCGGACAAGATTCGCGCTTTTGAAGAGCGACACCTGGCGGCGCAGCCTTGGTTGGCCAATACGATTTAATGTCGGATGAATGCGGTTCCGTCATCCCCGCGAAGGCGGGATGACGGAACCGATGAGAATTTCATCTGGTTTCGACAATAATCACACGAACAGACTTTACAAGAAATGAAAATCGCAATCCTGCCGGGTGACGGTATCGGCCCTGAAATCATCGAGCAAGCAGTCAAGGTGTTGAATGCGCTCGATGAGAAATTTGACATGGAAGCCGCGCCGGTCGGCGGCGCGGGCTACGAGGCGTATGGCCATCCGCTGCCGGAAGGAACGCTGAAGCTGGCGCTGGCAGCCGATGCGGTGCTGTTCGGCGCGGTTGGCGACTGGAAATACGACAAGCTCGAGCGGCCGCTGCGCCCGGAGCAGGCGATTCTCGGGCTGCGCAAGAACTTGAACCTGTTTGCCAATCTGCGACCGGCGATCCTGTATCCGGAACTGGCGGGCGCGTCAACGCTGAAGCCGGAAGTGGTATCGGGACTGGATATCCTGATCGTGCGTGAGTTGACAGGCGACATTTATTTCGGCCAACCGCGCGGTGTGCGCGAATGTCCGGACGGCCCGTTCAAGGGCGCGCGTGAAGGCTTCGATACCATGCGCTATGCCGAGCCTGAGATTCGCCGTATCGCACATGTGGCATTCCAGGCAGCGCAAAAGCGCGGCAAGCGCCTGACCAGTGTCGACAAGGCCAATGTGCTGGAAACCTTCCAGTTCTGGAAAGACATCGTGACCGATGTGCACAAGGATTATCCGGACGTCGCGCTTGATCATATGTATGTCGATAATGCAGCAATGCAGCTGGTGCGCGCGCCGAAGAAATTCGATGTGATCGTGACCGGAAACATGTTCGGCGACATCCTGTCCGACGCCGCTGCGATGCTGACCGGCTCGATCGGCATGCTGCCGTCAGCGTCGCTTGATGCCAACAACAAGGGCTTGTACGAACCGTCGCATGGCTCCGCGCCGGATATCGCCGGCAAGGGCGTGGCCAATCCACTGGCGACCATCCTGTCGACGGCGATGATGCTGCGCTATTCGTTGAACCGGGCCGAACAGGCGGATCGGATCGAAGCGGCGGTCAAGAAGGTGTTGGCGCAAGGCTTGCGCACGCCGGATATTTACGAAGAGGGCACGACCAGGGTCGGCACCGTCGAAATGGGCGACGCTGTGGTGCGCGCGCTCGGATAGAGATGTGAACAATTTGATTGAAGTGAACCTGAGGGGAACATCGTGAAGCTAGTAGGTCTGGTGGGTTGGCGTGGAATGGTTGGTTCGGTCCTGATGCAGCGCATGCAGGAAGAGGGCGATTTCGCCCATATCGAGCCGGTCTTCTTTTCCACATCGAATGCAGGCGGTAAAGCGCCTTCGATGACGAAAAATGAAACTACGCTGAAGGATGCCAATAATATTGATGCGCTGAAAAAATGCGACATCATTATTACCTGCCAGGGCGGCGACTACACCACCGAGGTTTTCCCGAAGCTGCGTTCGGTCGGCTGGAACGGTTACTGGATTGATGCAGCCTCGACGCTGCGCATGAAGGATGACGCGATCATTGTTCTCGATCCAGTCAACCTCAATGTAATCAAATCGGCGCTGCAACGCGGCGTGAAGGATTTCATTGGCGGCAACTGCACCGTGTCGTGCATGCTGATGGGCCTGGGCGGACTGTTCCAGAACGATCTGGTCGAATGGATGACATCGATGACCTATCAGGCTGCGTCCGGCGGCGGCGCACAGCACATGCGCGAGCTGTTGACCCAGTTCGGCTCGATCAATGCGGAAGTCAAGGCGTTGCTGGACGATCCGGCTTCTGCGATTCTCGAAATCGACCGCAAGGTGCTGGCAAAGCAGCATGCATTGACCGCCGAGGAAACCAAACAGTTTGGGGCGCCGCTCGGCGGCAACCTGATTCCGTGGATCGACAAGGATCTCGGCAACGGCATGTCGCGCGAAGAATGGAAAGCCGGCGCCGAAACCAACAAGATCCTGGGTCGCGGCGCAGCGTTTGGCGCTGATGCGAAGGCGGCAATCGCAGTGGATGGCCTGTGCGTGCGGATCGGTGCGATGCGGTGCCATTCGCAGGCATTGACGATCAAGCTGAAGAAAGATGTGCCACTCGACGAAATCAGCGATATCCTCGCGACCAATAACCAATGGGTCAAAGTGGTCCCGAATACGCGGGAAGCCTCGATGCAGGATTTGACGCCGGCAGCGGTGACTGGCAGCCTGACGATTCCGGTCGGTCGCTTGCGCAAGATGCAAATGGGCAGTGATTATCTGTCCGCATTTACTGTCGGTGATCAGTTGCTGTGGGGTGCCGCCGAACCATTGCGCCGCATGCTGCGCATTTTGCTGGAAAACTGATAGTCACAATATTGACAACCAATCCCGTTGTCAATCCACAACATGTAACCCGCCAGGCACTTCTATACACAAGAATGCCTGGCGGTTTCACATATTTTACATATCTTGGCAAGGTAGTTACACTTGCGTGTCTAAGTCCATGATGATATGGTGAAAGTTCCTTCGGACAATAATAAATTGGGGTAGGCGTTGTGCGACCACCCAATATCCGCCAATCGAATGTCACTCTATGCCACGCAAAATGCATTCAAACAATCGTCAGAAGTCCAAGTCGTTCAACCTGAAAACGCTCAGTACAGCGGTGGTTTCGACGCTGCTGATTACACATGCAAATGCGGCAGGCCTCGGCAAATTGACGGTACTGTCCGCGCTTGGCCAGCCTTTGCATGCCGAGATTGAACTGACTGCCGTATCGAAAGAAGAAGCTGCTTCACTGGCGCCAAAACTGGCTTCCATGGAGGCATTTCGCCATGCGAATGTCGACTTCAATCCGGCATTGTATTCATTGCAGTTTGCTGTTGAGCAACGGGCAGGACGGCAATTCATTCGCGTCACCTCGGTCCAGCCTGTCAATGAGCCTTTCGTCGACATGCTGCTGGAGCTCGGCGCGGCGAACGGCCGCCTGATTCGCGAATATACCTTTTTGCTTGATCCGCCGGATCTGCGCGCAACCCAGTCCGTTCAGGTAGCGGCGCCGATCGTATTGCCGCCCGCTGCTCTGGCTCGCCGTGCGCCGGCTCCTGCTCCTGCGGCGGAGTCCGCACCGGCTGTTCCTGCCCAGAAAGCACCACAGTCGGCACCGGCTGTTTCGGCCAGAAGCGCTCCTCGGTCGCTTTCCGCCACCGGCGAGGGTATCGCGACAGCAGAAAACTACAAGGTAAAAAGCGGCGATTATCTTGCACGGATAGCGGGAAGGTTCAAGCCGGAAGGGGTATCGCTCGATCAGATGCTGGTCACACTTTACCGCACGAATCCGGATGCATTCATGGGCAACAACATGAATCGCCTGCGCGCCGGCCAGATACTGTTGGTGCCGAGCGCTGATACGGCGAGCAGCATCAGCAACGACGAAGCCCGGCGGATCATCGTTGCGCAGACTGCGGATTTCAGTCATTACCGCAATAAATTGGCCGGGCAGGTTGCTGCTGCAGCACCGCAGAAAACCGCTGAGCCGGGCCAGAGCGCCAGCGGGAAGATTTCTGCAAAAGTGGGGGAGCAGCCAACAGCGGCAAACGAATCCAAAGACAAGCTGAAACTGTCCAAGTCCGGCACGGATGTCGATGCTGCCAAGACGCCTGGCATCGCCGCCGGTACGGAAGACAAGATTGCGAAAGACAAGGCTGTGGCGGAAGCCTATGCGCGCGTAAAGGAGCTCGAAAAGAACGTCAGCGATTTGCAAAAAACTCTGGAGATCAAGAACAAGAGCCTGGCTGACCAGCAAAGACAGGCAGATAAGGCAGACGCCGGCGCCAAGCCGGCCGAGCCTGTAGTTGCGACCGCAGCTACCGTCCCGGCTCCAGCAGTGGCTGAGGCCAAGCCGACTCAAGCAAAGGCGCCCGGATCAGCAATGGCCAAGCCGAAAGCCAGGCCGGCTCCACCGCCGCCCCCGGAACCCGGCTTCCTGGATAGCCTGCTCGATAATCCGCTCCTGTTTCCGGCAGTCGGCGCGTTGGTCGCCTTGCTGGCAGGCTTTGGCGTCTATACCGCACGTCGCAAAAAGCAGGGCAAGCAGTTTGAAGACAGCATCATTTCCGACTCCAGCCTGAAAGCCAATTCGCTGTTCGGTTCGACCGGCGGTCAGAGCGTGGATACCAACAACAGTGTATTCAATTCCAACTTTGCACCTTCGGCGAGCCAGCTCGATACCAATGAAGTGGACCCGGTCGCAGAGGCCGATGTCTATATTGCATATGGCCGTGATGCGCAGGCTGAAGAAATCCTGAAAGAGGCATTGCGTACCCAGCCGGACCGCAATGCCGTGCGCGTGAAGCTGCTGGAAATCTATGCCAATCGCAAGGATCCGCGTTCGTTCGAAATCCTGGCGAGTGAATTATATGCATTGACAAAAGGCGAGGGCGAAGAGTGGGCGCAGGCGGCGGCCTTGGGTGTCGGCATTGATCCTGGCAATCCTTTGTATGCAGTCGGTAAATCGCCCAAGAATACGCCGCAAGAAGCGTCGACGATGGTCGCTCCGACCCAGCCCCTGGAAGAGCCGGACCTGGACGCCTTGCTGGCCGTGACGCAGTCCAATACGTCGCTCGAAACATCGGGTGCAATCGAGGATTCCTCTTATTTCGGGGATACCATGCTTGCCGCCGAAATCAAGGGCGCCGAACCTGAAGATAATGAACCGGATCCGTCGGCACAGGAGGAACCAGCTCCCGCAAAGGCACCATCGGATGATCTGGACTTTGATCTCGAAGGCTTGAGTTTCGATCAGATGGCAGTGGCCAATACGATTCCACAGGTCATGCGGCCAGAGCCTGTTGCTGCACTGGATGAGATCAATTTGGATTTTCTGAATGATCAGCTTTCCATTTCAGAATCTGAAAAAACCGATGCGGCGCCGGCGATTAGCTCTCAAGTGGCCGAGGTATCGAATGGCGAAGCTGTAGAAATGCATGCGCCAGCCATTCAACTCGATACCGTTGAGTCTTGGGATGCGCAAGCAGGTAGTGCGATCGAGGCTGGCATGGCAGGCGATCAACTGCCGTCAATAGCCGACGACATTCCTGCCATGGAAGAGGCTCCCTTGGTTTCTTTCGAAGCGGATAACCTCGCTCATGCACCAGCGTCGCAACCGGAAGCCATGGATTTCGACTTGTCCGGGATTACACTGGAGCTTGATCCGGCGAGAACGAACGCCGGCCTCATGCAAGATGCTCACAGCATGCATGATACCGACAGCAAGGATTATTCAAGCAGTACTGAAATGGCAACCAAGCTTGACCTGGCTGTTGCTTATCAGGAAATCGGCGACAAGGAAGGCGCCCGTGAGCTGCTTGATGAAGTCGTTAAAGGCGGCACATCCGAGCAGGTTGAGAAAGCACATTCCTTGCTGCTCAAGCTGGTATAAATATTGTCATGATTTATGCGGGCGCGGCGTTCGCTTGCGCCCGTTTATTTTTTTAAAGTGCTGGCTTGGGACTGGATGACGAATTGAAACGTATTGTCCTTGGTGTCCAATACGATGGCGCACCGTGGCATGGCTGGCAAACGCAACTGGATGGAAATACCGTACAGGACCGGCTGGAATGTGCGCTTGAAAAATTTACGCTGGGCTCTGTTTCCACCATATGCGCGGGCCGCACCGATACCGGAGTACATGCGCTTGAGCAGGTTGTACATTTTGATACGCCTCTGAAAAGGGAATTGTCCTCGTGGGTGCGCGGCCTGAATGCCTTTTTGCCATCGTCGATTGCAGTACGTTGGGCGCATGTGCTGCCACTGAATGGTGTTGATAGCTTTCATGCCCGTTTCAGTGCCAGGGCACGCACTTATTATTATGTGCTGTATAACCATCCGGTACGTTCCCCACTTCTGGCGGGCAAGGCGGGATGGGTGTTTCGTCCGCTGGATCTGGGAGCAATGCGGGAAGCGGCTTCCTGTCTGCTCGGTACGCATGATTTTTCTGCTTTTCGCGCTGCCGAATGCCAGGCCAGAAGCCCCATCAAAACGATGTACGATATTCACATTGATCGCCACGGCGATTTAATTCTCTTTACTCTTCGAGCTACTGCTTTTCTACATCACATGGTGCGTAACATTGTCGGCGCGCTGATTCTGACCGGCAATGGCAACCAGTCGCCCGAATGGCTGCGACGCGTGCTGGAAGGGCGCGATCGCAGTCGTGCCGCACCGACGTTCATGCCTGATGGCTTGTATCTTGCCAAGGTCGAATACGATGCCAAATGGGAATTGCCGCAAGAGCCTACGCAGGTACCGCCATGGCTTTGACATATTTCAAACGTGATAGCCAGACATGAATGACAGGCAGACCAGAATCAAGATTTGCGGCTTGACACGCGCTGAAGATGCGCAAGCAGCCATTGCCGCCGGCGCGGATGCCATTGGATTTGTCTTCTATCGCAAAAGCCCGCGCTATATAGCGCCTGACGCAGCAGCTCGCCTGATATCAGTGCTACCGCCTTTTGTCACTACTGTTGGCCTGTTTGTAAATGCCTCGTGCGATGAAGTTGCGGAAGTGGTTGCTCAGACTCCTATTTCCTTGTTGCAATTTCATGGGGATGAAACGGCAGAGGCATGCGATGCCGCGGCAAGCGCAGTGAATCGGCGATTCTTGCGTGCAATCAGGATAAGGCCCGATATAAGTCAGAGTAATTTGCTAGAATGTGAACAGGATTATCGTGCTGCCAGCAAGCTGTTCGCCGGATTATTGCTGGATACATATGCTGAAGGTTATGGCGGTAGTGGAAAGGTTTTTGATTGGTCTGTTATTCCAGAAGATCTCGCGCATCGGGTCGTTTTAAGTGGTGGCTTGAGCGCACGAAACGCGACTGAAGCGGTGGTGCGTGTACGCCCTTACGCGGTTGACGTCAGTAGTGGCGTCGAAATCGACAAGGGTATCAAAGATGCTGCCAGGATCCGCGCTTTCATTGATGCAGTGCGCCTGGCGGATGCAACTTTCGGCTGACTGGCCGATATACCCAATTGCAAAGAAAATCCCATGAAAGAGTTGACCCCGCGGGAGATCCAGGCGGAGCCTCAGGCACTTCCAGTATTGACGCTGAATCATGATCGAACAACTTCTTGTCCGCTACCGGACGCCAGGGGACATTTTGGTCCGTATGGCGGCTCCTTCGTATCGGAAACTTTGATCCAGGCACTTTCCGAATTGAAAAATGCCTATGAGCATTACAGCAAGGATCCTGAATTCCAAGCCGAATTTCATTATGAGCTGAAGCATTTTGTCGGCCGCCCAAGCCCGATTTATCATGCGAAGCGCTGGTCGGAGATGGCGGGCGGCGCGCAAATCTACTTCAAGCGCGAAGACTTGAATCATACCGGCGCGCACAAGATCAATAATGTGATCGGCCAGGCGTTGCTCGCCAGGCGCATGGGTAAGCCGCGCGTGATTGCCGAAACCGGCGCCGGCCAGCATGGTGTTGCAACCGCCACCATTTGTGCACGCTTCGGTCTAGAATGTGTCGTCTATATGGGAAGCGAGGATATCAAGCGCCAAGCCCAAAACGTGTATCGGATGAAACTGCTGGGCGCGAGCGTGACGCCAGTCGAGTCCGGTTCAAGGACACTCAAGGATGCATTGAACGAAGCAATGCGCGATTGGGTCGCCAATGTCGAAAATACGTTCTATATCATCGGCACGGTCGCCGGTCCTCATCCCTATCCGATGATGGTGCGGGATTTTCAGTCCGTTATCGGCCAGGAATGTCTGGTGCAAATGCCCGGGATGACAGGGCGTCAACCCGATTATGTCGTTGCCTGCATCGGTGGCGGTTCCAACGCGATGGGAATTTTTTATCCTTATATCGGTTACGAGGATGTGCAATTACTCGGCGTGGAGGCTGCGGGCGAGGGGCTGGATACAGGCCGGCATTCCGCATCATTGACAGCCGGTTCGCCAGGTGTCCTGCATGGCAATCGGACTTATTTGCTGCAGGATGAAAATGGCCAGATCCTTGAAACCCATTCCATATCGGCAGGCCTCGACTATCCGGGTGTTGGTCCGGAACATGCGTGGCTGAAAGATACACGGCGTGCGCAATACGTCTCTGTTACGGATGATGAAGCGCTCGATGCCTTTCATAAATGCTGTCGGATTGAAGGCATTATTCCCGCACTGGAATCAAGCCATGCGCTGGCATATGCTGCCAAACTTGCTGCGACGCTGCCTGGCGACAAGGTCGTTCTGGTCAACCTGTCGGGACGCGGCGACAAGGATATGCATACGGTGGCTGAACGCATGGGTATCAAATTTTGAATACGCCTGCCGGAAACTTGTTCCGATAGCCAAAAACCACAATATGGTCGTTCTGATGCGAATTCCGACCCGGCGGCGTTGAAATTGAGCGCTACCGGGCTCCGGCTTTCGCTGAAGCGACGCAATAATAATCGAGTGCTTCATGTCCCGAATTCAATTCGTCTTATCCGCGCTTGCAGCGCAAGGCAAAAAAGGCCTGATTCCCTTCATTACCGCCGGTGATCCCGCGCCCGAACTGACCGTACCGCTAATGCATGCGCTGGTCGCCGGCGGCGCCGACATCATCGAACTCGGTGTGCCATTTTCCGATCCGATGGCGGATGGTCCGGTCATCCAGCGTGCATCCGATCGGGCGTTGGCGTACGGCGTTGGCATGCGCAATGTATTGCAATTCGTGCGGGATTTCCGCACAACCAATCATGCTACACCGGTGGTACTGATGGGCTATGCGAATCCGATCGAGCGCTTCGGGGTGCAACGCTTTATCCAGGCAGCAAAGGATGCCGGCGTTGATGGTGTGCTGGTAGTCGATTATCCGCCGGAGGAATGCGAAGAATTCGCCGCTGCAATGAAAGCCAATGGCATGGATCCGATTTTCCTGCTGGCGCCGACATCGACCGATGAGCGCATAGAGGCATTGGGGAAAATCGCCAGCGGCTATGTATATTATGTTTCGCTAAAAGGCGTCACCGGCTCGGGGCATCTTGATCTCGATGCAGTGGCAGCAATGATTCCGAAAATTAAGAAACACGTCAAGGTGCCGGTCGGCGTTGGATTCGGGATTCGCGATGCAGCTACTGCACAAGCAATTGCTACGGTTGCTGATGCCGTTGTTATTGGCAGCCGGCTTATCCAGGAACTGGAAGCGGCGCCTCCCGGCCAGGCAATCAATGCAGCAGAGGCATTTCTTGCCGAAATTCGCAAAGCGCTGGATGATTGATCTTTTTCTATTTGATAACTGCGCCATGGTGCATATTGAAAAACCGATGATGACATTGGCCATGCCGCTTTCTTTTGCGCATTTCACGGCAAACGGTACAATGCGGCAGGTAAAAAAACCGAAAGGGACATCATGAGCTGGCTAGAAAAATTGCTTCCTCCGCGTATTCAGCGTTCCGATGGTACAAATCGCAAGTCTGTACCGGAAGGACTTTGGGTGAAATGTCCTTCTTGCGAGTCGGTGCTGTACCGCACCGACCTGGAATCCAATCTCCACGTCTGCCCAAAATGCAATCACCACATGCGGATTCGCGCGCGTGAACGCATCGACACGCTGCTTGATGCAGGCGGCCGTTATGAGATCGGCCAGGAAACGCTGCCGGTTGATACGCTGAAATTCAAGGATAGCAAAAAATATCCGGATCGCCTGAAGGATGCGCTTGAAGCAACCGGTGAAACGGACGCCTTGATTGTGATGGGTGGCGCGATCATGACATTGCCCGTAGTCGTCGCCTGTTTCGAATTTGAATTCATGGGCGGCTCGATGGGTTCGGTAGTCGGGGAGCGTTTTGTGCGCGGTGCGCAGAATGCCCTGGAACAGAAAGTGCCGTTTATCTGCATTACCGCCACTGGCGGAGCACGCATGCAGGAAGGTCTTCTGTCATTGATGCAAATGGCAAAGACAACCGCCATGCTGACCCGGCTATCGGAGAAAAAACTGCCGTTCATTTCCGTATTGACCGATCCGACCATGGGTGGCGTGTCGGCGTCTTTCGCCTTCATGGGCGATGTCGTGATTGCCGAGCCAAAGGCGCTGATCGGATTTGCCGGCCCGCGCGTAATTGAAAATACGGTTCGCGAAAAACTGCCAGAAGGCTTTCAGCGCGCCGAATTCCTGCTGCGGAAAGGCGCTGTGGACATGATTGTCGACCGCCGCAAGATGCGCGAAGAAATCGCCCGCCTGTTAGCCTTGTTGCAAAACCAGGCGGCAGAAGTATTGGCATAGGCAAAGGAAAATGAATATGGCCTGGACAGTATCGGCAGGTCCGGGCTTTTTCATTCCCATGCCGTATTCCCATACCTCGTATTTCATCATATTCGATTGTTTTCCCGTGCAATGCAAAATCATCCGACCACTTTAAGCGACTGGCTCGCTGTTCTTGAATCGATGCATCCCCAGGCTATCGATATGGGCCTGGAGCGTGTCGCCGCGGTCCGGCAACGTCTGGGGATCGCATTCAATTGCCCGGTCATCACGGTTGGGGGCACCAATGGCAAGGGTTCGACCTGCGCGATGCTGGAATCGATCCTGCTGCAGGCGGGCTATCGGGTCGGGCTGTATACTTCACCGCACCTGCTGCATTTCAATGAGCGGGCCCGGATCAACGGCGAGCCGGTATCGGATACCGCCCTGATGACGAACTTCGATGCGGTGGAAGCAGGGCGCGAGGAAATATCGCTTACCTATTTTGAATTTACGACGCTTGCCATACTGCGCATGTTCGCCGCCGCAAATCTCGACGCCATCATCCTGGAGGTCGGCCTGGGCGGTCGGCTGGATGCGGTAAATGTCATCGATGCGGATGTCGCGATCGTCACCAGTGTGGACATCGACCATACTGAGTATCTCGGCAATACGCGCGAGGAAATCGGGTTCGAAAAGGCCGGAATTTTCCGTTCCGGCAAAACCGCCATCTGCAGCGACCCGGCGCCGCCGCAATCGCTGATCCGGCATGCGGAAGCGATTGGCGCCGATTTATGGCTGTTCGGGCGCGATTTTAACTATGCCGGCGACAAGCTGCAATGGAACTATGGCGGCCGTGGCCAGCGCCGCAACTCGCTCGGCTATCCGAGCCTGCGCGGCGCAAATCAGCTGCTGAATGCAGCGG
The DNA here is from genome assembly GCA_035255485.1 of Burkholderiaceae bacterium. Classification (GTDB taxonomy): domain Bacteria; phylum Pseudomonadota; class Gammaproteobacteria; order Burkholderiales; family Burkholderiaceae_D; genus DATEZO01. Next base: position 32,163 of record DATEZO010000062.1, read on the forward strand.
CGGCGTTGGCCGCACTGGAAAGTTTGCGTAATCGCCTGCCGGTGGGCGCGCAGGAGGTGCGCAATGGCCTGGTAATGGTCGATTTGCCGGCGCGTTTTCAAGTGTTGCCGGGGCAGCCCAGCGTCATTCTCGATGTTGCGCATAATCCGCATGCGGCGGCAACGCTGGCGCAGAATCTCAACAACATGGGTTATCACCGCTTCACCTATGCCGTGTTTGGTGCGATGCACGACAAGGATATCGAGGGCATTATCGGGCACTTGAGAAACCTGGTCGATCATTGGTGCGTAACCGACTTGCCATTGCCGCGGGCGGCGAGCGCCGCACAGCTTCGGCAAAAACTGTTGGCGGCAGGTGTCCAGCCGGGAGAGGAGCCGGATGCCAAATCCACCATCCGTACTTTCGTGTCGCCGGCGGATGCATTCAAGAATGCAATGAGCCGGGCGGGCGAGAATGATAGAATTGCGGTTTTCGGATCGTTCCTGACGGTTGCCGGCGTGCTGGCAGCGCGGAATGCCGAAGGCCATTGACGAATTTCATACTTTACCGCATGGGCTGGTTCTCGACTCTTCGCAAAAACAAGCAGGAATCGACTTCCGATGACAGCGCTTTTTATTCGCGCGCAGAAGAAGAATCCAAAGCTGTACGCGGCAAAGCCAGGCGCAGCAGGCAGGATAAACAACCCAGCGCGCCGGTTGATCCGATTCTGCCGGAAAAAAAACGTGCACGCCGGCGGCTGGTGGGAGCGGTTGCGCTCGTGCTGGCTGCGGTGATCGGCTTGCCGATGATTCTGGACTCCGAGCCAAAACCCCTGGCGGACGATATCGCGATCCAGATTCCCTCCAGAGACAAGCCGGTTGTGTCATCCAGCCAGCCTTCTTCCGTATCGGCTTTATCTAGGGTGGCGGCATCCGCTGCGCTCGATCAAAAGGAAGAACTGGTAACAACGCCATCCGCCCCCGCCAACGGTAGAGAAGCGCCATTGCCTGCTGTGGCGGATACGGCGAAAGACAAAAGCGAAAAGATGAGTGCCGACCGCGTTCCGGCCAACGCCGTCAACACGGCATCGAAGCCGCAGCCTGCCCACACTCCGAATATTCGACCCAAGCCGGAAGACAAGTCTGGTTCGGACATCCGGAGCGAGCCTGCAGCATCTCCGTCGACCGAAAAGCATGCTGATGCAGCGCGCGCGCAGGCCATCCTGGAGGGGAAAACCAATATTTCGCTTGCCAGTGCCAAAACGGCCATGGATAAAAAGCCGGCCAGGTTCACGGTTCAGGTTGCGGCACTCGCTTCCAGGGAAAAGATTGATGCGTTGCAGGGGAAACTGAAAAAAGCCGGGATTTCATCGTATACACAGAAAGTGGCGACCGAAACCGGTGACCGCACCCGCATTCGCATTGGCCCGTTTGGCAGCAAGGATGAAGCGGATAAAATGCGCGCCAGGCTGGTGAAACTGGGCTTGAGTGGCACGCTGGTGCCGCTTGACTCCTGACTCTTGACGTCGGGGCGGTAGGGTGACGGTTTTCGATTATCTGGTGCTGTTTGTATTGCTTTGCTCAATCATCATCAGCACCATGCGCGGACTGATGAGGGAAGTATTGTCACTGCTCGGCTGGGCGATTTCTTTTATCCTCGCCAATGCCTATGGCGATTCGCTAGCGGCGCTGTTGCCTGACATGATTCCGGGCCAGACGGTGCGTTTGATCGTTGCCTTCCTGACATTGTTCATCGGCACAAGATTGCTGATGATGCTGTTGACAAAAGCCATTGATGCCATCATCAAGGCGTCTGGATTGACCGTGATGGATCGCGGCCTGGGCGGCCTGTTCGGACTTGGGCGCGGCATGATCATCATCCTGGCGGCGGTTCTGTTATGTGGCATGACAGCAATTCCGCAGCAGGCCTTCTGGAAGGACGCATTGTTGAGCCCGCTGGCAGAAACGGCGGCACGCACGATCAAGCCATTTTTGCCGGGAGAATTCGCAAGGCATGTGCAATTCTAATCTTTGCGGAACAGAATTCATGAGGTGCATTCCCTCATCCCCCTCCCTTCTCCCGCTTGCGGGAGAAGGGGGCAAACAGCTTCCCTCTCCACAAGTGGAGAGGGATTGAGGGAGAGGATGGCATTCCCTCATCCTCCTCCCTTCTCCCGCTTGCGGGAGAAGGGTGCGAATCAGAAATACGGAACAGATTCAATCGGATCGTCATTAATTCTGTTCCCAGGAAGTTCGATACTATTTTTTAACTGAGGAGTCCACCATGTGTGGCATAGTCGGTGTCGTTTCTCACAGTCCCGCCAACCAGCTGATTTATGATGCGCTGCTGTTGCTGCAGCATCGTGGCCAGGATGCGGCGGGTATTGCAACCAATTCAGGCAATACTTTCTGCATGCACAAGGCCAATGGGCTGGTGCGCGATGTATTCCGGACCCGCAATATGCGCTCCCTGCCGGGTAACTCCGGCATCGGCCAGGTACGTTATCCGACTGCCGGCTCCGCCACCAGTGCGGAAGAGGCGCAGCCGTTCTACGTCAATGCCCCGTTCGGCATCATCCTTGCGCATAACGGCAACCTGACCAACTCGGAACAGCTCAAGATCGAGATGTTCAAGAACGACCGCCGCCACATCAATACCGACTCCGATTCGGAAGTGTTGCTGAATGTGCTGGCGCATGAAATCCAGGAAGCCACGACCGGCTATTCGCTCGATCAGGCGGCGCTGTTCAAGGCGGTTGCGGTATTGCACAAGCGGGTGCGCGGATCGTATGCGGTAGTGGCGCAGATTGCCGGTTATGGCTTGCTGGCATTTCGCGATCCGTTCGGTATTCGTCCGCTGTGCATCGGTTTCAACGACACGGAAAAGGGACCGGAATACCTGATTGCCAGCGAATCGGTGGCGCTGGAAGGACTGGGCTTCCGTTTTTTGCGCGACGTGATGCCGGGCGAGGCAATCTTCATTGATTTTGACGGCAATCTGTACAACCAGCAATGTGCGGAAAACCCGACGCTGAATCCGTGCGCATTTGAATTTGTTTACTTTGCGCGCCCGGATTCGGTGATCGACGGTGCATCGGTGTATGCTGCCCGCCTGAAAATGGGCGAACATCTTGCCGAAAAAATCAGGGGCCAGTTTTCCGCTGGCGATATCGATGTCGTGATGCCGATTCCCGATTCATCGCGCCCTTCGGCAATGGAACTGGCGCTGAAGCTCAACCTCGACTATCGCGAAGGTTTCATCAAGAATCGTTATATCGGCCGCACTTTCATCATGCCGGGCCAGGCGCATCGCAAGAAGTCGGTGCGGCAGAAGCTCAACGCGATCAGCGCCGAGTTCAAGGGCAAGTCGGTTTTGCTGGTAGACGACTCCATTGTGCGCGGCACCACCAGTCGCGAGATTGTGCAGATGGCGCGCGAATCCGGTGCCAAGCGCGTGATTTTTGCGTCGGCGGCGCCACCGGTCAAGTTTCCCAATGTGTACGGCATCGATATGCCAACTCGTAACGAGCTGATTGCCTACGGCCGCAGCGATGAAGAAGTGTGCCGTGAAATCACCGCGGATGCGCTGGTTTACCAGGATATCGAAGCGCTCAAGCGCTCGATTTCCGATGTGAATCCGATGCTGAAAAAATTCGAGGCTTCCTGCTTCGATGGCGTGTACGTTACCGGTGATATATCGCGCGATTATCTGGACCGCATCGAATTTGCACGCAACAACCCGCGACCGGACAATGAGGACACGGTGCGCTCGCAATTGAATCTGAACTTGGCGCACGTCGATTGAAGATGGCCGCCTGCCCGTATCGATCCGCCCGGATCGATACGGGCAATCATGGGAAACATGCACTTTACCTGGCTCGTTTTGGCACGCGCTGAACGGGTTCTTCATCATGAGCGATATAAAAAAATACGGCTTCACCACAACCATTCTGCATAGCGACCGGCAAAAGCCGATCGAGCACGGTTCCTTGCATAAGCCGGTCCATACTTCGGTGACATTCGGATACAGGGATGCGCGCGAACTGGCCGCGGTATTCCAGGGCCGGCAACCCGGCTTTCGCTACGGCCGCCAGGGAAATCCGACCGTGTCGGCGCTGGAAGACAAGATCAACTGGATGGAAGAAGGCTATTCCACTGTCTGTTTTTCGACCGGCATGGCGGCGATTGGAGCAGTAGTGCAGGCCCTGCTGTGCGAGGGCGATCATGTCGTCTCGTCAGCCTTCCTGTTCGGCAATACCAACAGTCTCTGGCAAACGGCCGGCCGGCAGGGTGTCGATGTCGCATTCGTCGATGCCACCGATGTGAAACAGGTGGCCGCAGCGCTGACCCCTGCCACCCGCATCGTATTCGTGGAGACGATCGCCAATCCGCGTACCCAGATCGCGGATCTGGCGCGCATCGGACAATTGTGCCGCGAACGCGGCATTGTCTACATCGTTGATAACACGATGACATCACCCTACCTGTTTCGCCCCGCGACGGTCGGGGCCAGCCTGGTGATCAACGCCTTGACCAAATCGATCGGCGGACATGGCAATGCGCTGGGCGGCAGCCTGACCGATACCGGCCTGTACGACTGGACGCGCTATCCGAATATTCTCGATACCTACAAGCGGTTTCCTCCGATGCAGTGGGGCGTGGCGCAGATCCGTGCCAAGGCGCTGCGCGATTTCGGCGCAACGCTGGGGCCGGAAGCCGCGCATCACCTGGCAGTCGGCTGCGAGACAATCGCGCTGCGGCTGGAACGCGAATGCCTGAATGCAATGGCTATCGCACGGATGTTGGCGGCGGACGAGCGTGTCGCGGCCGTCCATTATCCGGGGCTGCTCTCCCATCCGCAGCATGAGCTTGCTACCGATCTGTTCCATGCCTATGGCGGTTTGCTTAGTTTTGAACTGAAGGAGGGCATCGATTGCTTCGATTACCTGAATCGGCTCAAGCTTGGCGTGGCCGCCAGCAATCTGGGCGATACCCGCACGCTGGTGATTCCGGTCGCGCACACGATTTTTTATGAAATGGGCGCCGAACGCCGCGCCAGCATGGGCATCGCCGAATCTCTGATCCGCGTGTCGGTTGGCATCGAGGATACGGAAGATCTGGTTGAGGATTTCAGGCAGGCGCTGGATTGTTGAGGACTTGCGCAGGGCAGCGGATGATTCCGTTTCCCTGTCGCTTCCGCAGTTTTCAAAGGGGAGGGAGCGGCCGCTAGGCTTAAACGGCAGCAACCGTTTCCGGATTGGGTGATTGTGCCTGCCGCCGCATTGCCGGCCCGGGAGCTGGGGGCCATGGCGCATCTGTGGTGTTACCATAACGCCGGGTTAAATGGGGAGTATGCCAAATAACCCTATCAAATTCGCAATGAATATGCGGTAATTTAAAAATACACGCCTGTGTATGATTGCTGATACCAGTGCGGCCAAACGGCTGCTTCCATTGTTTCCGGCATGCTGAAAGAATGAGGGGGAATTGATGGTCGCTTTTGGCGGCTGATCAGTTGCGCAGTCTGGCCAGTTCTGCAGTCAGCTTTGCGAACTGTGCATATAAATTCCCATTATTTTCATTCCAGCTGGAAATCGCATGCTGCTGCTTTTCAACCGTGATCATGTCGCCGCGCGCAATCGGGCCGGTGAGCGCCTGTGCGGGGCCAAGCCGGAAAACATTGTCCACGGTTTCCCTGACCAGCGGTGACAGTAATTGCAGCGCCGTATCAGCGGGTACGCCGGCCTGGATGCAGGTCTGCTGCGCAACATGCAGCAGTGTTGTCAGGTAGTTGCAGGCGAATACGGCGGCGGCATGGTACAGAATCTTGGCCTCGCCGTTGATCGGCACGAATTGCGCACCGATGGCCGTAAATGCGCTGCCCAGGCATGCGAGCGCGCGTGGATCGCCTTCGACGCCGCAGAATGTGCCGGAAAAACTGTGCACGAGGCTTTCCGGTGCGGCAAAACTGCGGAGTGGATGAATGCTTGCCACTCGCGCGCCGCACTCTGCGGCGCTGGCCAGTTCATGCGACGACAATGCGCCGCTGCAGTGGAATACGACCGTACTTTCCGAAAGACAGCCGGTAGCGGCCAGTGTGCGGCAACTGTCCGCGATCCGGTCGTCGGGTGTCGAAATCAGGTAGATATCGGCCGGCCGCAGGCTGGCGCACGCTGCCACGGCCCGGCCCGTGCCGATGAAATCGACAGCGCGCTGTGCGCTTGCCAGCGTGCGGTTGCAGATGTCCAGTACCTGGAATGTCCGGTGCTCTGTCCACAGGCGGGCCAGCGTCTTGCCAACATGGCCGCAGCCGATGATTGACAGGGTTGTCATCATGAATGGCGCCGCCGCTCAGGCGGAAAATTTGATACAGGGTGAAATGGCATGATAGTCGCCTTCGGTCGGGTGCGTTTTCTGCTGCACCATCGCGCGCGCCTGGAACAGTGGATGACTAATGGCTTCCTCCATGCATAGGATCGGTGTCACGCAGCAATCGGCATCGGCAAATTTCCCGCTCCAGAAGACGAGCGTTTCCTGCGCGAAAATGGCGTCCAGTTCGAGTTTGATCGCCATTGCGTCGGTGCCGCCGATTTCCTGGCCACGCGCCCAATGCCGGGCTTTCAGATCCGGGCGCTCCAGCACATCGCAGCAGATTTCCCAGAACTTCAGTTCCAGCGCGCCCACCGCCATGAAGCGATCGTCCCGGGTGCGATACACGTTGTAGCAGGGCACGCCGCCGGTCAGCAGATCGCGGCCAGGCGTGGGAGCCTTGCCGAAACTGTTGACGGCTGCCAGCGGCATGATGTTGTGCGCGAGCACGCCATCGGTCATCGATATGTCGACAAAGCGGCCGCGCCCCGTGGTTCGAGCGCTGATCAGTGCCGCAAGGATGCCTTGCACGGCGGCCTGCGAGCCGCCGAGCACGTCGCCGACCTGCAGGTTCGATAATGCAGGAATGCCATCCGGACCGACATTCTGCTCCAGCATGCCGGCGTAGCCGACAAAATTGATATCGTGCCCGGCAAGATGCGCAAACGGGCCGTTTTGCCCGTAACCGGAAATAGCGCACATGACGAGCTTCGGGTTACGCTGTTTCAGTGTCTTCCAGCCCAAGCCCAGCTTGTCCATCACGCCTGGTCGAAAGCTTTCGACCACGACATCGGCGCTGTCGACCATGCGCAGGAATTCGTCGCGCTGCGCCGCATCTTTCAGGTCAAGCCGCAGGAAGCGCTTGCCGCGATTGACGGCAATGAAGAATTGCGACACTTCATGCTTCACATGACCCATGGTGCGCGCATAGTCGCCCATGCCGGGGTCTTCGATCTTGATGACTTCGGCGCCCATGTCGGCCAGATGCATGGTCGCCAGCGGGCCAGGTAGGAGGCGAGTCAGGTCAAGGACCCGGATGCCTTGCAACGGTTGATCGAGAGAGTGGGGCATGATGCGCTCGCTAAGGATGAATGATGTTTGGTGGATACGGACTTGTCGAAACGGGCGGATGGCAATGATTGACGGATCACTATCGGTGCGCTACACAGCGGCTTGCTCCAGCGCATCATGCTGTTCCATCCATTCGGACTCCAGTTGCTCGATTTCTTTCGCATGCCAGGCCTGCTCGACGATCAGTGATTTCAGCTTTTCCTTGTTGGCGTGATCGTAAATCGACGGGTCGGCCAGTTGCGCATCGATTGCGGCTTTTTTCTCCTGCTGCCTGGCGATCTGCTCTTCCAGCCGCTTGATGCGCGACTCGATCGGTTTTCGCAGCGCAGCCAGGCGTTGCCGGTCTTCCGCTGCCGCGCGCTTCTGTTCGCGCCGGTCGATATTCGATGCGGCCGGGCCGGCTGCGCTTGCGGTAGCGGCAGCCTTGACTGCATTCGACGGCAGGGCGGCAGTGCCGGAACCGGACTTGCCCGCCGCCAGCTTGGTCTTGAACAGCCAGTCGCGATAATCGTCGAGATCGCCGTCGAACGGCTGCAACCGGCCATCCGCGACGATGATGAACTGGTCGGTGGTGGCGCGCAGCAGGTGCCGGTCATGCGAGACCAGCACCAGCGTGCCCTCGAATTGCGCCAGCGCCTCGGTCAGCGCTTCGCGCGTTTCCAGGTCGAGGTGGTTGGTCGGCTCGTCCAGCAGCAGCAGGTTGGGACGCTGCCAGACGATCAGCGCCAACGCCAGGCGCGCCTTTTCGCCACCGGAAAAAGGGGCAATCTTGCTGGTAACCATGGTGCCTGGAAAATTGAAGCCGCCAAGAAAATTCCGTAATTCCTGCTCACGCACGGTCGGCGCGATTTTCGCCAGATGCCACAACGGCGATTCATCGTGACGCAGCATCTCGACCTGATGCTGGGCGAAATAGCCGACGCTCAACCCCTTGCCGGTATGCGCTTCGCCCGCGAGCGGCGCGAGTTCGCCCGCGATAGTCTTGATCAATGTCGATTTGCCGGCGCCGTTGACGCCCAGCAGGCCGATGCGCTGACCTGTCTGCAGCGAAAAATTGATGCCGCAGACGATTTTTTTATCGATAACGTGGTGGTCGTGCGGATTGTCAATCCGGTAGCCGGCATCGACGTCTTCCAGTACCAGCAGCGGATTGGGCGCGCTCAAGGGTTCGCGGAAATCGAATGAGAACTCTGCCGCCGCACGCAATGGTGCGATTTCTTCCATCCTGGCGAGCGCCTTCATGCGGCTTTGCGCCTGGCGTGCCTTGGTGGCCTTGGCCTTGAAGCGGTCGATGAACGATTGCAGATGGGCGCGCTGGCGCATCTGCTTTTCCTGCATGCCCTGCGCCAGCACGATCTGCGCCACGCGCTGCCGTTCAAACGAGGAATAATTGCCCGAATAGCGCTTCAGCTTGCATTCGTCGATATGCGTGATGACGTTGACTACGCCATCCAGAAAGTCGCGATCATGCGAAATGATGATCAGCGTGCCGGCATAGCGCTTGAGCCAGTCTTCGAGCCAGATGATCGCATCCAGGTCGAGGTGGTTGGTCGGCTCGTCCAGCAGCAGCAGGTCGGATGGGCACATCAGCGCCTGTGCGAGATTCAGGCGCATGCGCCAGCCGCCGGAAAAACTGGCGACCGGTTGCGCCATCTGCTCCATGGAAAAACCGAGGCCGAGCAGCAATTGTTCGGCGCGCGATCTGACGGTGTAGGCATCGGCATCGGCCAGCCGGCCATGCAGTTCGGCGATCAGGTTGCCATTATCCGCGCTTTCCGGCTCGCTCTCGGCGGCAGCCAATTCCTGCTCCAGTCGGCGCAGGGTGGCATCGCCGTCAATTGCGTATTCGAGTGCGGGCCGGTCGAGCGCAGGCGTTTCCTGCGCGACGTAAGCCATGCGCCACTTGGCCGGAAAATCGACTTCGCCCTGATCGGCGTGCAGTTCGCCGCGCAGCAGTGCGAACAGGCTGGACTTGCCGGCGCCGTTGGCGCCGATCAGACCGATCTTGTCGCCCGGATTCAGTGTGACATCGGCGGCAACGAGGAGCGGCTTGATGCCGCGCATGAGGGAAACCTGCTGAAAACGTATCATTCTTTTCTTGTCTTGCCTTGCCAAATTCCAAACGCGGATGCCATGCAGCCGCGGCCATCAAGCCGGAAACAACCGGCGGGGTTTCGATTTTTATGCAATGCTGGCTGCCTCGCGGCGCAGTTGATCGGCCGTAAGCAGGAAGACCATGTCGTCTCCGGCGCTGGTCGACAGCCATGTCGGTTCCAGTTTGGGAAATGCGGCTTCCGCATGGCGGCGCTCGTTGCCGACCTCCACCATCAGCAGGCCTTGCCCGGTCAGCCGTTGTGCCGCCCCTGCCACGATCCTGCGCACCAGATCCATGCCGTCGGCGCCGCCAGCCAATGCAATTTGCGGCTCGTGGCGGTATTCTTCCGGCAGTTTCGCCATCGAGTCCGAATTGACATACGGTGGATTGGTAATGATGAGATCGTATTTCTTCTTCGGCACAGCGGCGTACAGATCGGATTCGATCAGGGTAATGCGGTCCTGCAGCGCATATTCTTCGACATTGCGCCGGGCCACCGCCAATGCATCGGCGGAGATGTCGACTGCATCGACATGCGCATTCGGGAAGGCGTCGGCCAGCATGATTGGCAGACAGCCGGACCCGGTGCATAGTTCAAGGATGTTGGCGACCGATTCGGGATCTTCTACCCAGGGCGCAAATTGCTCGGGGATCAGTTCTGCGATGAACGAGCGCGGCACGATCACGCGCTGGTCGACGTAGAAACGGTAACCGCCCAGCCACGCTTCATTGGTGATGTACGCTGCCGGCACGCGTTCGGTCACGCGGCGTTCGATGATCATCAGGAGCGCGGCAATTTCTTCGCGCAGCAGTCTTGCATCCAGAAACGGGTCGAGCTTGTCGAGCGGCAGCCTGAGCGTATGGAGAATCAGGTAGGCCGCTTCATCGACGGCATCATTGGTGCCGTGGCCGAAGGAGAGTTTCGCGGTATTGAAACAGGTAACGGCATAACGGAGTACATCGCGGATGGTGGCAAAAGTGGTTATGGTCATGATGAAAAAATAAGTGGGAGCGGAGCCATCCGGTGCGATGCGTACTCACGCGTCGAAAAATAAAGGATGGCTGACAGGTTCAGGCGATGTTTCACAGCAGCAGATTTTCCAGCGTGCGTCGGTAGATATTTTTCAGCGGCTCGATGTGCCGGATTTCAATATGTTCGTCGATTTTATGGATGCTGCCGTTTAGCGGCCCGAATTCAACGATCTGCGGGCAAATCTGCGCGATGAAGCGGCCATCCGAGGTGCCGCCAGTAGTAGACAGATCGGCATCAACGCCGGTTTCCGTCTTGATCGCGGCGCATAGCGCATCGCTCAGGAATCCGCGCGGCGTCAGGAATGGCAGGCCGCTGACAGCCCATTTCAATTCATATTCAAGCGCATGCCGGTTGAGAATGGCATGCACGCGCTGCTGCAAGCCGTCAATCGTACTGGCGGTGGAAAAACGGAAATTGAAGTCGATGACGACTTCACCGGGAATCACGTTCGACGCGCCGGTGCCGCCATGGATATTCGATATCTGGCATGCGGTTGGCAGATAGTATTCGTTTCCTTCGTCCCATTGCTCGGACGCCAGTTCGGCCAAGGCAGGTGCGGCAAGGTGAATCGGGTTCTTCGCCAGTTGCGGATACGCGATATGCCCTTGCACGCCTTTGATGACCAGTCGGCCGGACATTGAACCGCGGCGGCCGTTCTTGATCACATCCCCCAGTTCATGCACCGAAGTCGGTTCGCCCACGACACAGTAGTCAGGCCGTTCGCCGCGTTCCTTCAGCATGTTGCACACCACGACCGTACCGTCGGTTGCCGGGCCTTCCTCGTCGCTGGTGATCAGGAAGCCGATCGATCCCTTGTGATCCGGATGGGCGGCAATGAATTCTTCGACCGCGACTGCCATTGCGGCAATCGATGTTTTCATATCGGCGGCGCCGCGGCCATACAACTTGCCGTCGCGTTGCGTCGGGATGAACGGATGCGAATGCCATTGTTCCAGGGGGCCGGTCGGCACCACATCGGTATGCCCGGCAAACACCAGCAAGGGTTGCGCGCGGCCTTTCCTGGCCCATAAATTCGTGACATTGCCGGATGGTATCGATTCGCACTGGAAGCCGAGCGGCGCCAACAGGTCGATCAGGCGCTGCTGGCAGCCATTGTCATCCGGCGTCACGGACGGCAGCGCGATCAGCGTTTCCGCAAATGCAAGCGTTTTACTCATGGGTTACGTGTTGAAAATCCGTTGATAAGTTGCTTCGTCGAATCCGACGTATGTGCGGCCATCCAGGACCAGAACCGGCCGCTTGATGATGGTTGGCGCTTCGAACATCAAAGCGGCGGCGCCCGGTGCATCGTTGATGGTTGCCTTGCGTTCGTCCGATAGCGTGCGCCAGGTGGAGCCTTTCCGGTTAAGCAGGGTTTCCCACTCGATATCCTGCAGCCACAGATCGATCTGTTGGCGCATGATGCCGGATTTTCTGAAGTCATGGAATGCATACGATACGGTGTGCCGGTCGAGCCATGCGCGCGCCTTCCTGACCTGGTCGCAGTTCGGAATGCCGTAGAGAGTCGTCATGCGCTTACATGTTCAGTGTAAATTCGGTAAATGAGGCTTCTCCTTCGTCTTTTTTCTGGACTGGTTCGGGTGGCCTGGCTTGATTGGATTGCTCATTGTTCAACAGCCAGTAAAGATTGCTGGCCGAATCGGCATGCGCCAGCGCTTCTTCTTGTGTAACCGCACCTTCCTTGATGAGATGCAGCAAGGCCTGTTCGAATGTCTGCGAGCCCGGCGACAGACTTTTTTCGATCGCCTCCCTGATCTGCCCGATGGCACCCTGTTCAATCAGTTCCGAGACATGGCGGGTGTTCAACATGACTTCTACCGCCGGCCTGCGTCCGCCCCTGATTGCGCTGACCAGGCGCTGCGATATGATCGCTTTCAGCGTCGCCGCCAGATCGAACAGCAGCGCCTGCCGCGATTCAATCGGATAAAAGCTGATGATGCGGGTCAGCGCCTGATAACTGTTATTCGCATGCAGCGTGGCTACCACCAGATGCCCCGATTGCGCATACGCCAGCGCCGCACTCATGGTGTCCTTGTCGCGAATCTCGCCGATCAGGATGCAATCAGGTGCCTGGCGCAGCGCGTTTTTCAGCGCAATGTCGAGAGTGGCGGCATCGATCCCGATTTCGCGTTGATTGACAATCGATTTCTTGTTCCGGAACAGGAATTCAATCGGATCTTCCAGTGTCAGGATATGGCCTGTCCTGAGCGTGTTGCGATGGTCCAGCATGGATGCGATCGTGGTGGACTTGCCGGAACCGGTGGCGCCGACCACCAGCAGCAAACCGCGTTTTTCCATGATGAGATCGCCCAGCAGGGGCGGCATATGGATGCTATCCAGCTCGGGAATATTACTCGGAATGTAGCGCACCACCGCCGATACGCTACCGCGCTGCTGGAATGCGGACAGACGAAAACTGCCTACACCCTCCACGGGAATGCCCATGTTGAGTTCATGGTCATGCTCCAGTTCCTGCAACCGCGCGCTGGATGTCACTTCCGCCAGCAATGCCATGATGGTGCTGTTGTCCATCTTTTGCTGATTGATCGGCACCAGATGTCCATCGATCTTGAGATGGATGGGCGAATTGACCGCCAGAAACATATCGGATGCTTTTTTTTCCTTCATCAGCAAAAACAAGCGGTTCATCACCATGCCGGGCTCCTGGAGACAATGCAAAACACGAGGGGAAAGAACTGCGTTCAGGCTTCGCGCAGCAATTCGTTGATGCCGGTCTTGGCGCGCGTTTGCGCATCGACGCGCTTGACGATGACCGCGCAGTACAGATTGTACTTGCCGCTATCGCGTGGCAGCGAGCCGCTGATCACCACCGAGCCTGCCGGCACGCGGCCATAGCTGGTCTCGCCTGTGGCGCGATCATAGATCGGCGTGCTCTGGCCAAGATATACACCCATCGAGATCACCGAGTTTTCTTCGACGATCACGCCTTCCACGACTTCGGAGCGTGCGCCGATGAAGCAATTGTCTTCGATGATGGTCGGATTGGCCTGCATCGGCTCCAGCACGCCGCCGATACCGACACCGCCGGACAGATGGACGTTCTTGCCGATTTGTGCGCAGGAACCGACGGTTGCCCAGGTATCCACCATCGTGCCCTCATCGACGTAGGCGCCGATATTCACATAGGAGGGCATCAGCACGACATTCCTGCCGATGAAGCTGCCGCGTCGGGCCACTGCCGGCGGCACCACGCGAAAACCGCCCCTGGCAAAATCTTCAGCGGTGTAATTGGCGAACTTGGTCGGCACCTTGTCGTAAAACTGCATGCTGCCGCCGGCCGGCATCGGCATGTTGTCTTCCAGGCGGAATGACAGCAGCACTGCTTTCTTGATCCACTGGTTGACGGTCCAGGCGCCGTCAGCCTTTTGCGCGACGCGCAATGCGCCCTGGTCCAGTTGCGCCAGCACTTGCGCAACTGCGTCGCGCACGTCGGCCGGCGCCGATTTCGGGGAAAAATTCGCACGGTCTTCCCATGCCTGGTCGATGATTTGTTGCAGTTGGCGAGTCATCTTGTGTCGGTATTTAGAGGTTGATTGATTAATGCGTCGAGAGGTTCCGGGTGAATGCGGCAATGCGGTGTGCTGCTTCCATGCATTCATCGGGTTCGGCGACCAGCGCCATGCGGATGCGATTCCGTCCGGGGTTGATGCCATGCGCGTCACGCGCAAGGAAGCTGCCGGGTAATACCGTCACATTATATTCGGCATACAGGCGCTTCGCGTATTCCGTGTCCGAGATCGCAACATGCCGGTCGACTCTTGCCCAAAGATAAAATGCGGCATCCGGCAATGCAACCTCCAGTACCGGTTGCAGCAGCGGCATGACCTGATTGAATTTTGCAATGTATTTGGCGCGGTTTTCGATTACATGTCGTTCATCGTTCCATGCCGCAATCGACGCGCTCTGGATCGAAGGGCACATCGCGCTACCGTGATAGGTGCGGTACAGCAGGAATTTTTTGATGATATCGGCGTTGCCGGCGACAAAACCGGAACGCATGCCGGGTACATTGGAGCGCTTGGACAGGCTGGAAAACACGATCAGGCGCGGATAATCGGCACGGCCGAGCTGGTGGGCGGCTTCCAGTCCGCCCAAAGGCGGCTCATCCTTGAAATAAATCTCGGAGTAGCACTCATCGGAGCCGATGATGAAGCCGTAACGGTCGGACAGCGCAAACAGTTCTTTCCAGTCGGCCAGCGACAGCACTGCGCCGGTCGGATTACCGGGCGAGCACACATACAGCAGCCGGACGCGTTGCCAGACCTCGGCCGGAACGCTGCCGTAATCCGGCGCGAAGTTGCGCGCCGGGTCCGAATTCACGAAATAAGGCTGCGCTCCCGCCAGCCAGGTCGCGCCTTCGTAAATCTGATAGAACGGATTCGGGCACATCACCAGTGCATCCCCGGCCGGATCGATCACGGTTTGCGCCAGCGAAAACAACGCTTCGCGCGAGCCATTGGTCGGCAGAATCTGGGTGGTCGGGTCCAGTTTCGGCAATTGATAACGGCGCTCCAGCCATCCCGCGATGGCGGCGCGCAGCGCCTCGGAGCCAGCCGTGGCCGGATAGTTTTCCAGGCCGCTTAAATTATCCGTCAATGCCTGCCGAATGAAGGCGGGCGTGGGATGCCGGGGTTCTCCGAGACCAAGGCTGATCGGGGTGAAGGCTGGATTCGGTGCGACACCGGAGAACAGCTGGCGCAGCTTTTCAAAAGGGTAGGGTTGCAGCTTGTTTAAGAGAGGATTCACGTAAATGCCGACGATACGAAATTGATTGAAAGACAAAGCAGCGAGAGTGCCGCATTATACCGCTCCCGTCCTGTTTCCGAGGGGTAATCATTGGCGGCGAAAACAATGGGCTGCCTATATGGAATGATATGATAAGTCGCTTCCGATAGAGACGGACTCGCGTCGTGGCGGCTTGTTGCATTCAATCCGGCAGCAACGCCTGTTTTTATTTCTTACGCTAAATACAATCGATAAAGTGCGCTTAACTTCCATTAAATTATCGGGATTCAAATCCTTCGTCGATCTCACGAATTTCCAGGTCCCGGGCCAGCTGGTGGGCGTGGTCGGGCCGAATGGCTGCGGCAAATCGAACATCATCGATGCGGTGCGCTGGGTGCTGGGGGAGTCGAAAGCATCCGAGCTGCGCGGCGAATCGATGCAAGACGTGATTTTCAACGGCAGTTCGCATCGCAAGCCGGCCGGCCGCGCTTCCGTCGAGCTGGTGTTCGATAATGCCGATGGCAAGGCCGCGGGCCAATGGAGCCAGTATGCGGAAATTGCGGTCAAGCGCACCCTGACGCGCGACGGCACATCGACCTATTACATCAATAACCAGGCGGTACGCCGCCGCGACATCCAGGATATCTTCCTCGGCACGGGCCTGGGGCCGCGCGCGTATGCAATCATCGGGCAAGGCATGATTTCGCGCATCATCGAAGCGCGCCCGGAAGAATTACGGGTTTTTCTGGAAGAGGCGGCCGGGGTCTCCAAATACAAGGAGCGTCGCCGTGAAACCGAAAACCGGCTGCATGACACGCGCGAAAACCTGATCCGCGTCGAGGATATCCTGCGTGAACTGAATGCCAATCTTGAGAAGCTGGAAGCGCAGGCAGCGGTTGCCAGGAAATTCCACGAATTGCAGCACGATCAGGAAGAAAAGCAGAAGCTGCTGTGGCTGTTGCGTAAAAATGAGGCCAAGGCAGAGCAGGAAAAATTTTTCCGCGAGATCGAACAGGCGCAGACCGCCCTGGAAGCGCAGACCGCCGGCCTGCGTCATGTCGAGACCGAACTGGAGCATATGCGGCAGGCACACTATACCGCCGGCGACCGCATGCATCAGGCGCAAGGGCATTTGTACCAGACCAATTCCGAAATCGGCAGCCTGGAAGCGCAGATCAAGTTCGTGATCGAATCGCGCAGTCGCCTGCAGTCGCAGTTGAATTCGTTGACTGCGCAGCGCGACCAGTGGCAACGGCAAGGCCAGCAGCAGCTGGACGAACTGGCGGAAGCCGACATGCACCTGGAAGAGCATGCGATGCGCGTGGAACAGGCGCAGGAAGCCGCGCAGCAGCAGAACGACCGGATTCCCGCACTCGAACAGGCATGGCGCGCAGCGCAGCTGAAGACAGCCGAGTCGCGCAGCAAGACCATGCAGGTGCAGCAGCGAATCGAACTGGAGTCCGCGCATCAACGCAATGCATCGAATATCCTGTCCGGGCTGGCGGTGCGCAGGGAGCGCTTGTCGCAGGAAAAAAACGGCTTGCATGCGCCGGATGCCATGCATCTTTCCAATCTCACCCTGCAGCTGGAAGAAAAACAGGCCGCGCTGGAAGAAGCACAGCAGCAGCTGGAAGCGGCACAGGAACAGCAGCCGCGGCTGGAAGAGGAGCGCCGCGCAACGCAGCAGCAGGTCAATGCGGAAAATGCCGCCAATGCGCAACTGGAAGCGCGGCTGGCAGCGCTCAAGCAATTGCAGGAAAGCGTGCAGACCCAGGGCAAGGTGCAGCCCTGGCTGAGCAAGCATGAACTGGCCGGCCTGCCGCGTCTGTGGCAAAAGCTGCAGATCCGGCAAGGCTGGGAAACGGCGCTCGAATCGGTGCTGCGCGAACGCACTGCCGCGCTTGAAATGTCGAATATCGATTGGGCGAAAGCGTTTTTCAGCGATGCGCCGCCGGCCAAACTGGCGTTGTTTACCGCCAATCCGGGGCTGGCGCAGGTCAGCGGCGCGGAAAGCCCTGCCGGATTGCAGCCTTTCCTGGCGCTGCTACAGCTAAATGACCCCGGATTGCGCGCGCTGATGCAGGACTGGCTGCACAACGTATTTGTTGCGGAAGATCCGGCCGCAGCCTTCGCCGATCGCGCCAGGCTGCCGGTCGGCGCTTGTTTCGTCACCCGGCAGGGGCATGTGATCGGCCGTTCAAGCGTGCGTTTCTATGCGTCGGATTCGGAACAGGATGGCATGCTGGCGCGCCAGCAGGAAATCGAAAACATCACCAGGCAGTTGCGCGCCCAGCACATGCTTGCCGATGAAGCCCGGTCGCGCGCGGTGCGCGCGGAGGCCGCATTGACGCAGGCGGTGCAACGCTTGCAGGAATTCCGCCAGCGCGTCGGCACGTTGACCCAGGCAGTGCACAGCTTGCAGATCGAAGCGATGAAGCTTTCCGAGATTCGCGAGCGCTATAGCCAGCGCAGCATGCAAATCGGTGCGGACCTGGCCGAGATCGCCACCCAGGAAGCGGAGCAGCAGCAGATCCAGGCTGAATCGGAAATGCAGTTCGAGCAGCTGGATATCGAACTGGCTGAGCTGCAGGAAATGCATGAGCAATGCCAGACCGATTATCTGGCGAAGGAACAGCAGCTGAGCGATGCGCGCCAGCGCGTGCGCGAGCTGGAGCGTACCGCGCAGGAGGCGGAGTTCGCCGAAAAATCGCATCGCAACAAGATTGCCGAACTGAAGCGCAATATCGCCATTGCCCAGGAGCAGGCCGCGCAACTGTTCACCAGCATGCAACAGGGCCATCTTGAACTGGAAAGCCTGGACGATCAGGCGGCGCAGGCGGGACTGCAAGCGCTGCTGGATCGGCGCAGCGATCAGGAGCGCGCCCTGGCCGATGCGCGGCATGAACTCGACCAGTTGACGCAGAAGCTGCGCCAGCATGAAGAAACGCGGATGCAGGCCGAGCGCAGCCTGCAGCCGCAGCGCGACCGGATCATGGAACTGCAGTTGAAAGAGCAGGCGGCGCGCCTGAATCAGGAGCAATATGCGCAGCAGCTGCAGGAGGCGGGTGCGGACGAGGCGACGCTGGCCGGAAAGCTGATTGACGACATCCGGCCATCCTGGCTGCAAGGCGAAGTGACGCGCCTGACCAATGCGATTGCCGCGCTGGGCGCGGTCAATCTGGCGGCGCTGGAAGAACTGACGCAGGCCGCCGAACGCAAGAATTTCCTCGATGCGCAACTGGCGGACCTGACCGAAGCCATCAACACGCTGCAGGATGCGATTCACAGGATCGACAAGGAAACGCGTGAATTGCTGCAAGACACTTTCGATAAGGTCAATCAGCATTTCGGCGAGCTATTTCCGATTTTGTTTGGCGGCGGCAATGCACGGCTGAACATGACCGGGGAAGAGATTCTCGATTCCGGCGTCCAGGTGATGGCGCAGCCGCCGGGCAAGAAGAATGCGACGATTCATCTGCTGTCGGGCGGCGAGAAAGCATTGACGGCGACGGCGCTGGTATTTTCGATGTTCCAGCTCAATCCCGCGCCATTCTGCCTGCTCGACGAGGTCGATGCGCCACTGGATGACGCCAATACGGAGCGCTTCTGCAACATGGTCCAGCGCATGTCGTCGCATACGCAATTCCTGTTCATTTCGCATAACAAGATTGCGATGGAAATGGCGAATCAACTGATCGGCGTCACGATGCAAGAGCAGGGTGTGTCGCGCATTGTCGCAGTCGATCTGGAAGCTGCCGCGCATTTCACTTCCGAAGCGGAAACAGCCTGATTCGGGATACTTGCGTTGCCGGTAATGTCGGCAAGTGCGCAAAGGAGGTGCTTGGTCGATCAGGGCCGGCACCGGCAGCCTGTCTGGATGTGCTGGAATACACCGCGGTGTATTTTAAAACTGGCGCGTATTTATTGCGAATATTGCTATATTTTAAAGTATACCCCCGGTATTTTGTCTTTTCCAGGATGGAAGGCCGGTTTGTCTTCTCGCCATTCCCGCTGAAGATTGCGGGAATGAATGACGGAAAAGTGGAATGATGGAACAGCGAACGGGAACAGCGTTGCGCATTCCGGTTACGCCGCACATGGCTTCAGAGCCGAGCCGACCTGGCCAGCGCAGCGCGTCTTTGATAATAGGCAACATTCAACTGCGCTTCACGCACCCGCTGCTCTTCCACGTCGGCGCAAATCAGGTAATGGTGTTCTGCGCGCGTCAACCACCAGCGGTGGATAGTCCGGAAAATCGGCGTAATCGACAGCATGGTCAATTCATGCAGCTTGAATTCCTTTGCAGCGGGTTGCTGCTTTCCAGCCGTGTTGCCAGGCGATGGCTTTTGGGGATTGACGATGGAAGGTTTGGCATTCCTGGAGAGCCCTTTGGCCGCGCCCGGGCTTTGAATCGCGCGTGATGCAGGCATGCCGGCGATGGCAGCTGATTGTGCCATTCTTACGCGTTTCCCATGATTATTTCCCATGCGTTTCTCCGTATCAAGGCGTTGATTTCAGGGTACTGTCTTCAGCTTGTGCAGCCCTTCCTGTTTCGTTGTGCGAGGCTGTGCCAAGAGAGATTTCATGCGGTGCCTGACTTGCTGTACCGTGCTTGCAATTTTATTACCGCTTCCCTCTACAACATCTTGATAACTGTCAATCCGACTCATGCAGCGTTTGCGGAAACGCAGAAATTGTTGCAATGGTGCATTTCCATTTTGCAATGGCATTTTGGCAAAGACCTTTATCGGCAGGACAATGAACCGGCTTGACAATTTTGTTTCGTAACACTTACCCTAATAACTTGGCGCCGGGCTTGTTTCGATGCCCGCGCCTTTCTTTCACGACCACTCTGGCAAGCGCAAATGACGTATGCTTGTCGATTGCCAGTTCTTCGGATTTTGTAAATGACTCGATCTGTTTCCCGGATGTGCAATGCAGCCAGCGCCGCCAGCAGTCAAACGGCTGGAGCCGGGCGGGGGCGCACGCGACATGACTGATCTGCAGGCAAGCCTGATGGCAATCGGCGGCGCGATCCTGCTCGCCGTCGTCTCTTATAACAAATGGCAGGAATACAAAGCCAAGAGAACCGTGGAACGGGCGTTTTCGTCGACCCATGACGATGTCTTGATGGAGCGCAGCGCTGCGCCTGTCGAGCCGGAAATGCGCCAGGAGCCCAGCTTTGTTGACAGCGATGTCAGTCAGGATGCTGGCCCGGTGGCGTCGAACGCCGCTGCCGCGCCTGCCGAGCCGATGGCCCGGCCGGTCGAACAGAAAGAACTGCCGGTCGACGAACTGATCGATTGCGTGATTCCCCTCGTATTGGCTGGCCCGACACGCAGCGACAAGGTGCTTGCCGCGATCCAGCCATTGCGGCATGTCGGAAACAAGCCGGTTCATTTCATCGGACAGCGCGAGGATGGCAGTTGGGAACCGGTGACGCATGGCAGTGCCTATGCCGTGCTGTGTGCCGGCGTGCAGCTCGCCAACCGCCATCACGCGCTGAACGAGATTGAATATTCCGAACTGGTGACGCGCTTGCGGCAGGTAGCCGATGTGCTGGATGCGGAACCCGATATTCCCGATATGACCCAGGTCATGCTGATGGCGCGCGAACTGCATCAATTCGTCAACGAATACGATGCGCAACTTAGCGTGAATATTCTTTCCCAAGGTGCGCCGTGGGCAGTCAATACCTTGCTTGCTGCGCTGGAACGGCAGGGGTTTGATTTGCGCCCCGACGGCCGCCTGATCATGCCGGACGGCGACGGCGGCGCGCTATTCTCGCTATTGACCAATGTGACACTGGCGGACGAAACCACATCGCGCCTGACCCTGTTGCTCGATGTACCGTGCGTGACGCCGTCGAAGGACGGTTTCAGCGCAATGATCTCATGCGCAAAAATGCTCGCTGCCCGGCTCGACGGCGCGGTGGTCGACGACGGCGGACAACCCCTCTCGGATGTCGCACTGAAGGAAATTGCGGAGCAGGTTGCCGCTTTCCATGGGCATATGGAAGAGGCAAATGTTGCGGCCGGTTCAACCCGGGCATTGCGCCTGTTCTCCTGACATGCAGTTCGATTTGCTTCATGACGCGGCAGCCGCCGGCAATAATGGTTCCGCGCCGCCCGCCGCTGACGGCGATTGGCAGGCACGCGCCACCTGGCTCAGGGACGCGCTGAATCGGCATAGCCATGCTTATTATGTCCTGGACAATCCCACCATACCCGATGCCGAATACGACCGGCTGTTTCGCGAGCTGCAGGCGCTGGAAGCGGCGTACCCGGAACTGGTTGCGGCGGATTCCCCGACGCAACGCGTGGGCGGCGCACCGCTGCCGCAATTCGCGCAGGTGCGGCATTCGATCCCGATGCTGTCGCTTGCAAACGGATTCCACGAAGAAGACATTGTGGGGTTCGATCGCCGGGTACGCGAAGGCTTGCAGGCCACCGATGAGGTGGCGTATGCGACCGAACTGAAATTCGACGGCCTCGCGATCAATCTGCGCTACGAGAACGGACTGCTGGTCGAAGCCGCAACGCGCGGCGACGGCGCCACCGGCGAAAACGTGAGCGCCAATATCCGCACGGTGAGGGCGATTCCGCTACGCCTGCATGCCGATCACCCGCCCAAGGTAATCGACGTGCGCGGCGAAATATTGATGTTCAAGGCAGATTTTGCCAGGCTCAATGCACGCCAGCGTGCAGCCGGCGCGAAGGAATTCGCCAATCCGCGCAATGCCGCCGCCGGCAGCCTGAGACAGCTGGACCCGAGAATCACGGCGCAGCGCGCGCTGCGGTTTTTCGCCTATGGCATCGGGGTACTGGAAGGCGCGGCCATGCCGGACACCCATGCTGGCCTGCTCGACTGGTATGCAGCGCTCGGCATTCCGGTTTGCAGCGAGCGTGCCGTGGTCAGCGGCGCAAGCGGCCTGCTGGCGTTTTTCCACGACATTGCACTAAAGCGCATGGCGCTGCCCTACGACATCGACGGCGTCGTCTACAAGGTCAACCGGCTGGACCAGCAGCAACGGCTTGGCTTCGTGTCGCGCGCGCCGCGCTTTGCGATCGCACACAAGTTTCCGGCCGAGGAAGCGCTGACGCAGGTGCAGGAAATCGAAGTCCAGGTCGGCCGCACCGGCGCGATCACGCCGGTAGCGCGGCTGTCGCCGGTGGCGGTGGGCGGCGTCATCGTGACCAATGCGACGCTGCACAACGAGGATGAAGTCAACCGCAAGGATATCCGGATCGGCGATACCGTCATCGTGCGCCGCGCCGGCGATGTGATCCCGGAAGTGGTATCTTTCGTGCCGGAAATGCGGCCCGCCAATGCACGGAAATTTGCCATGCCGGTAGTGTGCCCGGCGTGCGGTTCGCCCATCATTCGTGCCGAAGAAGAGGCAATTGCACGCTGTTCCGGCGGCTGGGTCAAATGTCCGGCGCAGCGCAAGGGCGGCCTGCTGCATTTCGTGTCGCGTCGTGCCATGGATATCGAAGGCCTGGGCGACCAGCTGGTGGAGCAACTGGTCGACAAGCAGGTGATCCATACCGCGGCTGACCTGTACAAGCTGGGCCTGATATCGTTGGCCGCGCTCGACCGCATGGCCGACAAATCCGCACAGAACGTCCTGGCGGCGCTGGAAAGATCGAAATCGACCACGCTGGCGCGTTTCATTTATGCGCTGGGCATCCGGCATGTCGGCGAAGCGACCGCTAAGGAACTGGCGCGCCATTTCTGCAACCTGGATGCGCTGATGCAGGCGCCGGAAGAAGAATTGATCGAAGCGGCCGATGTGGGGCCCGTGATTGCCCGTTCGATCCGGATGTTTTTCGCCGACCCCATGAATCTCGAACTGATCGAGCAATTGCGCGCCGCAGGCATCCACTGGCCGGAAGAGGTGCGCGACAAGGCGCCAAAGCCGCTACAGGGCAAGACTTTCGTCCTGACCGGTGCGCTGCCGACCCTGACGCGCGACCAGGCTGCCGGCATGATCGAGGCCGCGGGCGGCAAGGTGGCTGGTTCGGTATCGAAAAAGACCAGTTACGTGGTCGCGGGCGAAGAGGCCGGCAGCAAGCTGCTGAAGGCTCGCGAGCTGGACTTGCCGATTCTTGATGAAACTGGATTCCTTCACCTGCTGGATAAAAAATGAAAAGAAACAGGAAAATTACCAAGGCAGTGTTCCCGGTGGCAGGTCTGGGCAGTCGCTTCCTGCCTGCCACCAAGGCGCAGCCGAAAGAGATGCTGCCGATCGTCGACAAGCCGCTGATACAGTATGCGGTCGAGGAGGCGGTGGCGGCCGGCATTACCGAGCTGATTTTCATCACCGGCCGCAACAAGCGTGCGATCGAGGATCATTTCGACAAGGTCTACGAATTGGAAGCGGAGCTGGAGGCGGCGGGCAAGCTGCAACTGCTCGACATGGTGCAAAACGTGATCCCGAAGCATGTCAATTGCATCTACATCCGCCAGTCCGCGCCGCTGGGTTTGGGACATGCCGTACTGTGCGCGCGCCCGGTGGTCGGCAACGAGCCTTTTGCGGTCTTGCTGGCTGATGATTTCATGGATGTGGAAGCTGGACAGCTGCCGGTGCTGGCGCAGATGACCGCCATCTTTGCGCGCGAAGGCAGCAGCCTGCTGGCGGTGCAGAATGTGGCGCGCGAGGATACCCGGCAGTATGGCATCGTCAGCGTATCGCCGTTTCAGCCGAATCTGGAGCGCGTCAACAGCATCGTCGAAAAACCGCAGCCGGATGTCGCACCGTCGACCCTGGCAGTGGTAGGGCGCTATATCCTGACCGCCAGGATTTTCGATTATCTTGAAAAACTGGGCAAGGGCGCGGGCGGAGAAATCCAGTTGACTGACGGTATTGCCGCGCTGCTGCAATCGGAGCCGGTGCTGGCCTACCGCTATGCCGGCCAACGCTACGATTGCGGATCGAAGCTCGGTTATCTGAAGGCGACGCTGGCGATGGGCTTGAAGCACCCGGAAACCGGAAAAGCGTTTCATGACCACATTCGGCAAATGCAATGAGCGTGCGCGATATCCTGAAAATGGGCGATCCCCGGCTATTGCGCCAGGCGCAGCCGGTAAAGGAATTCAATACGCCTGAATTGAACCGGCTGATCGACGATATGTTCGACACCATGCGCGCCGCGAATGGCGCCGGCCTGGCCGCACCCCAGATCGGGGTGGACCTGCAACTGGCGATTTTCGGCTTTGCGCAGAATGCGCGCTATCCGGACGCGCCGGAAGTGCCGGAAACGGTGCTGATCAATCCGGTGCTGACGCCGCTGTCGGAAGCCGTGGAAGAGGGCTGGGAAGGGTGCCTGTCGGTGCCCGGCCTGCGCGGCATGGTGCCGCGCTGGGCCCGGTTGCGCTATGAGGGATTCGACCGCCACGGCAAGCGCCTCAGCCGCGATGTGGAAGGTTTCCATGCCCGGGTGGTACAGCATGAATGCGACCATCTGGCCGGCATACTCTATCCCATGCGGATTCGGGACTTCTCCCATTTCGGGTTTACCGAGGTGCTGTTTCCGGACCTGGGCGGTAACGGCGACTGAACCATGCCGCCGCATTGCGCGGGGGTGTTCGGTGCGCTGTCCTGGATTACGCCAGATTTTCTCCAAGCATCGTTTCTGCAAACAGAAAAACAGGGAGTATAGGCAAAAATAATGCAATATGCGGAATGATCTTGCGGCTGTTTAAAAATACATGCGGTAGTATAAAAACCCGGCAAAACCCTAGAATTTTTCGTCCGGACGCAGATAGCGCCACTGTCCGACCGGCAAATCGCCCAGCATGACGCCGCCGATACGCACCCGCTTCAACCCCAGCACTTTCAGCCCGACCGCTTCGCACATGCGCCGAATCTGCCGCTTCTTGCCTTCGCGCAGCACGAAGCGCAATTGATCGTCGTTTTGCCAGCGTACCTTCGCCGGCAGCAGCTTTTTACCGTCGAGCGACAGGCCGTGATTCAGCAGGCGCAGGTCGGCGTCGGGCAGGCGGCCGGGTTTGCCATATTGCACCCGCACCAGATATTCCTTTTCAATCTCGGTATCCTGGCCGATCAACTGCTTCGCAATCCGGCCATCCTGAGTCAGGATCAAGAGGCCGGTCGAATCGATATCCAGCCTACCGGCCGGAACCAGGCTGCACAACTGGCCCGGATGGAATTGCAGCGACGCCGTATCCTCTTTCCAGCGATTGTCCGGAGTGACCAGCACCACGGCCGGCTGATGGCCATCCTCCGCCTGTCCGCTGACATAGCCGATCGGCTTGTTCATCAGGACCGTCACCCGCCGCGCCTGCTGCGCGCTGGCCTGGCGTTCGACCGTAATGCGCTGATGCGGCAATACCTTGCTGCCCAGTTCCGATACGACTGCGCCATCGACGCGTACCCAGCCGCGCGCGATCCATTCATCCGCTTCGCGGCGTGAGCATAAGCCAAGTTCGGACATGCGTTTGGACAGACGGAGCGGTTCGGTCATGTGGTCTGGAATCGGTTGAGAAAAAAGAACGCAATATTACACGTGCAGCGCTTCCAGCAGGTCGGTTTCCAGATGGATCTGGCTGCGGGGATTGCTGAGCTCTGCGCCATCGATCAGGAAAACGTCTTCGACCCGTTCGCCCAGGGTCATGACTTTTGCCGTGTGCAGATTGATCCGGTATTTTGCCAGCACGTTTGCAATCGCGTACAGCAGGCCGGTGCGGTCGTTGGCGGAGACCGACAGCAGATAATACTGGCCGCGCTCATCGGGCCGCAGGTCCACGGTCGGCGTGATCGGAAAAATGCGCGACAGCCGGGACAGCCGTCCTTTGCTCGGTGGCGGCAGCGGCTCCTGTGACTGCAGCAGATTGATCAACTCATGTTCGATCAGGCTGATGATATCGCGGTAATTATTGGCGAAAGTCGGTTCGATGACCAGGAACGTATCCAGCGCATAGCCATGCCTGGTGGTGTGGATCTTGGCATCCAGGATGCTGAAATTCTTGCGATCGAAGTAGCTGCAGATGCGCGCGAACAGGTCTGGCTGATCCTTGATGTAGACCGTGACCTGCAAGCCTTCGCCAATCGGTGCCAGCCGGCATTTGACCACCGGGCCGGCGCTATTGATCTTGTTGAACAGGGCGCGGGTCTGCCATGCGATGTCGGATGCGTCATGGCGCAGGAAATAGGCAATGTCGAGCTGATGCCAGAGGCGTTCGTGCGCGTCGTCCGGCAAGCCGTAAAGGCGCAGGGTCTTCAACGCCTCCTCCTGGCGGTTCTTCAGCTCGTGGTCGGCCGACGGTGTTTCGCCGCCCAGTACGCGTAGCGTCATCCTGTAAAGATCTTCCAGCAGCTTGCCTTTCCAGGCATTCCATACTTTGGGACTGGTGCCGCGAATGTCGGCCACGGTCAGCAGGTACAGCGAGGTCAGGTGGCGTTCATCCTTGACAAGATCGGCAAAGCCGCGAATGACATCCATGTTTGACAAGTCGCTTTTTTGTGCTACCTGCGACATGGTCAAATGGTGCTGCACCAGGAACACGACCAGCTCGGTGTCTTCCTTCGACAGGCCATGCTCCTTGCAGAACCTGCGCGCATCGGCCATGCCGAGTATCGAATGATCGCCGTTGCGACCCTTGGCGATGTCATGGAATAGCGCCGCGATATACAGCAGCCAATGCCCGGGCAGATTCGCCATCAGCTGGCTGCAGAACGGGTACTCATGCGCATGTTCTGTCATGGTAAAGCGCCGCACATTGCGCACTACCATCAGGATATGCTGGTCGACGGTATAGACATGAAACAGATCGTGCTGCATCTGCCCGATGATGCGCCGGAAACTGGGCAGATAGCGGCCCAGCACACTAGTCTGGTTCATGCCGCGCAGCGCATGCGTGATGCCTTGCGGCGCCTGAATGATGGAAAGAAACAGCGCGTGGTTGACCGGATCGCGCCGGAATCCGGCGTCGATCCGGGAACGCGCATGCCACAGGGCGCGCAGGGTGCGCGCCGTCATGCCCTTCAGCTCGGCGTGCTGTGCCAGCAGCAGGAACACTTCCAGCATGGCCGACGGTACGGTTTCGAAGGTATCGTCGTGCGCGATGTCGATCAGGCCGTTGGCCTGATTGAAGCGTTCGTTGATCGCCTGGGTCGAGAGCGGCTGGGGAAACAGTTGCGCCTCGATGTTTTGCAGCAGAATCGTGTTGAGTTGCGTCACCGCCTTGGCGGCCCAGTAATAGCGCTGCATCAGGTATTCGCTGGCGCGGCGCGTTTCGGTGGTCTTGAAGCCGAAGGTTTCTGCGATCTGCATCTGGACGTCGAACACCAGCCGGTCCTCGCACCTTCCGGCATGGATAT
This sequence comes from Burkholderiaceae bacterium, assembly GCA_035255485.1. Lineage (GTDB taxonomy): Bacteria > Pseudomonadota > Gammaproteobacteria > Burkholderiales > Burkholderiaceae_D > DATEZO01. The sequence goes on from DATEZO010000062.1 coordinate 59,819, forward strand.
GCAGGCGGATGCGGATATCCTTGAAAGCGCGCTCTTTTTGCGTCAGCTGGCGCGCCTCGGTGGTGGTGATCAGGCCGCGCTCAGCCAGCTTGCGCCACGAGTCGCCCAGGCCCGCCGCTTTGGCGACCCACAAGATGACTTGCAGGTCGCGCAAGCCGCCGGGGCTTTCCTTGCAGTTGGGCTCCAGGCTATACGGCGTATCTTCGTATTTTGCATGGCGCTGGCGCATTTCCAGCGTCTTGGCCAGAAAAAATGCCTGTGGATCGATCGCTGCATTGCAACGGTCTCGCAGGAACAGGAGAAGCTTGCGACTGCCAATGACCAGTCGCGCTTCCAGCAGGCAGGTCTGCACCGTGATGTCGGCTGCGGCTTCCTTCAGGCATTCGTCGATCGTGCGTATGCTGTGGCCGATCTGGAATCCAAGATCCCAGAAAGACTGGATCAATTCTTCCAGCGTGTTGCGCAAGGCCGCATCCGGTGCGCTGTTCAGCAGAATCAGTACATCGATATCCGAATGCGGAAACAGTTCGCCTCTGCCATATCCACCTACCGCTACCAATGCCGTATCGGCCGGCAAGGCAAAATTCTGCCAGATGCGGATCAATGCCGCATCCACGCTGGTGCGTAGACTGGCAAGCAGTTTTTCCGGCTTTCCGTCGACCTGGAATGCTGCGATGATGTTCTGCCGCTCGGTTTTCAGCTGTTCCTTGAGAGACGACGCAAGAGATGTCATGCTTTTGCTTTATGCGTCGGCGGGATGGAAGGCGGAATCCTGCTGTATGAAGGCGGGCGGGGCGGGCATGCCGGGGGAAACCGTCAATACTTCATATCCTGTTTCGGTTACCAGGATGGTATGTTCCCATTGCGCGGAAAGACTTCTGTCCTTGGTCTTGATGGTCCAGCCATCGCTCATTTCGCGGATTTCGCGCCGTCCCGCATTGATCATGGGCTCCACCGTGAAAATCATGCCGGGCAGAAGCTTGTCGAGCGTACCGGGGCGGCCGTAATGCAATACCTGCGGCTCTTCATGAAACACCTTGCCGATGCCGTGTCCGCAAAATTCGCGCACGACGCTATAACCGGCCTTTTCCGCATACTGCTGGATTGCAAAGCCGATATCGCCAAGATACGCACCCGGCTTGATCCTGGAGATGCCGATCCACATGGATTCAAAGGTGATATCCGTCAACCGTTTGGCCAGGATGGAAGGCTCGCCGACATAAAACATGCGGCTGGTATCGCCATGGTAGCCATTCTTGATGACGGTAATATCAAGATTGACCACATCCCCGTTCTTCAACGCCTTGTCGCCTGGAATGCCGTGACATACCACATCGTTCACGGAAGTGCAGATCGCCTTGGGGTAGGGCGTATAGCCGGGTGGACAATAATTCAAGGGTGCCGGAATCGTATCCTGCACCTGCACCATGTATTCGTGGCAAAGGCGATCCAGTTCACCCGTCGTCACACCAGGTTTCACATGGGGAGTGATAAAGTCAAGCACTTCAGCCGCCAGCTTGCCAGCTATGCGCATGCCTTTAATGTCGTCGGCGGATTTGATGGAAATGGAAGCCATAGATATGAACAAAATGCGCTGGAAAACAGCACGAATAAATCAATTAAAGTGAAATTATAGACGAGCGCGATAACATCCGCAGAACGCAAACATGGATGCCCTTGAAAGAGTTCCGGTATTTAGTTTATAATTTCAGGTTGGCTTGATATGTATTTGCAAGCTGATACCTGTATGTAACTTAATCGCGAATCCGCTCGAAAAGGGTGCCCGGATCAATGGGTGGCCGAGCGTATTCCAGACCCAACCCTTGGAGAATGTCATGTCCGTTACCATGCGTGAAATGCTGGAGGCCGGTGTCCACTTCGGTCACCAAACCCGCTTCTGGAACCCAAAGATGGCCCCGTTCATTTTCGGCCATCGCAACAAGATTCATATCGTCAATCTGGAAAAGACCCTGGGCATGTACCAGGAGGCAATGAAATACATTCGCCAATTGTCTTCCAATCGCGGCACCATCCTGATGGTAGGCACCAAGCGCCAGGCGCGTGACATCATGGCTGCGGAAGCACAGCGCGCCGGCATGCCTTATGTCGACCAGCGCTGGCTGGGCGGCATGCTGACCAACTTCAAGACCATCAAGATTTCGATCAAGCGCCTGAAAGACATGGAAGCTGCGATTGCGGATGGCTCGGTCGAGAAAATGAGCAAGAAAGAAGCGCTGATGTTCCAGCGTGAAATGGAAAAATTGCAAAAGTCGATCGGCGGCATCAAGGACATGAATGGCATTCCGGATGCCATTTTCATCGTCGACGTCGGTTATCACAAGGGTGCCATCACCGAAGCCGCCAAGCTGGGCATTCCAGTCATCGGCGTGGTCGATACCAACCACTCGCCCGAAGGCGTGACGTATGTCATTCCGGGCAACGACGATTCATCCAAGGCAATTACGCTGTATGCCCGCGGCGTCGCCGATGCCATCCTGGAAGGACGCGCCAACGCCATGAATGACGTGGTCGAAACCATCAAGGGCGGCGATGAATTCGTTGAGGTCAGCGATCAGGTGTAAGTACTGCGACTGATGCGTCGAGCTTCAGAAAAGGGGCAACAGCGGTTCGCCCCTTTTTTTCGATCAAATGTTGATTGAGGCGTTCGATAAGAATGCCAATTGATTAGGAGAGTGATATGGCAGCAATTACTGCAGCGATGGTAGGTGAACTGCGCGCGAAAACTGACGCGCCGATGATGGAATGCAAAAAGGCGTTGACCGAGGCTGACGGCGACATGGACAAGGCAGAAGAGATTCTGCGTGTCAAACTGGGTAGCAAGGCGTCCAAAGCCGCTTCCCGTATTACCGCCGAAGGGGTTGTTGCTTCTTATATCGCAGGCGGTATCGGAGCGTTGATCGAAGTCAACTGCGAAACGGATTTCGTGACCAGGAACGACGAATTCATCGCGTTCGCCAATACTTGCGCCAAGCTGGCTGCCGAAAATAATCCGGCTGATGTGGCTGCTTTGTCCGCACTGTCATTCAATGGCCAAACCCTTGAAGAAATCCGTGCAGCTTTGGTCGGAAAAATCGGCGAAAATATGTCGATTCGCCGTTTCAAGCGTTTCGAAACGCCTGCGAAACTGACCTCTTACCTGCATGGCACCCGTATCGGTGTAATGGTGGAATTCGAAGGCACCGATGAGCAGGTCGGCAAGGACGTCGCCATGCACATCGCAGCGATGAAACCTGTATCATTGTCGGCGGATGAAGTGCCTGCCGAGATGATTGAAAAAGAGCGTTCGATTGCTTCGCAAAAGGCAGCGGAATCAGGCAAGCCTGCGGATATCGTTGCCAAGATGGTGGAAGGCACGGTACAGAAGTTCCTGAAAGAAGTTTCGCTGTTGAATCAGTCATTCGTAAAAAACGACAAGCAAACGGTTGAACAAATGTTGAAAGCCGCAAATACAAAAGTAAAGGCATTTACAATGTTTGTTGTTGGTCAAGGCATTGAAAAAAAGCAAGACGATTTTGCTGCCGAGGTTGCGGCTCAAGTTGCCGCTGCCAAGCAGGCATAAGCGAAAAAAGCGGGCCGAAAGGCCCGTTTTTTTAGAGTGGATGGCGCATGGATATGCGGGTGGGATTAGAGTGTAGGGCAGGACGTGGGGAAGTGCCGTGTGGCATCTCCATCAGCAATAAGCAACGCTGCCGTGCACCCCAAGCCGGCCCATAGCGCCTATGCATGCGACACGTGCTCTGGCTATGGCGTAGTCTCCGATCAAATCTGCAGCGATTGGACCGTTCCGGTTTTAATTACAACTGATAACGGCGCAGGCGGAATCGACCGCGTGCAAGAAACTTTCAAGTAACATCCGGATAACAGGAACCCATTTCATGACCAAACCAGCCTACAAGCGCGTTCTCCTCAAACTTTCCGGTGAGGCCTTGATGGGGGACGATGCTTACGGCATCAATCGTGCGACGATTGAGCGTATGGTGGAGGATGTCTCGGAAATTGCCAGTCTGGGTGTCGAATTGGCGATTGTCATTGGTGGCGGCAATATATTTCGCGGTGTGGCGCCCGGTGCCCAAGGCATGGACCGTGCAACTGCTGATTACATGGGCATGCTCGCGACCGTAATGAATTCGCTTGCTCTGGCCGATGCCATGCGGCAGGCCGGCATTACCGCCCGTGTGATGTCCGCCATTGCCATCGAACAGGTGGTTGAACCGTATGTTCGCCCCAAGGCGCTGCAGTATCTGGAAGAAGGCAAAATCGTGGTATTTGCAGCGGGTACCGGTAATCCTTTTTTCACCACTGATACCGCAGCGGCGCTGAGAGGTGCGGAGATTGGCGCCGAAGTTGTGCTGAAAGCGACCAAGGTGGATGGCGTGTATAGCGCCGACCCTAACAAAGACGCTGAAGCGACCCGATATTCGAGCATCTCCTTTGATGAAGCGATCGCGAAGCATCTGCAAGTGATGGATGCAACTGCATTTGCACTGTGCCGCGACCAGAAGTTACCGATCAAGGTATTTTCCATCGTCAAGCCGGGCGCGCTGAAACGCGTGATTTTGGGCGAAGACGAAGGTACACTCGTACATGTATGAATTTGGATAATCCCCGTTGTAAAAGAGGAGAACAGTATGGCCGTTGTTGAAGTAAAGAAAAACGCCGAACAAAAAATGCAAAAGTCGATCGAGACATTAAAGGCCGATCTCGCAAAGGTCCGCACCGGTCGTGCCCATACCGGAATTCTCGATCACGTCATGGTTGATTACTACGGCAATCCGACACAGATAACCCAGGTTGCAAACGTCACATTGATCGATGCGCGCACGATTGGCGTGCAGCCGTGGGAAAAGAAAATGATTTCCGTAGTCGAGAAGGCGATCCGCGAATCCGACCTCGGCCTGAATCCATCGACTCAGGGCGACATGATTCGCGTGCCTACGCCGCCGTTGACGGAAGAACGCCGCAAGGAAATGGTAAAACTGGTCAAGGGCGAGGCGGAAGATGCAAAAATTGCGATCCGCAATATACGTCGCGATGGCAATGAAGCGCTGAAAAAACTCCTGAAGGACAAGGCATGTTCGGAAGATGATGAGCGGCGCGCACAGGACGAGGTGCAGAAGCTGACTGACCGGTACGTGGCCGAAGTTGACAAGCTGGTTGTAGAAAAAGAGAAGGAAATCATGACGGTATAGCCGGAACGCGCACTTCTTTTCCGCTTACTTTTGGCTATCATTCCTCCATGACGCATACGAGTTCAACCCAGGCAGTTCCCAAGGTATCGGCAGTGCCGCGCCATATCGCAATGATCATGGACGGTAACGGACGATGGGCAACCAAGCGTTTTCTGCCGCGCGTAGCCGGCCATGTCAAGGGCGTGGAAACGGTTCGCAACATCGTCGAAGCCTGTGTTGAACGCGGCGTGGAATACTTGACGCTGTTCGCATTCAGTTCCGAAAACTGGCGCCGCCCCGCTGATGAAGTATCGTTATTGATGCGTCTTTTCATGACGGCGCTTGAACGCGAAGTGGCGAAAATGCATGCCAATGACATTCGTCTTAAAGTGGTCGGTGATTTAAGCCGTTTTGACGCCAAATTGCAGCAGATGATCGCCGATGCAGAACGCAAGACGGCAAATAATACGCGCTTGACCGTAACCGTTTGCGCAAATTACGGTGGCCGCTGGGATATTGTGCAGGCAATCGGCAAAATGGTTGCCGCCCAACCTGATGCCACCGTATTTTCCGAGGAGATGCTTGCCCCCTATCTGTCAATGGCATACGCACCGGAACCAGATCTGTTTATTCGTACCGGCGGGGAGGAGCGGATTTCCAATTTCCTCTTGTGGCAGCTGGCGTATGCCGAGCTTTATTTTACCGAGACTTACTGGCCTGATTTCGATGCGGCGGCATTGGACCTGGCTATCGCGTCGTATCATCAGCGGGAGCGCCGCTTCGGGCGCACCAGCCAGCAAGTCGTCGAGCAAAAGAAGGCGTCTTGATGTTAAAGACGCGGGTTATCACTGCGGTAGCGCTGCTTGTCATCCTCCTGTCGATTCTGGCTTTTGACTCTTTTCCTGTTCTTGCGATCGCAGTATCGATATTTTTCGCATTGGCCGTATGGGAGAGCCTTCGACTATTCGGCAGCAAGCAGCCATTGCCTGGCGCCGTCATGTGGAGCATCGCCTTTATCTTTATGGCATTTAAAGGGATATTTTCACAAAACGCTCTGCTTTTTGGATTGTGTACCCTGATCTGGGCAGTACGCCTGGCACCTTCTCTGGCAATCGGCTTGCCGCCGCTTGGCAGCATTGGCAACCGCGTGCTCAATGGCATTTATGGCATCACGATTTTTGGCTGTTTTGCCGCAATACTGGTTTTGTTCAAGCATTCCGCGCTATATCTGTTTTCGGTAATGGCGGTTGTCTGGATTGCCGATATCGGCGCATATTTTACCGGCAAGGCTTTCGGCAAACACAAGCTTGCACCTGCCATTTCTCCCGGGAAATCTTGGGAAGGAGCAATCGGTGGCTGGATTTTCGTGCTTGCATTCAGTACAGCAACCATACTTTTTCCACTATCGAATGATTTATTTCCGGTCAGATTGCAAACCAAATTCGGTTGGCCGGGGTTTCTGATCGTTATGTCTTTACTGGTGGGGGCAAGCATCATCGGCGACTTGTTCGAATCTCAACTCAAGCGTCGGGCCAACATGAAAGACAGTAGCAAACTATTGCCTGGGCATGGGGGAATACTGGATCGGATCGATGCGTTGATACCAACATTGCCCATAGCCGTTTTATTTAACTCATGGTTGTAAATAGCAAGGCTGCCAGTATGCAAAACGTTACAATTCTTGGTGCAACTGGTTCGATTGGCGTCTCTACGCTGGATGTGCTGGCAAGACATCCGGAACGCTATGCCATTTATGCATTGTCCGCGCTGAATCGTGTTGACGAACTGGCGATACAATGCGAAAAATTCCGCCCGCAGGTTGCTGTTGTCGGCTCCGCAGATGCGGCTCGAAAGCTCGCCGGTATTTTGACGACAAAAGGACTGACGACGCAGGTCGAATATGGTGACACGGCCTTATGCGCTATCGCCAGCGCTTCCGGGTGTGATACGGTAATGGCGGCAATTGTCGGTGCAGCCGGCTTGGCGCCGACCATGGCAGCAGCAAAGGCAGGCAAAAAAATACTGCTTGCAAACAAGGAAGCGCTGGTCATGTCCGGCCAATTGTTCATGGATGCGATTGGCGCCAATGGTGCGACCTTGTTACCGATAGACAGCGAACATAATGCGATTTTTCAGTGCCTGCCGCCAGCCTATGAAACAACCCCGACGCGATACGGTATTGCAAAAATCCTGCTAACCGCATCCGGCGGGCCATTTCGCACAAGAGCGGTGGATACGCTGGGCGCAGTGACTCCTGAAGAAGCTGTGGCGCATCCTAATTGGGTAATGGGGCGCAAAATCTCGGTGGATTCCGCGACCATGATGAATAAGGGCCTCGAAGTGATTGAGGCGCACTGGCTGTTCGGTGCTTCCGCCAGCCAGATTGACGTCGTGATTCATCCGCAAAGCGTGATTCATTCGATGGTATCGTATGTCGATGGTTCGGTATTGGCGCAGCTCGGCAATCCCGATATGCGTACGCCGATCGCCCATGCGCTGGCATATCCGGAGCGGATCACGTCTGGCGTTGATGCAATTGACCTCGTGAAGATCGGCCGGCTGGATTTCGAAGCCCCCGATTTCGATCGTTTTCCGTGCCTGAAACTGGCGTATGATGCCTTGCATGCAGGTGGCACGGCGCCGGCCATATTAAATGCGGCCAATGAAATTGCGGTCCAGGCTTTTCTGGATCGTCGCATCGGGTTTCGCATGATTGATCAAACCATTGCGCGCGTGATGGATAAATTGCCCCGGGTTGCGGCAACGGATATTGAGACGTTGATGGAACAGGATCGGTGCGCGCGTGAAATCACTTACTCTCTGATCAAACAATGATGTTGCTGCAGACTGTGATTGCCTTCATTGTCGTTCTCGGCACTCTGGTTATCGTGCATGAGCTCGGGCATTACTGGATTGCGCGCTGGTGCGGCGTCAAGGTGCTGCGCTTTTCAGTCGGCATGGGAAAGATTGTTTTTTCAAGACGAATCGGTCCGGATCAAACCGAATGGGCAATCTCGATCCTGCCATTCGGCGGCTACGTCAAGATGCTGGATGCGCGGGAACAGGATATCAATACGATTCCGCCGCAGGATCTGCAGCGCGAATTTACCCAGCAGTCCGTGTGGCGCCGGATTGCCATCGTCGCGGCCGGGCCGATTGCCAATTTCATGCTTGCGATCGCGATTTTTACCGGACTATATATTCATGGAATTCCGGAACCCATTCCCAAGCTGCGTGCTGTTCCGGAGAAATCGGCAGCCTATCAGGCGGGCTTGCGCGGCGGCGAGTTGATTACCTCGGTTAATGGCGAACCAATCCGCATCTGGTCCGATCTGCGCTGGAAATTGATACAGCTGGCAATTGAAAAAACGCCGGCAAAACTCGACGTACAATATCCTGATCCTGCGGCTGTAGACCAGAAAATACTGGATAGCGTTACCTTGTCGCTTAACGCGCTTTCGACGCAGGATCTGGAAAGCGATTTCCTTGCGAAAGTGGGGATCGAGCTAGCGCGACCGAAAGCGGTGCTCGGCAAAATCATGGCTGATGGCCCGGCCATGCGAGCCGGCCTGCGCGAAGGCGACGAAATCCAAAGGGTGAACGGCCTGCCGATTATCGATGGGCTGGATTTCGTCAAGCTGGTACGTGCATCTCCCTTGAAGAAGCTTGCTATCGAAGGGAGGCGAGGTGAACGGCAATTCAATCTCGTCGTCACTCCCGAATTGCAGGAACAAAACGGACAGACGGTGGGCAGAATCCGCGTCGAGGTACCGCTTGCGCCAGAAATGACAACTGTAAGCGAACCGCCATTCACGGCATTGACAAAGGGCATCCAAAAGACGTGGGATACCAGTGCATTGACGCTCAGGATGCTCGGAAAAATGGTCATGGGTGAGGTGTCGTGGAAAAATATAACGGGGCCAATCACCATCGCAGACTATGCGGGACAGACTGCCCGGATCGGCGTAATCAGCTATGTGAGCTTTATCGCGTTTATCAGCATCAGTCTTGGTGTCATGAATCTACTGCCGATTCCAGTGCTTGACGGAGGGCTTTTGTTGTATTATTCGCTGGAAGTTTTGACCGGCCGCCCGATTTCCGAACGGGTTGGTGAAATCGCTCAGCGTGCTGGTCTGGGTATCCTGATGACCTTGATGGCCGTTGCGGTCTTCAATGATATTGTTCGGCTCCTGTCTTAAGCCGGCTCTGGTTCATCACATGGCAACCGCCTTACAAGAATAATTTAATTATCGACAGCCAATGAAATTACAATTCGAGCGGTTTTCTTTGTCTCTTTTCCCTCGTCACCTTATTGCTGCAGCCGCATTCGCACTATGCTCAAGCCATGCATTGGCAGTTGCGCCTTTTACGGTAAAAGACATTCGGGTGGAAGGCATTCAGCGGACGGAAGCAGGAACGGTGTTCAATTATCTGCCGGTACGCGTTGGCGACACCTATAATGATGAAAAAGGCATAGCCGCCATCAAGGCGTTGTATGCAACTGGATTTTTCAAGGATGTACGGATTGAAGTCGAGGGCGATGTCCTGGTTGTCATGGTTGAAGAGCGGCCCGCAATCGCGAGCGTTGATTTTTCAGGCACCAAGGAATTTGACAAGGATCAGCTTACCAAGGCAATGAAGGACATCGGCTTGGGCGAGTCGCGCATCTTCGACAAGTCTCTGCTGGACCGCGCAGAACAGGAACTCAAGCGCCAATATCTTTCGCGCGGCCTGTACGGCGTTCAAGTTACAACCACCATTACGCCTATTGAACGTAATCGGGTCAATATCAATTTTACCGTGGATGAGGGAGAAGTCTCCCGCATCAAGGAAGTCAACATCATCGGCAACAAGGCGTATTCCGATAGCGAGTTGCGTGGACTATTCACTCTGCGCACACCGGGCTGGTTTACATGGTATACAAAAGCAGATCAATATTCGAAGCAAAAGCTTTCCGGTGATATCGAAGCCCTGAAATCATTCTATCTGAACCGGGGTTATATCGAAATGCAGGTCGAATCGACGCAGGTGTCGATTACGCCGGACAAGAAAGATATCTACATCACCATCAATATTAATGAAGGTGAAAAATATACGGTATCCAACGTAAAACTGGAAGGCAATATGTTCGGCCGTGAGCAAGAGCTCAAGTCTCTCATAAGCCTGAAGCCGGGTAACGTCTACTCAGGGGAAAAACTTGCCGATAGCGTCAAGAAAATTTCCGATCGCCTGGGGAATTTCGGCTATGCATTCGCCAATGTCAATGCCAATCCGGAGATTGACCGCGAGAAGAAAGAAGTCGCTTTTACAATGCTGATTGATCCAGGCAAACGGGTCTATGTACGCCGAATCAATATTGCAGGTAATACAAGGACACGGGACGAAGTGATTCGCCGCGAGTTGCGGCAATTTGAAAACTCCTGGTATGACGGCGCAAAGATTAACTTGTCTCGCGATCGAGTGGATCGTCTGGGCTACTTCAATGAAGTCAGTGTCGAGACGCCGGAAGTACCCGGCACACCTGACCAGGTTGATGTCAATATGACAGTTGTCGAGAAGCCGACCGGTAACATCATGGTGGGCGCCGGTTATTCGAGCAGCGAAAAATTGGCCATTACCGGTTCGATCCAGCAAGCGAATGCATTTGGCAGTGGCAATACGCTGGGTATCGATCTCAATACCAGCAAGCTGAATCGCACCATTGCATTTTCGCAAACCAACCCTTACTTTACCGACGACGGGGTTAGTCGCAGCTATGAATTATTTCTGCGCACCACGATTCCTCCGCTGATCAATTCCGGCGATTACAAAATTCGGACAGCTGGCGGTAATATCCGTTTCGGCGTGCCATTTTCTGAAGTGGATACCGTCTTTTTCGGGATCGGCGCCGAGCAGACCAAAGTTGAAACTTATCTTGATGTTCCAGGCTTTAATAACAGCCCGGATTTTTATCGCAGATACGTTGTCGCCTTTGGCGATACTAGTACTGCACCTGGTATCCACGTAGCCAACACTACAAGCTTCCCCTTGACGGTAGCATGGCAGCGTGACAGTCGCGACAGTGCCATGACGCCGACAAAAGGACGTTATCAGAGGGCTAACTTTGAAGTGGCGCCTGCCGGAGATTTGCGCTATTACCGCGCGAT
>DATEZO010000063.1:0-10406 GCA_035255485.1 Burkholderiaceae bacterium
GCGGGCCGGAGGATTGCCGTTACCTGCTGCTGCGCAGCTATAAGAACTGGGACTTCCCCAAGGGCATGGTCGAAGCGAACGAGACACCGTTTGCGGCCGCATGTCGCGAAGTACGCGAGGAAACTTCGCTGGATCGCCTTGATTTTCTGTGGGGACGGGTTTTTTACGAAACCTTGCCTTACGGTCCGGGCAAAGTCGCACGCTATTATGTTGCCGTCACCCACACCGATACGGTGGCATTGCCGGTCAATCTGCAATGTGGGCACCCCGAGCATAACGAATTCCGTTGGCGCAGGTACAGTGATGCCCGTAGTCTTTTGCCGCCACGTTTATTGCCCGTAATAGACTGGGCACATGCATTGACAGGCTGCTAGCAGGAATATGATCCTTCTTGTCAATCCGGACGAAGCGTATGTCCCGCCAATGCGTCCGTGCCCGGAATTTGCACAAACTCCAGCACGGTATCAGTGACATGCTGCGTCCGTTTCCATTTATCCAAGCCCTTGAATACGGTCTCTCCGAGCAGCTCGGACAAATTCAGCGATATACCGGCGTAAACATGGCGCGAACGGTTGCTGGCGGCACTGGACGGGTGATCGGAATAGCCGCGAGAGCCATACCCGATTGCCACTTCAACATAGCGCAGCCACGGATAGTCGTGCAAAGCAGGTACACCGCTGGCCTTGGCAACGAGCAGATATGTCTGGCCGGAATAGTCACCGAATGGATCAAAATTGTGGTGGCCGGACCGCGATGGCCGATAGAGCAACCGCAGATCCAGCAAGCGATCAAGCCGCGAATTATTTTCCAGTAACAGTGCTGCGCCCACTCCCGCGACATTCATGAACACATCCTCCTTGCTGAAGCGCCATTTTTTCGAAAATCCGTCTGCGATTTCGACTGTCATGTATGTGCCAAACGTCAGCCAGGCCGCCAGTTCGAGCGATTGCCCAGGACTGTTTCCAGCCCATTCGAATACGCGCGCAAACAAGCGCGTACCGGCGTAATTCATGTAGAAATGGCCCAGCTTGTCTGCACCGCCGCTATATGTATTTTGCCCAAACCAGCCTTCGTTAACGGTGCGAAAATTGTTGTTGAATCCTTCTTTCCACCAATTATTCCTACCATACAGGCCAACTGCAAATGCATTACCGACAATGACGCCCCAGGTGCGACGCCGCACCAGATCGGCATCCTGATTTCCCACAAGATCCTGCCCGCTTTTCCAATCGGATACATAGTGGTCCGCACTATCGGCCGGATATTTGCGGATGATGGAGTCAAGTCCGGCCAAATCGGACGCTACCTCACCGGCTTGCGCATGAGCAAGGGAAAACACCATTACAATGAATAAAAATAGAGTATTCATTCAACTTGGTTCTGTAGACAAAACCCATCGTCAACGGTCTGATGATCTGAAAAAGACTGCTTGCAGGCCGCCACAAGGGGAAGAATTCGCCGGCTTGACCAGACAAACAGATGCGCTGGTAAACGCGCGGCAAATTGGCTGGCGCCCGGGCATAAGCCGGCGACGTCGACCGCAATCCAGAAAAACAAGGTATCGCGCGCTGGCCACGCAAGGCCGGGCACGACGATCCAGACCGCCAGCACCATCGTGCCAATATGGCCGATACAATCCTGGATATGCTTTCCGTATTCACGTTGGCCTGACGTGATCAGACAAGCGGCAATCGACTCCAGAATAGAAGACCGCCTGTTTCCAGAAACTGATCCGCGATAAAAATCGTGATTTCATCTGGAATCCATCTGCAAAAGCCCCGATCCTTTGACAGTCGTCAAGGCAGGCCTGCCGGCATGTCCATACGCTTGAACATGCCAGGCGCTTAAAATCTTCAAAAAATCTGTTGCCGTCAATTACGGCACCTGTGTTGCTGCACTCCTTGCCAGGGCGAACCAGCCTTGCTTCGTCGTACACCAGGCAGGGATCTCCATATGACAGCAACAGGGAATCTGCCTCATTATTTTTTGATGCTCCAAGGACATCTCGCGATGCACACAAAATTTATCGGCTATGCAATCCTATGTTGCGGATTGGCCCTTTCGGGATGCGCCGCACCACCGACCCAAGAGCAAACCGGCATGGTAATTGGCGGCGCCCTCGGTGGCGCGCTCGGTTCGCAAATCGGCGGTGGTGAAGGCAGGACCGTAGCGGCCATCATCGGCACTCTGTTTGGGGCTACAGTCGGTGGAGCGGTTGGGCGCTCCATGGATGACAATGACCGTATCAAGGTCGCTCGCACGCTGGAGACTGTCCGTACCGGTGTGCCGTCACAATGGCGCAATCCTGATACCGGTTATCAATATTCGGTTACCCCGACGCGCACTTATGAAACGGCTGGCACACCATGCCGCGAGTTTACCGTCAACGGCATGATCGGTGGACGGAAGGAAAAAATTATTGGCACAGCTTGCCGTCAGGCTGACGGAAGTTGGCGCACGGTACAGTAAACTGATCCGGTTGCCTGCCGTTGCCATCTTAATTCCGTCTCTGCAGGCATCCGCTGTGAGTGAAGCCGCAACCACCCCAACCGGTACCCCGGCTGCTGAACAGGTATTGGAAATCGTCCGGCAGCTGGTTCACGAAACACATCCAAACCGCTTCCATGCGGTCACGCTGCACACCTCCTTTGAACGCGACTTGGCGCTCGACAGCCTGGCACGGGTGGAATTGATGCTGCGAGCGGGAAAGTTGTTTGGCGTTGAACTATCCACCGAAGCACTGTCACAAATCGATACGCCACACGACCTGTTGCGCTGGCTGGGACAGCCGTTACAGAAAGAGCCTGCGCCGGAGACAATGGCGGTTTCAAGTACGGCATCGGCAGTCGGCGCTCCAGACCGCGCGCAAACACTGGTGGATGTCCTGGAGTGGCACGTAGCACGCCAGCCGAACCGGCTGCATATATTGCTGCATGACGAGCAGCATATGGAACAGCCGATCTGCTATCGCGATCTGCACGATGCCGCGCAGGCTATCGCTGCCGGCCTGGCAGCACGGGGATTGCAACCCAGGCAAACCGTGGCACTGATGCTGCCCACCGGACGTGACTATCTGGCCAGCTTCTTTGGCGTGATACTGGCAGGTGGCATCCCGGTGCCGATCTACCCACCGGCACGATTGGCCCAGATCGAAGACCATTTGAAGCGGCACGCGCGTATTCTATCCAACGCCGAAGCAACACTCATCATCACCGTCAAAGAAGCCAAGCAGGTCGCTATCCGGCTGCAAGCCGCAGTGTCCAGTCTGACCGCAATCATCACACCGAGCGAAATTGCCACGACACCAACGCCGCTACACTACCGGCCGCAAAGCGATGACATCGCATTTCTGCAATACACGTCGGGCAGCACCGGCGATCCGAAGGGCGTCGTGCTCACGCACGCCAACCTGCTCGCCAACATCCGCGCGTTGGGACAAGCATCGCAGGTCACATCAAACGATGTGTTCGTATCCTGGCTACCGCTTTATCACGACATGGGTTTGATCGGCGCATGGTTCGGCTCCTTGTACCATGGTATCCCGCTGGTACTCATGTCGCCGCTCGCATTTCTCGCCCGGCCGGCATTTTGGCTGCAAACTATCGCACGGCACCGCGGCACCATCTCCGGCGCACCCAACTTCGCCTATGAGTTGTGCGTGCATCACATCAGCGACGCAGCGTTGGCCGAACTCGACCTGTCGAGCTGGCGGCTGGCGTTTAACGGCGCGGAGCCGGTGAGCCCTGCCACACTGGAGTCCTTCGCCACCCGCTTTGCACCTTGCGGCCTGCGCCGCCAGGCCATCACGCCGGTATACGGCCTCGCGGAATCCTCGGTCGGGCTTGCCTTTCCCCCTCTGGGTCGCGGGCCGCGCATCGATGTAATCGAACGCAATCCGTTTGCCCACGAGGCCAAGGCCGTGCCTGCAGCCAAATCCGATGCCAATACGCTGTCGATCCCGTCGTGCGGACGTGCACTGCCGGGACACGAGATACGGATCGTCGATGATACCGGGTACGAGCTATCTGAACGCCGTGTCGGACGCCTCGAGTTTCGCGGGCCTTCCGCGACATCGGGCTACTATCGCAATCCGCAGGCTACGGCAGAATTATTACGCGACGGATGGCACGATTCGGGCGATCATGCATACCTGGCGCAGGGGGAAGTCTTTATAGCCGGACGTGTCAAGGATCTGATCAAGCGTGGTGGCCGCAACCTTTATCCCTATGATCTGGAAGAGGCGGCCGGCAACCTGCCGGGCATACGCAAGGGATGCGTGGCGGTATTTGCCAGCTCCGATCCCGCCACCGGCAGCGAGCGGCTGGTAATCATGGCCGAGACCCGCGAGCATGACGAATTCGCGCGGGGGGAACTGTGCCAGGCACTCAATCAAACCGCGATTGATGTGGTCGGCATGCCCGCCGACGATACTGTCCTGGTGCCGCCGCATACGGTGCTGAAGACATCGAGCGGCAAGATCCGCCGCCTTGCCTGCCGGCAAATCTATGAGAGCGGCAACATCACGCAACGCCTTGCAAAGCCCTGGCTGCAAGCTGCGCGCTTGATGGCAGCCGGCGCGCAGGCGCACGCTACGCTCATCGCCCGGCAGGCCGGTGCATGGGTCTACGGCGGCTATGCGTGGATTGTCTTTGCCACGCTTACGTTATCCTGTGGCGGATTGATAGCGCTACTACAGCGTCCAGCGCTGGGGCGGCGCATCGCGCACTATGCGGCGCAACTGTTGTTGCGCCTGACGTTTGTTCCAGCCTCCGTCAACGGACTCGACCGGTTGCCGCGCCAGCCTCACGTGCTGGTGGTTAATCATGCAAGCTATCTGGACGCCATCCTTCTGACGGCCCTGCTGCCGCCGGTTCCCGGATACGCCTTCACCGCAAAGCGCGAGTTCGCAGATCAACGCTGGATGCGTATCCTGCTAACCGGCCTGGGTGCAATCTTCATCGAGCGCTTTGACGTAAAGCGCAGCACGGAAGACGTGGATTTGATGGTCGCAACGTTGCAGCGCGGTGACAATCTGCTGGTCTTTCCAGAGGGGGGCTTCAGCCGCGAAGCCGGACTGAAACCTTTTCATGCAGGCGCTTTCGTGGCCGCCGCCAAGGCCGGAGTGCCGGTCGTTGTCACGGGCTTGCGCGGCGTACGCAGCGCGTTGCGCGGCGAGACGTGGCAACCGCGTCGCTCGCGCATCGAATTCGAGGTTGGCCAAGTGCTCGTGCCGTCCAGCTTCGACTGGAACGCATCCGTCAATTTAAGCAATACTGCGCGCGCAGCCATGGCAACACTATCTGGCGAATTCCCCTCCCCCGAGTAAAACAACGGATATTTACCCGCTATTGGTCACGGATTCTGTTGGTCAACCGCCTACTGTCGTTGCCGCGATGCCGCATGAGAACACGCACATCCTGAAACAAGCCCATGCTCTCTTGCGACCGATAACTTTGGATCAGCGTCGCCAGCCTACTCGCAATAGATACTCTTCCTTGTTGTAGTGAAAATCAAGTTCACCTTTATAAGCATGCACCAATGCCTCGCCAATATCCCGTGCCAAATGGATATCGGTTGTCGTAATCAATAACTTGTTGCCTTGCTCCTCGATCGACATGATGCGCTGCAACGGATGCTCGGCCTTCTCACGGGTTTCCAGGTGGCGGACAAGATTGTGTATCTCATCGCGGTGATCGTGAGCAAATTGGCCTTCAATCGATACGTATCCTGCTGGCATTTTTTCAGCGATTCTCCAGCAGGCAGCACATCTGGCCTGAAGTGCATGGACGGGTGGCGTAGTCCATTGCCAGCGTCCTTGATGGTAGACAGCACCACAGTCTCTGCAAACGGATGGTTCGGATAATTTTTCATGCTTGTAATACGGGTCATGGATTGGATCATCCAGCACCTCAAGATGCCGTCCAGCCTGAAAAGTGAATGGGGGTGGTTGTGCTGCTTTCATTGGTTTTCTCCTTGAAAAATCGATGGAGGAAAGAAAATGAGCCCGGAGGTTGAAATACCTGCTTATGATATTTCTTCACTCGATATCATCTTATGATATTTTTTATTTCATGTTCTGCAAGATGGCCAACAGTGAAAAGCCTTTTTGTGCATTCGCAAACCCGTTACCCCTTTATCTGCTAACGTGAAGCATCAACGCCATGGATTATTTCAGGCGGAACAATGTATCGTAAATTCTAGCCTCAATCGACGGCACACCCATATCAACTGCAGTCGCATATGCGAGGATTGTATTTGACTGGCAAATTGCTGTAGAGATCACAGGTATCTTCGCTCCACTGAATATCAGCACCCGATCTGCTTCGACATGATTGCCCCGAAATTGCCCTATCGAAGAAAAGTGCAAGGCGTCGATACACAAGGCAGGATTATTAACTCTGGAAAGATCCAGAGAAGCCGCTGACGATGCGAATCTGGAGTTTTCATTGGAGAACACATCATGCAAACATTTATTCTGCTGACACGCATGACGCCCGAGGTATTGAAGTCGCCGGCGTCCATGGAAGATCTCGAAAAGCGAGCAGTCGAGCATATTGAGCAAGAATGCCCGGATGTGAAATGGCTGCACAGCTATGTCTTGCTGGGCCCTTATGATTATATTGATATATTCAGGGCGCCGGATATCGATACCGCCCTGAAAGTATCCGCCATGATCCGCACGTTCGGCCGCGCCCATTCAGAAGTCTGGGGGGCAACCGAATGGGGAAACTTCAAGAACATCATTCATTCGCTCCCGACACACTAAATAGTCGCTCAGAAAATAGCAGGCTTCGGATATCCGGCAATGTGCGCCATCAATCACAATGGCTTATACGCGCTTACCTGGATTGCCATGCCGGAGAGATTTCATTTTTTGCCCGCTGCTCGTAAAGAAGCGGGCGCGGAATCATTCGCCCGACAATGACAAGCATGACGCCGCCGCTTGCCTCTGACGTGACGCTTGAATCCAAAGTGGCATTCCTGCGGCAGCCGACGAGTTTTCCGGAAACGTCCTATCGTGTGGAGGCGATCGAGACGCATATGTCATGGGTGTTTTTGACCGATGGCTATGCCTACAAGCTCAAAAAACCTGTGCGTTACGACTTTCTGGATTTCAGCACGATCGACGCGAGGCGCCATTATTGCGCAGAAGAGGTGCGGCTGAATCGACGTCTTGCTCCTGAAGTCTACCTGGGCATTGTCGCGCTTACGCTCGATTCGCCGGGTCATTTGCAACTGGATGGCTATGGTACAGCCATCGACTGGCTGGTCAAAATGCGCCGGCTGCCAGTCCAGCATATGCTGGACTATGCGATCCAGCATGCAACAGTAAAAGAAGAAGATATTCGCCGTGTTGCCACACGGCTTGCCGGCTTTTACCGAACCTGCCCGTTCGTGCCCATTGAACCGGCCGATTACCGAAACAGCTTGCTTCACCATATCGACTGTAATCTGCAAGAACTGGGCTTGCCTGCCTACCAGCTTCCCATCGCACAAGTGCGCGGCATTTGCCTCGCGCAACGTGCTGCCCTGCAGCAAATGGCTGGCTTGCTTGACGAACGCGCCCGGGCGGGAAGGATCGTGGAGGGCCATGGCGATCTGCGGCCAGAACACATTTGCCTGAAGCCGACACTGGCAATCATCGACTGTCTTGAATTTTCGCGCGACCTGAGAATCGTCGATACCGCCGATGAAGTGGCCTTTCTCGCCCTGGAATGTGAGCGTCTGGGCGCAGCCGACCTGGGCGCCCTGCTGCTGCGCAATTATCGTGACATTTCCGGTGACAGGCCGGACGCGGCACTCGTCCACTTTTACCAGAGCTATCGGGCCAGCCTGCGCGCTACCATCGCCATCCGGCATCTGAACGAAGAAAAATTCCGTTATTCGCCGCAGTGGCCGCGCCGTGCCAGCGAGTATCTGCAATTGGCTGAACAGCATGTGGCATGGTGCCATTGAAGCCGGATTGGTTTCTACTTGAGGCTTATCAAAGCCATCTTCTTCATACCGCCTACATTAAAAACAGTCGGCCCGTGGTCGATCGACTTCATCTGTCTTTTAAGAATCGGGGGAGTCGGCGAAGCACGCATATCCATGGATGGAGAAAGAAATGATCGAATCCAATTTCAGTTATGACCTGTTGCCGAACATTGACATGAAATCGTATGGAGAATGGGTAAAAAAAACCGTCGCGAGCATTGCGAAACAGCCTGGCATGGTCGAATTTCATGCTAGCCGAAATATCTTGGGCGCACCTCAGATTCGCGCTTCCACCGTTTGGCAATCTTTGGAGGACTGGTCCAGGTTCGCAGAGGAAAACACTTGGCAAACGATGCAGGCCGAGCTGCGCGGGTTCGCAACCAACATCAAAGTCGAGCTTTGGGGGCCGTCACCGGTTCTGCCTGAGCCTGTTCGCCCTGCCAAGTAGATCCACATTGCCGAAGTAGCGGGGATGATCGGAGGCCCTGCCAAAGGCAGATATGAGCGGCGCTGTCTTTTCCGGCTTCTTCGGTGGCAATGGGAAAGTCGAGCACGGAAGACCGGGATGTCGGGCCGGGCCTACGCTACAAGGCTTCCAGCAAGTCCGAGATCGATCCACCTGCATGCATGCGGTGAATCGCTTCGGCAAACAACGCAGTGCTGCTCAATATCACGACTTTCGCCTTGACTGCCCCCTCTTCCAGCCGGAACGGCAATACGGTATCGGTAATGACAATCCGTTCCAGGGCGCTGTCCGCCAGCACGGCATTTGCATCGCCCATGAACAAGCCATGGGTTGCCGCTGCAAATACTCTTGTTGCGCCCAGTTCATGACATGCGCGGGCGGTACGGATAATCGTGGTGCCGGTGCTGATCAGATCGTCAATGATGATCGCATTTTTCCCCTTGACATCTCCGACCAGCATGTCCCCGCTGACCACGCCGCCGCTACGATACTTTTCCGCGAAGGCCATGCCTACCTTCTTGCCAAGCACGTGCGCCAGGCGTTGCCTGAACGACTCTGCCCGCTTGATACCACCCGCGTCCGGCGAAACCACGACCATCTCGTGCTCCTTGAGCATGGCGGCGAAATGCTCGACAAACAACTGGTTGGCTTCCAGATGTTCGGCGCGACAGCGGAAGGCGTTCTGATAGGCCGCGAGATTATGCACATCCATCGTGACAACCGCATCCGCGCCTACCGCCTCAAACAGTGTGGCCACATAACGCGTGGTGACCGGATCGCGCGCCTTGCTCTTTCTGTCCTTGCGCGCATATGCCAGGTAGGGCACGATCGCCGTTACGCGTGCGGCGGCAGCGTCTTTCAGCGCGCCGATAAAAAACAGCAATCGGCACAGCTTGTCGTTACCGCTTTGCAGGGGATCGGCATACAGCGATTGCACCACGAAGACATCCCTGCCGCGCACGCTGACGAGCGGCCGCGCCTTATGCTCGCCATCTTCAAACTCGCGCTCCTCATGGGGGCTCAACGCAATGCCAAGATGCTGGCTCACTTGTTCGCCAAAGGAGCGACTAGTGTTGAGCGCGAAAAGCATCAACGCATGGTCTATCATGGAAGAATGAAGAGGCATCGGTTCCGTCACTGACATTCTTCCCCTATCCTATGGCACATTTCGATGTATTCAACGGCGATGCGGATGGCCTTTGTGCTTTGCATCAACTGCGGCTTGCCGACCCGCGTGATAGCACCTTGATCACTGGAGCCAAACGCGATATTGCCCTGCTCGAACGCGTAAACGCACTTACGGGAGACTCGGTGACGGTGCTCGACGTCTCCATTGATGTCAATCGGACGGCACTTCTTGCATTATTGGAGCGCGGCGTCTCAATTCAGTATTTCGATCATCATGGCTCGGCCAAAGTTCCGGCGCATGCGGGATTGCATGCAGTTATCGACACCACACCGGATGTTTGCACAGGCATCATCGTCGATCGCTGGCTTGGCGGCAGAAATCGCCTCTGGGCAGTTGTCGCTGCGTTCGGCGACAACCTCGCGCAAGCAGCAAGGAACCTGGCGCAGCCGCTGGCGCTGCGAACAGCACAGATCAATGCCTTGCAAGACCTGGGCGAATGCCTGAACTACAACGCCTATGGCGACAGCGAAGCCGACTTGATCATGCATCCTGCCGCGCTCTATGCAATCCTGCATCGCCATGACTGTCCTTTCGCATTCATCGATACGGAACCGGTGTTGCAGGCGTTGCGCGAAGCGCGCAGGCGTGACCTGGATATGGCGCAACAGATCCAGCCGTACACTTCTGTGCCTCACGGGAAAATCATGGTGTTTCCCGATGCGGCATGGAGCCGTCGGGTGCGCGGAACATACGGCAATGATCTTGCCACTCGTGCTCCGGATCAGGCACATGCCATTCTCACGCCGAACAGGCAAGGCGGATATACGGTCAGTG
>DATEZO010000064.1:0-3284 GCA_035255485.1 Burkholderiaceae bacterium
ATCGCCTTCTTGTAATTGGCAAGACCAGGTATGGCCGCCACGCGGCGACCGCTCTCATCCATCCGGGCGTGCCACAACCCGAGCGCGCATTGCGCGTCCCGATCGCCCTGCTGCGCCACGAATTCCCACAAACGCACGACCTCGGCCGGATCATACGATCCGCCCCGATACAGTGCATGGGCACAGCAGGACAGCAGATTGAGATCGCGCGCGTCCCATTGCCTGCTCACATCAGGCTGATCCATGAGGCGGCGTGCCAGCGGCAAAGCCCACTGCAGGAATGTCGTATAGTCCGTCGTCGCCCATGCATGTTCGGCCAGCGCATATTGCGCCTGCACCACGCCACTCCTTGCTGCGCGCTGTGCCCATTCCAGCATGGCCTCATTATCGGCAGGAGAAGCCGCCGCTTGTACGGCGGTGCTGCCTCCAGCATGACCGATGTGCTGTGCCAGCAACCATTGCGCCTCGGCGATGCCCGCCTGCGCCGCTTCCTGCAATGCGCGCAGTGCCTTTTGCCGCATTGCCTCGCTGACCGCGCCGCTGACTTGCCCCAGCAATAGCTTGGCCAGCACTAGCCCGGCCTGCGCCACACCGGCATCGAATGCGCGCTCGTACCAGACGCACAGCTTGGTAGGCTCCCCGGTTTGCTGCACAGTTTCGAAGGGAACATGGCTGCCGATGAGTAGCCATGCATCCTTTTCATCTTGCTGTGCGGCACGATCAAGCCAGTACAAGGCCGTTGGCAAGCTTCTGGGGAGGCCGGCTCCACCAAATAAATAACGCTCACCCAATTTCAGCTGCGCGGAAGCTTGCCCTGCACGTGCCGCACGAATAATAAGCAGCTCTTCACGATTCGCCATGATGTCATCGTCGTCATTTCATTGAACCCGAATCAGTATTTCGTACAACACGACGATATTGGCTGCGCCACATCAAGGGGGAAGAGAGATCGGCGAAGATATGAAAAGATATGAAGTAATTACGCAACATCGCAGCAGCACAACCTGCTCATATGGTTGACGCATTTCGCTTGTGTCCGTGCATCAACGTGACAAAAAAGCCACAAGTGCCTGCCCTGCTCGCGCTTTCGGTCAAATCATGATCGTGATGCTGACGAATTCAGCGCCCTTGCTATATCGAACTTGTAATGTGAGCTTGTCCGACACACACGGATTTTTCACCAAACCTTTTTCAATGAGGGATAAAACGATGAAAAAATCATTAATCGCACTCGCCGCCTTGAGCACGCTTGCCGGCACGGCGTTTGCCCAAACTGCCATCACTATTTACGGTGTCGTCGACGCCGGTATCGTTTACGACAACAGCAGCGCCCGCAACTGGAAGCTTGACAGCGGCAACCAGTCCGGCAGCCGTATCGGTTTCAAGGGAAGCGAAGACCTGGGTGGCGGAATGTCCGCCATCTTCAATCTGGAAAACGGCTTTAACAGCGACAACGGCACTCTGGGTCAACCGACCCCGACCAACGCATCTCGCCTGTTCGGCCGTCAGGCTTGGGTCGGCCTAAAGGCAGGCTTCGGCTCTGTCAAGCTGGGCCGCCAGCTCAGCCCACTGTACGTGGCCATGGATCAGATCGATCCATTCCGCATTGGCTTGGCCGGTAATGCGCAAAGAGCATTCGGTTATGGTTTGTACAATACCGATCCGTTCCTGCGCATCGACAACGCCATTAGTTTTTCTGTGCCTGACATGAGCGGCATTACCGGAAGCGTAATCTATGGATTCGGCGAACAGGCCGGCGCCTTCGCCAACGGACGCACTGCAGGCTTAGGCCTCGGTTATGCAAACGGTCCGATCAACGTCCAGTTCGCCTATCAGGATTCGAACACGATCACGCTGACCGGCGTTTCGTCAGCGGGGGCAACGACGGCAACTTCGCTGTCGAATGCGTTTGGGACATCTGCTGACCTGCGCACCCTGCTTGTCGGTGGCTACTACGATTTCGGCGTAGCGAAAGCACACTTGGCCTATGCGGATACTCATGTCGACACGGCAGCCACGTCGACCAAGGACCGCAACTGGATGTTGGGTATTTCTGCGCCACTCGGCGGTGCAGGCACGGTCATGGCATCTTGGAATCGCAACGACATCAGAGATATCGCGAGCGGCAAGTCTAATCAGTATGCGATCGGCTACAGCCATGCATTGTCCAAGCGTACCAACCTGTACACGTCGATCGGGTACACCAAGAATGACTCCAACGTGAACCTGAACGCAGCCGGCAACGGGCAGAGCGACCGCCTGTTCAACGTTGGCGTGCGCCACCTGTTCTGATGTAGTCGTTCCTCGGCCGTACACAACAGGCGCTGCATGTTCCCATGCAGCGCCTATCGTATGTCTCCCAGCCGGGCTCGCCCTCCTTTTCCGCCCGCATTGCAGCGTTTACGACAGACCGTTGTCGGTTAAAATCACGCCTGACTATCTGATCGGCATTTCAGCCAGGACAAGCATTGTCGCTGTTGGCCGATCCTGCGTACCCTTCGGAACCTGCACACATGACCACCCAACTCGACTCCGCCGCCGTCGCCGGCTACCTGTCTGATAATCCGCACTTTTTCGAGGAGCATAGCGAACTGCTGGCCATGGTGAAATTGACTAGCCCGCTGGCGGGGCGCACTGTCTCCCTCCAAGAAAGGCAGATGGAGGTGTTGCGCGAAAAGGTCAAGATGATGGAGATGCGCCTGGCCGCGCTGATGCGCATCGGGCAGGAAAACGATGCGATCATGGAGAAATTCCAGCTCTGGACCCGCTCGCTGCTACTTGCGCGCAACGACGTGGACTTGCCGCATACCCTGACCAATGGCTTGCACACGATTTTCGACGTGCCGCAGGCGACCTTGCGCATCTGGGGTGTAGCCGACGTGTTTTCCCATACCTGGTTTTCAGAAGACGTGTCGGAAGACGCCCGCCTGTTCTGCAACGGACTGACCGCCCCCTATTGCGGCGCCAACCAGGAATTCGAAGCCGCCTCCTGGCTCGACGAGCCGGAATCGATCCAGTCAATCGCGATGCTGCCGCTGCGCGTGGATGCGCAACAGGAGGCATTCGGCCTGCTGGTCCTGGGCTCGCCCGATCCACAGCGCTTTACGGCGGACATGGCAACCGATTTCCTATCCAGGATCGGCGAAACGGCCAGCGCTGCGTTAAGCTGCCTGCTCGCTTAAGCCCGGACGTATCGATGTGAGCGCCGATACCGACTCGACCCGTATCGCCAGCTATCTCGACAGCCTGGAAAAGCACCGCAAGCTGTCGCCGCATACCGTCAC
>DATEZO010000065.1:0-2693 GCA_035255485.1 Burkholderiaceae bacterium
CGGCCCGATGCCGGCAATACGCAACGCGATCTCCATCGTGCAGGTGCCGGAGTTGAACGTGCGCACGGGGCGTCCGCCGAAATACTCGGATAGTTTTGCTTCGAAGGCTTGCACCTTGGGGCCGCTGGTAATCCAGCCGGAGCGCAGCACGTCGGCGACCGAGGCAATCGTTGCTTCATCAATGGTGGGGCGGGAGAAAGGCAGGAAGGATTCGCTCATGATGAAAGATGAAAAAGTTGAATTCAGCTGCGGGCCAGCAGTACGACGCCGACGATGATAATGCCGATGGCCAGAATACGCTGTGCGGAAACGGCTTCGCCTAGAAAATACCATGCGCCGAGCGCATTGATGATGTAGCCGATGGACAGCATCGGGTAGGCGATTGTGACATCAACGCGCGACAGACCGATGATCCAGACCAGCACCGAGATGACGTAGCAGGAAAGGCCACCGATGATTGGCAGCTGGGTTGCCAGTTTCAGGCCGGTGGAAAACCAGTTTTGTGCCGTTAAATGGATTGCGCCGACGGCGTTGGTGCCGGCTTTAAGCAGTAGTTGGGCGACAGCATTGAGACAGATGCCAGTAAGGATGAAGCCGAAGGTGGTTAAATTCATGAAGCAGTCTTGATGTCGTTGGTTACGATAATGCGGCGCGGGTCTTGCGCGATGATGCGCATCGGCAGCCCTTGTTTTTTCAGGTCGTCGAAGAAATCGGGGTGGATGATCGCAACCGCCTTCTTGCCTTCCGCATGCAGCGCATTCCATTTCGCCACGAACTCCGCGCGGGTCGGAATCCATAACTGGGGCTCCTGCTTGACGCCGAACTCCATTTCATCCGCGTGCTCGACCAGCGTCATGGTGCGTCGCAGGTAAAAGGGCAAGGATTGTTCGTACAAACGGACCAGAAAAATCGGAGTCTGCGGCGTTAGTTCCGCGGCAATCGCCGGAACATGGTCGAGCCCCGCCTTGTAACGGCCGAGCGGCTCATGGCCGATCATCAAGACCTGGCCGCTGACAAAGGTGGCGGCGGCCAATGCAATCAGCGCCCACTCGCGCCGGCGGCGTACCAGGAAGGCGGAGAGCAAGCCGCCCGCCAGCGCGATTGCAGCACCCGCCACAACCCAGGGCAGGTAAGCCTGGTAGATCGGCTGTTCATATGCATTGCTGGCCAGTTGCGGAATTTTTCCGACGAATCCAAGGCCTACAGCGGCAAACAACGCAACCATGGTCGCGGTCAGCGTGAGCACTCTATCGGATACTTTTTCCAGATAACAGGCGATCAGCAAGGCCAACGCCGGGAAAATTGGCAAGATATACGACGGCAGCTTGGAGCCGGAAATGCTGAAGAAAAAGAAAATGAATACCGACCAGACCAGCAGCATTTTCTTCGGCTGAAAGCCTTGCGCCGGTTCGCGACGCGCGTTCCACAGGCTTTGCACAAGCACGCCCAGCCACGGCACGATGCCAAGCACCAGGATCGGGATGAAGTAATACCATGGGCCGGCACGATGATGGACCTTGCTGGTAAAGCGCTGGAAATGCTCGTGGATAAAGAAGAAATTCGGAAATTCCGGATTTTTTATCGACACCAGCACAAACCAGGGCGTGGCAATCGCAAAGAACAGCAGCAGGCCGCCACCGAAATGCAGGCGCTTCCAGATCGCCCAATCGCGTGACGCCAGGGTGTACATTACCAGCACGGCGCCAGGCAGCACGACGCCGATCAAGCCTTTGGACAGCACGGCAAGTGCCATGCCGGCCCAGCATGCCAGCATCCAGTTCCGCTCTGCGCACTCGCTCGCGTCATTGCGTTGCGCCAGCAGCAGGGCGGCGAGCGTGAGCGTCATCATGCCTGCCAGCCCCATGTCCAGGGTATTGACATGGCCGAGCGCTGCCCAGAATAGGCTCGACGCGAGCACTAGTCCGGCATGAAAGCCGATGCGCCGGCCGAAGACCCGCGTTCCCGCATAGGCGGTGATCAGGATGCCGAACAGGCCGCACAGGCCCGTCCACAGTCGGGCCTGCCACTCACCCAGTCCGAATACCTCGAAGGTAAGCGCATTCATCCAGGTTTGCAGCGGAGGCTTTTCGAAGTACTTGAGTCCGTTTAGGCGCAGCGTGACCCAGTCGCCTGTAGCGACCATTTCCCGCGCCATTTCGGCGTAGCGGCCTTCATCGGTCGGTACCAGGGTGCGGGCAGCGAGCGCATAAAACCAGACTGCGCAAAAAATCAGGAACAGGACCCAGAGGGCGGATTTGGAGATGGGCAGTTGTGATTTATAGTGGTCTGTCATGCCGATTGGTCGAAAATGAGGGCCAGGGCTACCTTGCGGCCTTCGCCCATCAGAATGTTGTAAGTGCGACAGGCAGCCTGATTATCCATGCACTCGACACCGATGTGTCGCGCGGAAAGCGCGGCGACCAGCTCCGGATGGATGAAGCGCTGGCGTTTGCCGGTGCCGAGAATGACCACGTCCGGCACGGTCGCCTCGATCTGTGCGAAATGCTCGGCCGTCAAGGCGTCGAACGAGGTGGGCGGCCATGGCACGGGCGGTGTTTCCGGCAGCACCACGAGGCTATGGGAAAACCGCACGGCATTGATCTCGACGCCCGTGTCGTCGTAAGCAGTGACGGTCTGATAATGTTGGGTCGGGGTGGAATGCAGCTTCATGGCACTATAGACAGGCTGCCGGC
>DATEZO010000066.1:0-38243 GCA_035255485.1 Burkholderiaceae bacterium
AAGGCGCAACGCTCGGCGCCGGCACCACGCTGACCAAGGATGCGCCGGCAGGCAAGCTGACGGTATCGCGTGCCAGGCAAGTCACCATTGAAAACTGGCAACGGCCGGTCAAGGCGAAGAAATAAATATTGCCAAGGCAGCATACGGATAGTCTTGGCAATCGACCTGTTGCCGGGGTAACGGGGGGAATTACGTTCATTACGTAACTCCCCAGGTGCCATTTGACTATGGGTCGATTGCCTGCCTGGGCGTGACCACAGGCGTGTCGTTCCCGCGTGCCTGTGGCGGGAATGACAGAGAATTTGTACATCCTGCACGATGCAGCACCTAGGGAGTTACTTCGTTACAGAAAAACGTGGGAGTATAGGCATAAATAGAGGTAAATGCCCTTTATTTTCCTTGCTGTTAAAAAATACAAGGGCATGTATCAAAACTGCCTGAATCCGGCTTATGTGCGCACCCACTGCCGTATTTGCCCTTGTCTGGCTTTCCCCTGACGCAAACCCGCCGCCATCACACCACAATCCGGGTATCGAATTTGCTGCGATGAATCGAAAAGAAACTGCGCACATTCCGTACATTGGTACGGGAAGCGAACAGGCGGTGCGCCAGCGCATGATAGGCAGGCATGTCGGCCACCTGCACCACCAGCACGAAATCCGGCCCGGGCGAGACGCGATAGCATTGCAGCACCGCCGCTTCGGCCGCCACCAGCGCCTCGAACTCGAGCTGCTTTTCCGTCGCCTGATGATCCAGCGTGATTTCCACGATGGCAGTCAAGGCAGCACCTACTTTCTGCGGCGCAACAATTGCCACTTGACACTCGATTACGCCGGCATCGATCAGCCGCTTGACCCTGCGCAAGCAGGTCGGCGGTGAAGCATGCACACTTGCGGCAAGGTCATTGTTTGTCCGGGAAGCATCAACCTGCAGTGCATTCAAGATGCGACGATCCAGATCGTCCAGCAATTCGATTTTTTCAGTCATGGAATAATTATAAATATTTTATTTATTTTTGATTTTTTATTTCACTTTAACTATCGCGTGAAATATTCATTCAAATTTAATTTTATTTAGACAGCTTATTCCATATTCGATCCTCTACGATCATCTTAATTTCTTCCATTTCAAGGGGCTCGCATGTGCGGCATCGTCGGCGCGGTAGCGCAACGCAATATCACTCCCATCCTGTTGCAAGGCCTGAAACGGCTGGAATACCGCGGCTACGACTCTTGCGGCATCGCCCTGCATGTCGACGGCCGGTTGCAGCGCTCGCGCAGCACCTCGCGCGTCGCCGATCTGGAACTCCAGGTCGCCAAGGCCGAGTTGTCCGGCTTTACCGGCATCGCGCATACGCGCTGGGCCACGCACGGCGCGCCGGCATCGCACAATGCGCATCCGCATTTCTCGCGCGAGCGCATCGCGCTGGTGCACAACGGCATCATTGAAAACCACGATGAATTGCGCGCCGAGCTGACGGCGGCCGGCTATGTCTTCGAAAGCCAGACCGACACCGAAGTGATCGCGCACCTGGTCGACCACATGTACACCGGCGATCTGTTCGAAACGGTGCAGCAGGCGGTCAAGCGGCTGCAAGGCGCCTACGCCATTGCCGTGTTCAGCCGCGACGAACCGCATCGCGTGATCGGCGCACGCCAGGGCTCGCCCCTGATCGTCGGCGTCGGCAAAGGCGAAAACTTCCTGGCGTCCGATGCCATGGCACTGGCCGGCACCACCGACCAGATCATTTATCTGGAAGAAGGCGACGTGGTCGACCTGCAATTGCAGCGCTACTGGATCGTCGACAGCAACGACCGGCCGGCAGAACGCGAAGTCCGTACCGTGCATGCGCATACCGGCGCGGCGGAACTCGGCCCGTACCGTCATTACATGCAAAAGGAAATCTTCGAGCAGCCGCGCGCGATTGCCGACACGCTCGAAGGCGTGACCGGCATCATGCCGGAACTGTTCGGCGACAAGGCCTACCGCATTTTCCAGAAGATCGACTCGGTGCTGATCCTCGCCTGCGGCACCAGCTATTACGCCGGCCTGACCGCGAAATACTGGATCGAATCGATTGCGCACCTGCCGGTCAATGTCGAGATCGCCAGCGAATACCGCTATCGCGACAGCGTGCCGAACCCGAATGCGCTGGTCGTCACGATTTCACAAAGCGGCGAAACCGCCGACACGCTGGCCGCACTGAAACACGCCCGCACGCATGACATGACCAATACGCTCACCATCTGCAACGTCGCCACCAGCGCCATGGTGCGCGAGTGCGCGCTGGCCTTCATCACGCGCGCCGGGGTCGAAGTCGGCGTCGCCTCCACCAAGGCCTTCACCACGCAACTGACGGCATTGTTCCTGTTGACGCTCACGCTGGCGCAGATCAAGGGCCATCTGACCGACGAGCAGGAGGCCGCGCACCTGAAAGCGATGCGCCACCTGCCGGCAGCCATCAGCGCGGTGCTGGCGCTGGAGCCGCAGATCATTGCCTGGGCCGATGAATTCGCGCGCAAGGAAAATGCGCTTTTCCTGGGCCGCGGCCTGCATTACCCGATCGCGCTGGAAGGCGCGCTGAAGCTGAAGGAAATTTCCTACATCCACGCCGAAGCGTACCCCGCCGGCGAACTCAAGCATGGCCCGCTCGCACTGGTCACGCAGGAAATGCCGGTCGTCACCATCGCCCCGAACGACGCGCTGATCGAAAAGCTGAAATCCAACATGCAGGAAGTGCGCGCCCGCGGCGGCCAGCTCTATGTATTCGCCGATGCCGATTCCCGCATCAGCCCGAGCGAAGGCATCCATGTAATCCGACTGCCGGAACACTACGGCCTGCTGTCACCGATCCTGCACGTGGTGCCGCTGCAATTGCTGGCCTATCACACCGCATTGGCGCGCGGCACGGATGTGGACAAGCCGCGGAATCTGGCGAAGTCGGTGACGGTGGAGTAGGTGGGGGGTTTTGTCGCGGGTTGTGATCGGAAAGAATAAACTCTGTCGGGCCAGAATAAAAACTGTCGAAAGTTCGGCAAAAAGAATAAACCCTGTCGGAAGAAAAGGGAATTCATCCGAGTAAGCCGATGTTTTGCCATGCCTTAGTAACTCTTCTGCGCTATTAATGTCGAAAACCGCGCAATAAAGTCGAAAACTCGGCAATATAGTCGAAAACAGGCACAGACTGGCGCCAGATCTTCTGGCTGACAGAAACAACACAGTCCGGCAGAGCACAAGGATAGTTTCCTTGTGCTCCCTAAAATACAATCTGCCGCACGGAAATAAAGCCGGTTGTAAGGGAGAGGTACACATCCTTTCAACCCATTCTGATAATTGACTGGGTAGCCTACTTCTCATTCCGGTTTTATAAATCGCTTACCTTTGATGCATTTTCCATTGGGCGTCGTTATTTCAAGCCGGATGGATTGCGCTATTTCATTCGGTGAACCGCCGCAGAATTGGAGACCGGTTAGGCGTCTCCATTCGAAGGCGAAGCACGAACGGTCAAAATACAGACAGGGTGATCAGATGATGCCGACCTGCAGCGAACGGCAAGATCTTGCCAGGCAATTTGACGTCGATGTGGCGCGCATGCAGCGCTGCCTGCAGGCAGCCGGCAAGCAGGTTGACGTGGATGACATCGTCTATGCCTGGGCCGACTACTCCGATGGCTGCTGTGCAGTGTGGCTAACGCTGCCCGAGAACGAGGATGTGTTGCTGGCGACCCTGTTGCAGCATTTGCCCCCATCGCGGCAGCGCTGGTATGCAAAGATGCAGGATGCCGGCGACGACACTGGGGATTGCATTCCTGAATTGCCGGATGATTTGCTCGCCCAACTGGGGTGGAAGGACGGCGATACACTACGATCACCCAGGATGCGTCGGGCGGGTTGATTATGCAGCGAACAAAATGAGCCGGGAGTGATACCGGATCATGTCATTTAAAAAAGACAACTTCAAAACCGAATGACCGTGGCAAGCATGCTGAAATCACTACGGTGCAGATCTTCACCGCCAGCCATGCTCGAGAAAGCAGCCGTACATCAAATTTAACTCTCAGGCTCCAATCGACCGAGGCTGTGTGAAAACGTAGTTTTGCCGCTAAGCCAGCACGATATAAGGGAAAAGAAGGAGGCGGGGCCACGGTAAGTTGTGGTCGCCGCTCTCGATTTTCGTGTTTTCACACGGTCTCGACCCTTTGCTGCCAGTCCGCAAGGCGAAAAGCAGACATTCAACGTTCGACATGAGCGGCACCTGGAAGCCAGCGCAGCTGGCTGTAAGGTGTCCGCTCGATGGAGGGGTTAGGTGCCATTTTCACGCGCTCCTTTGGGCCAGATCGCCCATGCGGCGCTACACCACAGAACGATGCCTGCCCCAAGAGGCCCTAGGTTGCTTTCCGGGCCGTGCATAGGCGCGTACAACAATGGCCAAGTGATGAGAAGCGCACCCGTAAGGTAGTGCGGCCGATACGAAAAGAGAGTGGCCAGTGGAAGGAAGTGCAGGCCAATAACGCCGATGATCATCGGGATGATGTATTGGCTGAGCCCGAAACGGGACAGGACGTTCCCCAATACAAAGATGGCGCTCCACTGAGCTGCGTTGATGATGTTGAACCACTTGGACTTGCGCCTTTGTTGCGGCGTACCCTTCAAGGCAGCTAGGGCCGGCTTGTTGCGCTGATAGACCCTGGACGCATAGCCGAAGAGCATTGCCGTTGCCAGCGCTATTGCTGCAATCGGCAGCCAAGGCGAGCGAAAGTCAGCGTAAGCCCACAGTGCCAGCCAGGCACCGCCAAAGGCGAACAGAAACATTGCGCCGATAGATCGGCTAGCTTTAGAAGCGACGGGGAAGCTCGACATCTCGATGGCACCTAACTTGTTATAAATCGCAAAACGCTTGGTTAACATGGGCGTCTGTCGTTTAACAACCTGGGCTGACTAGCCGGCAGCCCGCATAACCATTGGCTTCTCGCCGAATGCCTGTATCAATACACAGGTTTAACAGAACCGACAAACCACGCAAGGTAACATGCCTGAGCTACAAATGCCAAATTTATAACATAACAAACTTACGGGGCAGTCTGTAATTAACAACAATAAAGTCTGTCGGACCAGAATAAAGTTCGTCGGTGATTTCGAGGGTGTGCCATCAAGACCGGCGAAAGGGGAAACCCGGCCGGGTAAAAAGCGCGGCCCTATCAGGCCGTCGCTTCTTGCCAGGCGCATTTAATCGTCATCGTCATCGTGGTGACGATGATGATGATGGCGGTGCCAGCCACGATTATCATGCTCGCGATAGCGCAGCTCTTCCTGTTCGACGTAGTACACGCGCTGTTCAATGACGGGGGCCGGTTGCACGAACATCTGAATGCGTTCTCGCACGACCGGTTCCTGCACCTGGTCATAGACGGTGCGGCACCGTCGTACGGTCTGGTATGACGTGCCATTGGAGGACATCCGGTCACCGACCACGGCACCGGTCATGGCGCCCACAGCAGTCGCAATGGTCCGACCATTGCCCTTGCCGACCTGGTTCCCGAGGATGCCACCAGCCAGGCCACCCACGATTGCACCACCGTAGCCTTGGCCTGCGGCTTGTACCGGCACCTGCTCATTCCAGCACTCCTGGCGCGGACGCTCGACAGTCCGGTATTCGGTCGCAAAGGCGGCAATGGGTAATGCGAGGATAAAAACGCCGGCGAAAAGTTTGCTTGTCATAATGGTTGGGCCTGCTGTTTACTGGTTGCGCTTGGCTATCTCGTTGCCGACATAACCACCGCCGACTGCGCCAGCAATAGTCGCCAGCGTGCGGCCATTGCCGCCGCCCACCTGGTGCCCCAGGAGACCACCAATCACTGCGCCCACGCCAATCCCGACCGGGCTGTTCTGGGCCACCGCCGCAGGTTGCTGGTACACCGGAGCTGGTCGGGGCGAAGCATACTCCACCGGCTGCGCTTGTGCGGTGACCGTGTGTTGTACGTGGTGGTGATGAGCGACCGGTTGCGTCGCACGATATTCGGCGGGCGCAGTGGCGACTGGCGCGTTGGCGCCGGAAGCCAATGCCGGGTTTTGCGCAAATCCGGCCGGTGCTGCCGCTTGCAGCGCCGGCGTGCTCGAGGTCGGAGCCGCGCTGCCGTGTGAGGACGGCAGAATTCCGATGATGGCGGCAGTTCCCACCAGGCTAACCAGCATGACAGAGGTGGCAGCGCCGGCGACCAAGGGGTGAATACGTTTCGTTGTGTGCTTGAGGTCCATGTCAGTTCTTTCCAAAATCCATAAATGACTTACAAGCGTTATAACGTACGAGCTGGCACTACAGGCTTTATTGCCGTGTTTCAAACGTAAGCAATTGTAAGTGGCATGTAATGGTCAGCATCATCAACCGGGGCAGTGATATTCATTGGCCTGCTCGTCCCAGATGAACGCACTCGTGATAAAGGTTCCATCGTTGCGCTCGCTCTTATCCCGGACGGGGGCGTGCGGCTCAATGCCCTTATGCTTGACCAGCCATCCCACCACTTTCCCGGCACAACTGTTTGACCTATTCGAACTTTGGCAAGGGGGAATGGCGTTTCGTTTGCGGAAGCGAACAGGTCAGTGTCCCGGCAAGCGGAAATCTGAGCGCCAATGAGGCGACCGTTCTGACGCAGGCCACATTGGCCGGGGTAGGCGTGGCGCTCCAGCGACCTATCTGGTCGGCCCCCTGATTCAAAGCGGGCAATTGCTCAAGCTGCTTCCTGCGTGGTCTCCTCCCGAGCTCACCATTTGGTGCGTCTACCTGTCTCGAAAACATCTTCCCGCTTCACTGCGGACCATGCTGGATTTTTTGGTCGAACGGTTCGGAGGAAAGCCGATTTGGGATGCGGACTGACCTGACTGCCTTGATGGCTGGGCACAGCCTTTGATCCTGGAGTGAACATTTCCGCTCGGCGCCTGTATCGGTGGTGCGGGTGAGCCAAACCGTGATAGGGCAAAGGCACACCGCAGGTATTTGACAGCGGGAGAGCGTTTCTTGATGCTGCAACAAGGCAATGGAAGCGGGCTGTGACTTCGAACATTGTATTTTGTTTACTCACGCATCATCCAATTTGAATAAAGTGGGACGCGCAGCCATCTACGCGGCAACGCGTTGCAATCATCCCCGTTTCCGACGCCTGACCAAGATCAAAACTTCCCAGCCTAAATCCAATTGCGGCATTGAGAACGCGTTATCTTGAAAAGGAGGGCGATGTATCTGCATCGTGGCACCCCTTGATACGATGACCGCATGCGTACCTCGCGCATGGCCGGAAATCTCCATGAAAGGAAGCTGAAAATGATTACGGAAATGTACAAAATGCGAGGAATTGTTATAGCTTGCATAATTGCAATGACAGCGCTAAGCGGCCTTGCAGCAGCACAATCGACCAGCACAAGTGGCAGTTCCGACACACAAACCTCTGCCAATGCGCCGACCAGCAAGCGGGAGTCGGCTGCCGCAAAGCATGTCACCGACGCGGTTGCAGTTGTGCACAGGATGGAATCCGAGCCGCGCATGAACGACCTTCTGCAACAGGCCAAAGGCGTCTTTATCGTGCCGACTTACGGGCGTGCCGCAGTGGGCATCGGCGGTAGCGGCGGCGCAGGCGTACTGCTGGTCAAGCGCGACGACGGTACATGGAGCGATCCCGCCTTCTATAACATCGGCGGCATCAGCGTCGGCGTGCAGGCCGGCGCCGAGGGCGGCCCAATCGCCATGGTACTGAACAATGACAAGGCGGTGAACAAATTCATGCAGAAAAACAATTTCGCGCTCAGTGCCGATGCCGGGCTGACGGTTGTTAATTGGGCGAAGATAGCGCAAGGATCGGTCGGCACAGGCGATGTCGTCGCTTGGGCCGGCACCAAGGGCCTGTTTGGCAATGTGGCTACCCTCGGCGTCAACGACATCCGATTCAACCAGAATGAAACGACGGCTTACTATCATCAGACCGTGGCTGCAAACGATGTCATCAGCGGCAAGGTGAAAAACCCGCAGGCCGACATGCTCAAGCAGGCGCTTGCCGCAATCTCGACTGGCACCGCAAGCGGCAGTTCCGGTGGCACTTCCAAAAGCGGTCCGGGCGACACTGACACATCAGGAAGCAATAAGTGAGATCGGGGGGGTGTCCGGCTACTCGGCCATACCAGGCTCGAAAGCACGGCACCTCGGAGTTGAAGTCACCGACGCGCTGGAAACCACCCAGCAGACTGAGGTGTGACCCTATTGACCGGCAAGCCGTTCGAGAGTGGCAGGGGCTTGCCGGCCGCAACCGCTTGACCACCGCGAACATGTACTCGACACGCGCAGATTCTCGATTTGTTGCGGTTCTTGCCACGCGCAAGGTCTTCTCGGGCCCTGGAAGCATTCCAGACCGAAGCCATTGATGCAAGCTTTCCTGTTTCCGCACCTGTCAGCCTGCTCGAAATCGGCCGTGGCTCTGCGCCATATCAGGAGGTTGCGATGCGGGCGCCCTCGCCGCCCCGATTCCTCACGACAGTAGTCATGAATGTCGGGCAATTTGCCCGCCTTTGCCGGTAACGTTGCCTGTCTGCCAAATCCGGCCACAATGCGCATTCAAAACTGTTTAATATGGCTTCTCCAAATCAAACAGGAAGATTCACCATGCGTTTGTCAGTCGGCTTTCTTTTCGCTTTTACCCCCATTACCGGCCTGCCCGCTACGACAGCCACCAAAAATTGATTGCGGAAATCTACCGTGCAGGCCTCGATAACCTGCCTAAAGCTGCCCAGTAAATTGCGCCGCAGCGCTCCCTGTAACAAATGTTCTTGAGGAATGCATGATGCAATGCTTCATCCCTGGTGCGATGCAGCGCACCCGACTGCCATCTCGCCAAGCGGCGGCATTTACGACGCCACCCGTGAGAATCTCACTGATTCATCTGCTGGCCATCGCACTCTTTCTTGTTACGCAATGGGTTGCGGCACCGGCTGATGCCGGCGTGATGACCCGGGAATCGATGGTGAAGGCGTTTCCGTCGCCCCTGATCGTCGGCGAGAAGGAGCGCGACCTTCCTGTCTGGCCGATTTTGAAGCAGGATGGAACCACGACGCCCATCATCGCCTATGTCTTCGAATCGGTCGACCTGGCGCCCATTCCCGGTTTTGCCGGAACGCCGTTCAATTTACTGGTGATGCTCAGCGCCAAAGGCGAATTCATGGACGTCAAGGTTCTGTCGCAGCACGAGCCGGTGTTTGTGGACGGTTTGGGCGAAGGGCCGATGTTGCATTTCGTGGACCAGTACAAAGGCGTGTCCCTGACGCAGAATATCAAGATCGGCTCCAACATGAACAGCAGCAGTAAAGTCGGCAGCGCCAACGTCTTCATCGATGGCGTAGCGAAAGCCACTGCATCGGTGCGCATCCTGAACCAGACTCTTTTGTCGGCGTCACTCAAGGTGGCGCGGGCCAAACTAGGCTATGCGGAAGGTCGCGACCCCGATTTGGTGGCGCGCATCAGGCCCGATGTGTTTGCGCCGATGGATTGGGACGCCTTGGTAAACGCTGGCCTCATTACAAAAAAAACATTCAGGAATCGGGACATTGATCAGGCATTCATGGGGACGCTGGGGGAAGGCCTGGATGTCGAGGCGGTACGGGCCCCGGATGATCGCTTCATCGACTTGTATTTCGCCTACCTGAATGTGCCGACGGTGGGGCGCAACCTCCTGACACCGGACGGTTGGCAATCGCTTCAGCGGCGCCTGGAGCCAGGGGACCATGCCTTGTTGCTGATCGGCTCCGGCCGCTATTCCCTGTTTGGCGACGACTTCGTCCGTGGCGCAATCCCGGATCGTCTGACCCTGCACCAGCAGAGCTTGCCGCTGGAGATCCGCGATCTCGATCTCGACGCCCGCATGAAGCTGCCGGCACAACTACAAGCGGCCCAATGGCGGGTGTTTCGCGTGATCGGCCCGTCTGGCCTGGATCCAGCCCGGGCCCTGGATTTCGAAATGCATGTCACGCGCAGCAAAGGCCAGTTTTATCCCGAACGCGTAAGCAAGGACTTTACCTTCGGTTCCCAGCTACCCGGAAAATATTTCGAGGCAGCAAGCGCCGACAATAAAACCTGGCATTCGATCTGGACCGGGCGCATCGGGGAACTGACCGTGCTGCTCCTTGGGCTCGCCATCCTGGCATGGGCCTTGCGAAACCAGGCATGGCTGTCCTCCAGCCGGCGGCGCCTGGCTTATTTCCGCACCGGCTACCTGTTGTTCACCCTTGGTTTCATTGGCTGGTACGCGCAAGGCCAGTTATCCATCGTGAACATCACGGCACTGTTGCAAGCCGTGATCGCCGGCCGCAACCTCGGTTTCTTCCTCTACGACCCGATGACAGTGCTGCTGTGGGGCTTCGTGATCGTCACCTTTTTCCTGTGGGGCCGCGGCACCTTCTGTGGCTGGCTCTGCCCTTTCGGCGCGCTCCAGGAACTGGTGAGCAAGTTGGCCGGGCGTCTGGGGGTCCGGCAGGTTCGGCTATCCGATCGCGTCGATAGACGGCTCAAGCGGGTCAAGTACGTCGTATTGGCCGCCATCCTGGCCACCGCCTGTTTTTCCGTGCCCTGGACGGATCGCCTGGTGGAAGTCGAACCTTTCAAGACCAGCATCACTCTGATCTTCGACCGGGCCTGGCCCTTCGTGTTGTGGGCCGGCGGCCTGGTCGTGCTGAGTGCCTTTGTCTACAAGAGTTACTGCCGCTATCTGTGCCCACTCGGCGCCGGCATGGCACTGCTGGGACGTTTGCGTCGCTTTGACTGGATAGCACGGCGCGTCGAATGCGGGCAACCGTGCCAGAGATGCCGAAGCGACTGCAGTTATCAGGCGATCAGGAAGCATGGCGACATCGACTACGATGAATGTTTCCAATGCCTCGATTGTGTTGCGATCCACCAGAATGACCAGCTTTGCGTTCCCCTGATCATCAGGGAGCGCAAATCGCATCACCAGATTCACATCCCTATCGTGCCGCATGGTGACGTTCCGGAACCGATCAAAGGAGAAGCCTGATGAAACGCCGCGTTTTCTTGAAAACATCGTTGGGGCTGGGAGCACTCGGAAGCGTCGGCTGGCTGGCGGGCGCTCATGCATCTGGCGATGCGTCCCATGATGGTGCTGAACTTCACTGGCGGGATCGCAGCCTGACAGGGTTTGGGACAGTGCTGTCGCTGCGTGTGGCACACACCGAAGCACGACAGGCCGAGCGAGCGCTGGACGCGGCGGTCGACACTATCCGTCATGTCGAAGCCCACATGAGCCTGTTTAACCCTGACAGTGCCATCAGCCGTCTGAATCGTGACGGAGTGTTGCGTTCTCCTCACCC
The DNA here is from genome assembly GCA_035255485.1 of Burkholderiaceae bacterium. Taxonomy (GTDB): domain Bacteria; phylum Pseudomonadota; class Gammaproteobacteria; order Burkholderiales; family Burkholderiaceae_D; genus DATEZO01. Next base: position 11,358 of record DATEZO010000066.1, read on the forward strand.
GGATCTGGTCGCCATTTTCCAACTTGCGCGAACCGTCTCCGACCGCAGTCAAGGGGCATTCGATGTGACCGTGCAACCTCTGTGGACAATATTTGAAACTGCACAACGCCGGGGGGCCTTGCCGTCGCCCGCTGCCGTAGCGCGGGCGCGGGCCAGCGTGGGCTGGCAGGGACTGGAAATATCGAGCAGCGAGATTCGCCTGCGACGGCCCGGTATGGGCGTCACGTTGAACGGCATCGCCCAGGGCTTCGCCGCGGATCTGGTACGGGCCCGACTGCAGGCCCATGACATTGGCCAGGCGTTGATCAATACCGGAGAATGGACGGCGCTCGGCCGCCCCGGACAGGAACGTCCCTGGCTGCTGGGGATCGCCAATCCGCGCGAAGAACAGGCGCTCATTGCCCGCCTCGCCATGGACGGCCGCAGCATCGCCACTTCCGCCGACAATGAATGTCATTTCAGCCAGGATCGGCGCTACCATCATATTTTCGACCCGCATACCGGCTATTCGCCAACCGAACTTTCCAGCGTGACTGTCGCCGCGCCCGATTGCGCACTGGCTGATGCCTTGACCAAGGTCATGTTCGTCGCCGGCCGCGACGGTGCGCTACGTCTGGCGCGGGAATGGCACGTGGATGTGCTGGTTGTGGACAAGGCCGGGAATTGGCAAGCGACGAACGGCCTGCAACTGCAAGCGACTTGAAGCATCGCCGGTGCATGATGCATTCAATCGTTCCTATCGCTATATCTCAACTTGTGTTCCAAGTTCGATGACTCTGTTGGCCGGCACCCGGTAGTAGTCTGCTGCATCCCGCGCATTGCGCGACATCGCTGCGAACAATGCTTCCCTCCACATGGCCATGCCACTGCCGATTCGGGGGATGACATTCTGCCGGGCGATGAAGTAAGACGTCGCCATTGGTTCGAAATCGAGGCCCATCTCCTTACACTGGCCAAGCGCCTGAGGAATGTCGCGTTCATCCATGAACCCGTAATGGATATTCACCTGATAGCAGTCATGCCCGAGATCTTCGACCTGCACCCGGTGGGAGAATGGCACGCGAGGAATGTCCTCGTTCTTTACCGTCAGAAATACGGTGCGCTCGTGCAGGATCTTGTTATGCAGGAGGTTATGGAGCATCGCATGCGGCACGCCATCGCCTTCAGCGCGGAAGAACACGGCTGTGCCCTCCACGCGGGTTGGTACACCGATAAAAAGAGACTGGAGAAAGTCATTAAGCGGAACAATGTGACGCTGCAGGTTCTCATAAACCAGATGCCTGCCTTCCTTCCACGTCACCATCACGAGCATGGTGACCGCGCCCAATACCAAGGGAAACCAGCCACCGTGCAGAATCTTCAGTGTATTGGCCGAAAAGAATGCGAGATCGATGGCAAGAAAGAAGCCCGTCACCGGCCAGGCGATGAACGGGCTGTACTTCCAGCCGTAACGGACGACAAAGAAAGTCAGAATCGTCGTCATGAGCATGGTGGCAGTGACCGCAATGCCATACGCCGATGCGAGGTTCGATGACGACGCAAACCCGACGACCGCCAGGACAACCGCAATCAACTGCAGCCAGTTGACGAAGGGAACGTAGATCTGCCCCATTTCCCTTTCAGATGTGTATACGATGCGCATGCGCGGCAGGTAGCCGAGCGCAATGGCCTGCTGGGTGATGGAAAAGGTGCCGGAGATAGTGGCTTGCGATGCAATGACGGTCGCTATTGTCGATAGCGCGACGAGCGGATAGACGCTCCATGGGCCCAGTTGCTGATAGAAAGGATTGGACACCGCTTCCGGATTGGAGAGCAGCAGTGCCCCTTGCCCAAGGTAGTTCAGCGCAAGACCGGGAAATACAATCGTAAACCAGGCGACCCGAATCGGCGTCTTGCCGAAGTGCCCCATATCGGCGTACAGCGCCTCTGCGCCCGTAAAAGCGAGCACGACTGCGCCAAGTGCCAAGAACGCCAGCCAGCCGTTTTGCACGAGGAACCGAACGGCGTAGGCCGGGTTGATCGCCGCAAGAACCTGCGGGTTGGCAACGATATTGACAATGCCCATCGCCGCAAGCGTCGTGAACCAGACGAGCACGATGGGTCCGAACCACTTTCCGATGCCGGCAGTCCCTTGCTTCTGAACCGCATACAGAGCAACCAATACCGTGACGGTCAGGGGCACCACATAGGGTTTCAGCGCTGGAGTGGCAACCTCCAGCCCTTCAATTGCGGAGAGCACTGAAATAGCAGGCGTAATGACACCGTCACCGAAAAAGAGTGCCGCACCCACAAGTCCCACAAGCGCGAGCGGGTTATACCAACGCGACTTGGCAGTAACTGATGCCAGTGCAAGCGCGACAAGGGCCATGATCCCACCTTCACCACGGTTATCTGCACGAAGGATAAGGCTCACATACTTCACGGAGACGACCAGCGTCAGTCCCCAGAGGATTAGCGATATGACACCGAGAAGGTTGGCTTCGTTAAGGGGAAGCCTGTGCTCTTTCGAGAATACTTCCTTCAGGGTATACAGCGGGCTGGTACCAATGTCACCATAGACGATGCCAATGGCGGCGACGGTTAGCGCAGCAATGCTGCTTTTTGATGCGTTGGAAGTCAAAGTTACCTCTTTTTGTTGCACCGCAATAGCGGTATCTTAATGTAAGTGGTAGTTTTAACCTAGTGACGATGCTTGTGGGACAGGAGAAGTGGTTACTGGATTAGGACAATGACTTGCTGGTTTAAAAGGAACGCATCGAGGTGGCAATTGCTCGGTTCATTCACCGACATCGGCAAGCTTCATGCGCAGCGCGATGCGCATCAGATCAAAGTCGTTCCGTGCGCCCAGCTTGGCCTTGATCTGGTAGTGGATGTTGTGGGCGGTCTTCGGGCTGATGTGAAGGCGGGCGCCAATTTCCTCACTGTTACAACCATGCACGAGCAGGCGCAGCACCTCGAACTCGCGCGACGTCAAGCCTTGGATGAGATCTTCGCCGGTGCCGTCGAGGAGTGTCAGTGCCAGTTCGGGTGCAATATCCGGACTCAGCACACGTTCGTTGCAGGCGACCTTGTAGACGGCATCGATCAGCACTTCGGGGGCGCTGCTCTTGGTAACGAAACCGAGTGCGCCGGCTTTCAAGGCCTGGCTGGCAAAGAGCGGGTTGCAGTGCATGGTGAAGGCCAGCATGCGGCAGTTCGCCTGGCGCTGGGCCAGCCGCCGGATCACCTCGATGCCGCTGATGTCGGGCAGGACCAGATCGACAATCACCACATCCGGCTTAAGCTCGCGTTGCAGAGTGCAGGCCTCGGCGCCGCTGGCCGCTTCCCCGACAATGGTCAGGTCAGCGCGACGCTCGAGCAGGCGACGGTAGCCTTCGCGGACCACGGCGTGATCATCGACCAGGAGCAGGCGAATCATGCGTCGACACCGGCAAGCTGCGCGACGCCGGGAACAGCCGTGCCCGGCAGCGTGGCGCGGACGCCGAACCCGGCGCCGGGGCGGGCACCGCATGAGAAGACACCGCCTAGCGCATCGACCCGTTCATGCATGCCAATAAGGCCGCAGCCGGCCTCGAACGGCGCTTCACTGCGTTCCTTGCCATTATCCTCAATGCTCAGTTCAAGCCCGCCGTCGGCCAGGCGTCCTATGCGAATCTCGATGCGCGTCGCCTGGCCATGTTTGACGGCGTTGGTGAGACTCTCCTGCACCAGGCGGCAGACGGTAACATTGACGTTGTCGGGCAGATCGTCCAGAGAACCCGTCCGTTCGAAATCGATCCGACACCGTCCGCGTAGCGTTGTATTCCAACCCTCCACCAAACTATGGAGCGTCACCTCCAGGCCGAATTCGTCGAGACCGACCGGGCGCAAGCGATGCACGATGTCCTGTAGTACAGACATCATCCGCGCCGTCGTGCGGAGCACCGAGTCGGCGCAGGGAACGATTGACGGCGCCTCTTCGCGGGCCACCTCCTTGGCGTAGGTGGTCTCGGCGCGGATCGAGACCAGACACTGGCCGAATTCGTCGTGCAGTTCGTGAGCCAGATGGCGCCTTTCCTCTTCGCGCACCGAGAGGAGCTTTTCACTGAGCAGGTGCTGGGCATGGCGATGTTTTTCCAGGCTTTCCGCCATGTGGTTGAACACGCGGCTAATGCGCTCGAGTTCAATCAGCTCGAAGTGCGGCAGACGCACCGACAGGTTGCCCGCTTCGAGTCGCGCCAAAGCGGCGAGAATGGTATCGGTCGGGTGCAGCGCACGCCGCACCGGCAGGTAGACCAGCACGTTGAGGAACAGGATGCCGCCAGCAACCGCAAGGAGAATCCGTAGCTGTCGCCAAAGCTCCGCAGCGGCGCTCGCCACGTACGGCGACACCACCACTTCGCCGACGTGCCGGCCGGGTGCATCATCGAGCCCCCCGCGATAGACAGGCAGATCGTCGAGCAGGCGTTGCATCAGCGCGGCAAGCCACTTCGGCGCTCCGACCGACTCGCCGAAACACTCGTGAAGCGCCAAGCGATCCGTCAGATCGTGAAGAGTGATGCAAAACGGGCCGAAAGCACCGGCTTGCGTCAGATTATCCAGCCGGTAACCTTCCAGCGAGCGATCGAAGGGCGCCGGCCCGGCTCGCGCGTCCCGGGCGAGCAACTTCTGCACTACCGGTCCGATCCGCACGATGTCGTCCTGGACGCGACTTTTCATTTGCAGCGCGACCCAGACGGACGAGGCCAGGAACAGTGCCACGGCAAACAACGTGATACGGGCCAACAAATTAAATGACAAATTCATGATTGTTCCGAAGAGTCGACCCTGCGATCGAATTTCGCGATGCAACGCGAGGGAACGTAGCATAAATGCATTATCGCGAATACGGTAGGGCGTGGCGCGCACCGTTCCCCCTCTCATTGTCCTGTTTTTTCCGGTAATGGAAAAGAACAAGTGACGTAAATCAAGATTCGGCGACAATCGCTGCCAGGGCAACAGGCTGCACCACAATGCCGATATGAGAGATTTCCGGCAGCACCTTGACGCGCAATTTCGGTTGAATCGGTTCAAGCAGCCGCGCGTATTGATCGGCGATGAACAATTCATCGTTTGCGCCAATGAGGATCCGCGTCGGCTTGGTGATGGCGCGAACATCGCCCAGATAGCCGTCATGAGGCCGAAAGCTCAATTGCAAACGATAGGAATACGTCGCCTTGCCCGCCGCTTCCGGGGGAGCGCGAAGGCAAATGCTGCCAAATACGCGGCAGGCACCACAGGAACAGGGGCTTAAGATAACCTTAAGATTCGGGCGACATCATGCAAACTCTGAGACAAAGGAGTTGTCATGCCCTCATCTTTCCTGCGCCGATCCTCGCTTCGCATCATCGCTGTCGCCTTGGGCTTGTCCAGCGCTCTTGTCGCATTTGCCGGCCAGGCGACCACGCCAGGGGAATTGCTCTCCGGCTACACCGCCCAGGCCGGCTCACCCGCTACGCCTGCCCGCGGCCAGCAATTTTTCACCACCCGCCACGGCCATGAATGGAGTTGCTCCTCATGCCATGGTGTCGTTCCCACTCAAGGCGGCAAGCATGCATCGACTGGCAAGTCCATCGGCGCCTTGGCACCAGCCTTCAATCCCGAACGTTTCACCGACGCGACCAAAAGCGAAAAATGGTTTCGCCGCAACTGCAACGATGTTGTCGGCCGCGAATGCACTGCTGCTGAGAAGGCGGATGTGCTGAGCTGGCTGCTGACGCTCAAGCCTTGACCGCTCGCGCTGCATTTATTCCATATGGAGAACCAACCATGCCATTTCGATTTCGCCCCCGTGCCCGACAGGTTTTTTTCGGCTTGGGCGCCGTCCTCTGCATTACCCAGTCAGTCATGGCTGACGACGGCCGCCGCGCTGCACAAGTGCCGCTATTACCCAAGTACCAGCAGGAATGTGCAGCTTGTCACGTGGCCTATCCGCCCGGCATGCTTCCAGCCGCCTCCTGGGCGCGCTTGATCAACAACCTGCCGCATCACTATGGAACGGATGCGTCACTGGATCCGGCAACGGTAAAGCAGCTTGCGGCCTGGCTCGACATCAATGCCGGCACTTACAAACGCGTTCGCGAGGAACCGCCGGAAGACCGTATTACGCGCTCGGCATGGTTCATCCGCAAACATGACGAGGTCCCGGCTGCCACGTGGAAACGGCCGGCAGTCAAGAACGCATCCAACTGTATTGCCTGTCATGTCCGGGCCGACCGAGGAGATTTTAATGAGCACGATGTCCGAATCCCGCGCTGAAACACGCGAGCATCGACCAGAGAGCCGCCGAATTCTCGTGTGGGATGCTCCGGTTCGTGTCTTTCACTGGCTGATGGTGTTCAGCTTCGCTGGCGCGTATCTGACCGCCGAAAGCGAACGCTGGCGGCTGCTGCATGTGACGCTGGGCTATACCATGGCGGGCCTGGTCGGCTTTCGTATTCTCTGGGGCCTGATAGGTCCCCGTTATGCACGTTTTTCTTCCTTCGTGCGCGGCCCCAAGGCGATAGCACGCTATCTCGGCACGTTGCTGCGCAATCAGCCTGAGCACCATACCGGCCATAATCCGGCCGGCGCACTCGCCATCGTGATGCTGCTGGGGCTGACGCTAGCCGTCGCCGCCTCGGGCTGGGGCGCCTATAACGACATGGCAGGCGAATGGCTGGAAGAAGCGCATGAGGCGGCGGCAAACGTGATGCTGATCATCGTCGGCATCCACATCGCCGGCGTGATAGTGAGCAGTTGGCTGCATCACGAGAACCTGGTGGGTGCGATGATCAGTGGACGCAAGCCCGGCTCACCGGAAGAAGGCATTCGTTACGCCTGGCGCAGCGTGGCCGTGCTGATGCTGGTGGCGGTACTGGGCTTCTGGTGGCTGCAGTGGCAAAGCGCACCGTCAGACGGTAACGTCACCAGCCGACCCGGCATATCAACACAGGCATACGCCCATGATCAGGATGACGATTGATTCATTCGCGCCATATGCATGTCAATTGCTGCAGGTTGGTTTCCGGGCAACGGCCTAGCCCGGATATTTCATGAGTCAGGCCGGCGATTCCGTGCCGAGGAAGCGAAAGCCGGGTTCGGTTCAGAAAAAACCGCGCAGAGAGTCACGCGCAGCGGCCAACAGGGCCTTTAGCGTCATCCTGCCCAGGCAAACACTGCCGCCGCCTCAAATCCCGCCCATGCACAAATACTTGATGACCAGGTAATCGTCCATTCCGTATTTCGATCCCTCGCGCCCGAGACCCGATTGCTTGACGCCGCCGAATGGTGCGATCTCGTTCGAGATCAGGCCGGTATTGATGCCGACCATGCCGCTTTCCAGTCCTTCGGCGACACGCCAGATGCGGCCGATATCGCGCGAATAGAAGTAGCTGGCCAGGCCGAATTCGGTATCGTTGGCGGCGGCAATCGCTTCCTCGTCCGTCTTGAAACGAAATAGCGGCGCCAGAGGCCCGAAGGTTTCTTCCTTCGCCACGCGCATGGCCGGCGTCACGTTGACGATCACGGTCGGCTCGAAGAAGGTGTGGCCCAACGCATGGCGCTTGCCGCCGGTCAGCACCCGGCCGCCCTTGTCGACGGCGTCGGCCACATGCTGCTCCACTTTGGCAATCGCATCGGCATCGATCAGCGGGCCTTGCGTGACGCCCGGTTCGGCGCCGTTGCCGACCTTCAGCTTTTTCACGGCGGCGACCAGCTTGTCGGCGAAGGCATCGTACACGCCATCCTGCACATAGAGGCGGTTGGCGCACACGCAGGTTTGGCCGGCATTGCGGTATTTCGAGACGATTGCGCCTTCCACCGCCGCATCCAGATCCGCATCGTCGAACACGATGAACGGCGCGTTGCCGCCCAGTTCCAGCGACAGCTTCTTCACCGTCGATGCGCTCTGCTGCATCAACAGGCGCCCGACTTCGGTCGAGCCGGTAAAGGAGAGCTTGCGCACGGTGGGATTCGAGGTCATCTCGCCGCCGATGGCGCGCGCATCGCCGGTAATCACGCTGAAAACGCCGGCCGGCACACCGGCGCGCTCGGCCAGCACCGCCAGCGCCAGCGCCGAATACGGCGTGGCTTCGGCCGGCTTGACCACCATCGGGCAGCCGGCAGCCAGCGCCGGGCCGACCTTGCGCGTGATCATCGCCGCCGGAAAGTTCCACGGCGTGATCGCCGCGCACACACCGATCGGCTCTTTCACCACCACCAGCCGGCGATCCGGCCAGGGCGAGGCCAGCGTATCGCCGCTGACACGCTTGGCTTCCTCGGCGAACCATTCGATGAACGAGGCGGCATAGGCGATTTCGCCCTTGGCTTCAGCCAGCGGCTTGCCCTGCTCGGTTGTCATGATCAGGGCCAGGTCGTCGGCATTGGCGAGCATCAAGTCGTTCCACTTGCGCAATACCGCGCTACGCTCCTTCGCGGTCTTGGCGCGCCAGCCGCGCCATGCCTCGTTGGCAGCGACGATCGCGCGCCGCGCCTCGGCCGCGCCCATGTTCGGCACGCTGCCGATCACTTCGCCGGTGGCGGGATTAGTGACAGGGAAGGTCTCGCCATTGTCGGCGTTGCACCATTGGCCATTGAGATAGGCTTGCTGCCTGAGCAGCGAGGGGTCTTTCAATTGGAACATGAGAATACTCCGATGAGTTGACTTGCCGGTCAAAGAACCATTGCAAGTAGTTACGAGTTAAGCACCGGTTTCGAATGCGGCGAAGAAATTGCACAATTCGCCATCCGGAATCTGCTGCTCGGAAAAACTGAAGCTGCCGCGCTCCCGCATCTCTTGCGCCGCGCCGCGGATCAGCGCAAATGCGGCACGTGCCAGGCTGCCGCCGATGCTGATCCGCTTCACACCAATTGCCTTCAGGTCCGCAACGTTAAACGATGTGCCGGATAGACCCATCACGACAGTAAGCGGTCCATCTATCTCGCGCACGAGCGCCGCAATCGTCGCGAGATCCTTAACCCCGGGTACAAACAGGCAATCGGCTCCCGCTTCGCGATACAGATTGGAACGATGTACCGCTTTTGCGAATGCGTCCGGCAGAGCGGCCAGATAGCAATCGGTACGGGCGGTCACCGTAAACGGTATTTCGGTGGAATCGGCCGCCTCACGCGCTGCCCGGATGCGCTCGACCGCCAAGCGCTCATCAAACAACGGGACATTCGCATTGCCTGTGTAGTCCTCAATGTTTCCGCCTACAATGCCCGCCTGGATAGATAGCCGAATGGTCTCGGCGACATCCTCGGGAGCGTTGCCGTACCCCGCCTCTAGATCCGCATTTACCGGCGTATTCACCGCTGTGGCAATGCGATGAATACAATCCATCATCTGCATACGGCTTACACGCCCTGCATAGTCCGGCAATCCGAGCGAAAATGCGATTCCGGCGCTGGTTGTTGCTATAGCGGTAAAACCAGCCGAGGAAAGCATGCGTGCGCTACCAGCATCCCATGCATTTGGCATCACAAAAATATCCGCATTCGAGTGCAGATTGCGAAATAGGTTGCCCTTCTTGCGCTGTGCCAGATTCCCTTCGGCATCCATGCTTTCTCTCGAGTAGTTGCTTAGAATTTGGCCGCTGCCTTGTTGCGCCCGCGCAGCCATTCCAGCGCGAGCAACAGGCCGGTGGAAAACACGATCAGAATCGTCGCCAGCGCCGCGATTGTCGGGCTGATGTTTTCGCGGATGCCGGCAAACATCTGGCGCGGCAGCGTCGATTGGCCGGGGCCGGCGACAAATAGCGTGATCACTACTTCATCAAAGGAAGTAGCGAATGCAAAGAGCGCGCCCGAAATCAGGCCCGGCGCGATCACCGGCAGCGTGATCTTGAAAAACGTGCGGAGCGGGCCCGCGCCCAGGCTCAGGCTGGCGCGCACCAGATTGTGGTTGAATCCCTGCAAGGTCGCGGACACGGTGGTCACCACGAACGGCGCGCCTAGCGCCGCATGCGCCAGAATCAGACCGGTATAGGTTTCCGACAAGCCGATTTGTGCAAAGAAGAAATACACGCCGACACCGACCACCACCACCGGCACCACCATCGGCGAAATCAGCACCGCCATCACCATGCCCTTGCCGCGGAAATCGGCCTTGTTCAAGCCGACCGCCGCCAGCGTGCCGAGCACGGTCGCAATGATGGTGGCGGCGGGCGCGACGATGAAACTATTTTGTGCGGCGCGCATCCACTCGTCGGATTCGAACAGGTTCTGGTACCAGCGCAGCGACACGCCGGGCATCGGATACGACAGAAAGGAGCTGTCGGAAAACGACAGCGGCACGATCACCAGGATCGGCACGATCAAAAAGAACAGCGTCAGCCCGTTCAGGCCGCGCAGCGTGAAAAACCAGAGACGCTCGATGAACGACTGGTACGGCGCGAATGTCGGCAGTTTCGTCTTCATTGCTTACCCCATGCTCACATCGATTTTGGCGAAGCGCCGATACACGCCATACAGCACCAGCGTCGCGGCAAACAGCAGCGCACCCAGCGCACAGGCCATGCCCCAGTTGATCGTCACATTGATGAAGTACGCCACGTAATAGCTGACCATCTGCTCGTTGGTGCCGCCCAGGAGCGCCGGCGTGATGTAGTAGCCAAGTGCGAGTATGAACACCAGCAGCGCGCCGGCACCGACCCCCGGATAGGTCTGCGGCACATACACGCGCCAGAACGCGGCGAACGGATGGCTGCCGAGCGATACGGCGGCGCGCAGATAGGTCGGCGGAATCGACTTCATCACGCTGTACAGCGGCAGGATCATGAACGGCAGCAGGATATGCGTCATCGAGATATAGGTGCCGGTGCGGTTGAAGATCAGCTCCAGTGGCGCTTGCGTGATGTGCAGCGTCATCAGCGTCTTGTTGACCAGCCCCTCGGATTGCAGGAGCACCATCCAGGCGGCCACGCGCACCAGGATCGAGGTCCAGAACGGGATCAGGACCAGGATCATGAACAGGTTGGCGCGCCGCTCCGACATGGTGGACAGCCAGTACGCGAGCGGGTAGCCGAGCAACAGGCTGCATAGCGTCACGCCCAGGCTGATCATGAACGTACGGCCGAAGATATGGCGGTAGGCGGATTGTTCCTCGTCGGCCTGCACGATCGATCCCTTGCTGTCTTGCTTCAGATCCATCGCCGCCAGCAGGTAATACGGCGAATAGCGCGAGGCGTTCTTTGCGATCACTTGCCAGTAGTCGGTTTGCCCCCAATGCTCGTCGATCTCGACCAGCGCGCGCTTGATGTCGGCGGCTTCCATCGGTTTGCCATCGGTGCTTTGCGGCGGCATTGCGCGGGCGGTTTTCATGACCACCGAGCGGGCGCCGGGGATTTCGGTATTGATGCGACGCGCCAACGCGCCGACAGTACCCTGCTCTTTTGCCGCGGCCAGATCGGCCGCCAGCGCTGCATAGACGGCATTGGGCGGCACATCCTTGCGATCCCATTGCGCCAGCGCGGTCACCGTGTGCGGCAATGCGGTTGCCACTTCCGGGTTTTCAATCGCGCGCTTCAACAGGAGCGCGATCGGCACGACAAACGTGATGAGCAGGAACAGCATCAACGGCGCGATCAATCCGATCGCCGTCACGCGCTTGCGCAGTTGCGCCCGATGCAGTTCGCGCTTCAACTGCGCCTTGGAAGGCTCGGCGGACAGCAGGTCGATTCCAGTGGCGAGGGTCGAAGAATTCATGTCGATATCGAGGTATCCAGGAATTTGCAAAACGATGCCGTCCGCGAGAACGGCATCAAAGCCCGCCGGACCAAGAAGGAGCGACTCATCCGGCGGGAGGAGGCAGCTTTGCGTTCATCATTCCCGCCTGCGCGGGAATGACAGGGGAGTGGAGACGGACATCGCATGCCCGTCCCGCACTACATTACTTCGCCGCCCAGGCGGTAAAGCGCTGCTCCAGTTCCTCGCCATGGTCGGTCCAGAACTTCAGGTTCTGCTGTACCGAATCCTTCACGTTGGCGGTTGACGTCGGCAGGTTCGCCAGCATCTTGTGATCCATGCGCTTGAAGGCGTTCACATTGACCGGACCGTAGGCAATCTTCGAGGCATAGTTGTGCTGCGCTTCCGGGGTGCTGGAAAAGGCGATGAACTTTTCGGCCAGGTCCTTGTTCTTCGCGCCCTTCGGAACCACCCAGTAGTCGAGGTCATAAATTGCGCCACCCCAGACAATCGCGAGATTCTTGCCTTCGCGCTGGGCGGCATCGATGCGGCCGTTGTAGACGGTCGACATGGCGACGTCGCCGGCCACCAGGAATTGCGGCGGCTGCGCGCCGGCCTCCCACCACTGGATATTGTCCTTCAATTCATCCAGCTTCTTGAACGCGCGGTCGACGCCGGCCTTGGTTTCCAGCACCTTGTACACATCCTTGGTCGGCACACCGTCAGCCATCAGGGCGAATTCGAGATTGTAGCGCGCACCCTTGCGCATGCCGCGCTTGCCCGGGAATTTCTTCACATCCCAGAAATCGGCCCAGCTCTTCGGTGGATTCTTCAGCTTGTCGGCGTTGTAGCCCAGCACGGTCGACCAGACGAACGCGCCGAAGCCGCATTCGTGATAAGCGGCCGGCATGAAATCGCTCTTCTTGCCGATCTTGTCGTGGTCCATTTTTTCCAGCAAACCTTCTTCGCAGGCGCGGCCGATTTCGCCGGACTCGACTTCCACCAGGTCCCAGCTCACTTTCTTGGCCTCGACCATGGCTTTGACCTTGGCCATTTCACCGTTGTATTCCACCACCGTCACCTTGTTGCCGGTCGTCTTCTGGAACGGCTCCACATAGGCGAATTTCTGCGCATTGCTGTTCGCGCCGCCGAAATTGACGACGGTCAGTTCTCCCGCATGCGCGGCACCGGCCGCCAGCGCGGCGGCAACCAGCACAGGTTTGACGAATGTCTTCATGTTGACTCCTTTGTTTATAGTAGTGGTGAGGGGTGAAAAACTCGATTCACTGAAACACGCGCAGACGATCCGGATCGATCGCCAGCGTTACTTGCGCGCCTGCGGTCAACCCTGGCAATGCCGCATCGCTCAAACCCAGCTTGACGAAACAGTCATCCTGCTTCGCGGATGCACAACGCAGGCGCACATGGTCGCCGAAATAAATCATGTCGGTGACCGTGGCTCGCAGCGCATCCATGCCAACGTCCGCGCCCGTCGCCAGACGGATACGCTCGGGCCGGATACAGGCAGTGACTGCGTCACCTACCTTGGCGCCGCTCACATTGAGCCCCTGCAGTTGGCTGCCGTCCGGCAGACGCAAGCGACAGCGGTTGCCATCGACCGTGTCGACCGTGCCGCGCAGACGATTGTTGTCTCCGATGAAGTTGGCAACGAACTGGTTTTCCGGATACTCATACAGGCGGTTGACCGCGGCCAGTTGCTGGATGACGCCCTGGTCGAACACCGCGACGCGGTCCGACATGGTGAGCGCCTCGCTCTGGTCATGCGTGACATACACGAAGGTGACGCCGAGCCGGTGATGCAGCGCCTTCAATTCGAGCTGCATGTGCTCGCGCAACTGCTTGTCGAGCGCGCCCAGCGGCTCGTCCATCAGCACCAGCTTGGGCTCGAATACCAGCGCGCGTGCCAGCGCGATGCGCTGCTGCTGGCCACCCGAGAGCTGCGCCGGATAGCGGTCCGTGAATTTCGCCATCTGCACCATGTCGAGCGCCTGCTTGACCTTGTCGGCGCGGATACCGGCCTCGATGCCGCGCACGGAGAGCGGATAGGCGACGTTTTGCGCCACCGTCATGTGCGGGAACAAGGCGTAGTTCTGGAATACCATGCCGATGTTGCGCTTGTGCGGCGGCACCTTGTTCAGCAATTGGCCGTCGAGGCGAATCTCGCCGCCGGTCGGAAACTCGAAGCCGGCCAGCATCATGAGGCAAGTGGTCTTGCCCGAACCGGACGGCCCCAGGAGCGTCAGGAATTCGCCACGCTCGATGGAAAGGTCGAGATTCTTGACGACCAGGTGCTCGCCATCGTATGTTTTTTTGACGCCGCGAAATTCCACCAGCGTGTCGCGTGTCTCGTTATCTGTCTGTTTCAACGTAGTGTCTCCGCTACTTTTCCAGCGTCTATGGTATTAAGCCATACAAGCGCCGCAAAGGAAGTCAGCCCGCGCGCAGGGCCTCATCCAGGATGTTCAAGGCCTCGTCCATCAGTGTATCCGTGATCGTGAGCGGGAACAGGAAGCGGATGACGTTGCCATAGACGCCACAGGACAGCAGCAGCAAGCCCTTTTCCAGCGCGCGGGCCTGCACCTGTTTGGTGAAGTCCGCATCGGCTTCATGTGTGCCCGGCTTCAGGAATTCGACCGCCACCATCGCGCCCAGGCCGCGCACGTCGGCGATCTGTGGCACCGCCCGGCGCGCTTCATTCAAGCGATCCTTCAGTTTCTGACCCAGCACGGCGGCACGCTCGACCAGGTGTTCTTCGGCGATCACCTCGAGCACCGCCAATGCGGAGGCGACCGCCAGCGGGTTGCCGGCATAGGTGCCGCCCAGGCCGCCCGGCGCCGGCGCATCCATTACTTCGGCGCGCCCGCACACGCCCGCCAGCGGCATGCCGCCGGCCAGGCTTTTCGCCATCGTCATCAGATCCGGCACCACGCCGTAATGCTCCATGGCGAACAGTTTGCCGGTACGGGCAAAGCCGGTCTGGACCTCATCGGCGATCAGCAGAATACCGTGCTGGTCGCACAAGGCGCGCAACGCCTGCATGAACTCGACCGGCGCCGGATAGAATCCGCCCTCGCCTTGCACCGGTTCCAGGATGATCGCGGCGACGCGCCGGGGATCGACATCGGCCTTGAACAACCCTTGCAATGCCGCCAGCGCGTCACCGGTGGTCACGCCGTGCAGCTCGATCGGGAACGGCGCGTGGTACACCTCACCGGGGAACGGGCCGAAGCCGACCTTGTACGGAACCACTTTCCCGGTCAGCGCCATGCCCATCATCGTGCGTCCGTGGAAGCCGCCGGTGAAGGCGATCACGGCAGAGCGGCCAGTGGCAGCGCGCGCGATCTTGATCGCGTTTTCGACCGCTTCGGCGCCAGTCGAGAACAAGGCGGTTTTTTTCGCATGATCGCCCGGCGTGATTTGATTGATGCGCTCGGCCAGCGTGACATAGCTTTCATACGGCACGATCTGGTAGGCGGTATGGGTGAATTTCGCCATCTGCGCCTCGATGGCCGCCATCAGTTTCGGATGGCGATGGCCGGTGTTCAGGACGGCGATGCCGCTGGCGAAGTCGATGTAGCGCCGGTTTTCCACATCCCACAGCTCGGCATTGGATGCGCGGTCGGCGTAGAACTGGCACATCACCCCAACACCGCGTGGCGTGGCTGCATCCTTGCGGCGTTGTAATTCAGCGTTTTTCATATTTGCCCCGTATTCCCGTAATTCATCATGGTAGGCAAATACTAATGGGGTTATGGCCCTATAATACAGAGCCACTTTTGTTTATTCGATGGTGCCACTTTGCGTATCGCCACCCTTTCCGATTTCCTGTTGCAGCGCATCGACCGCAGCGCCGGCAAGCCGGTCAATCGCCAGATTTACCAGGTGATCCGCGAAGCGATCCTGGCGCATGTGCTGCCGGTCGGCCTGCAGTTGCCGAGCTCGCGCGACCTCGCGCGAGAGCTCGGCATGTCGCGCAATACGATCACGTATGCGTATGAACAGCTGGTCGCCGAAGGCTATCTGGAGACGCGCACCGGCGCCGGCACGTTTATCGCCGACACCGTGCCTGACCAGATTCCGGAAGCCGTGGACGATAACGATGCACGCGGCAAGGACGGCGACAGCCTGGGGTTGTCGGTGCGCGGCGCGCAGATCGTGGAGAACGCGGGCGTCCATCATCTGCAATGGGGCGCGTTCATGCCCGGCGTGCCGGATGTCACGCTGTTCCCGAACAAGGTATGGAGCCGGCTGCAGAACAAGTACTGGCGCCGCTCGCGCGCCGACATGCTGACCTATGGCCACGGCGGCGGTTACCTGCCGCTGCGCGAGGCGATCGCCGAGCATCTGCGGGTGGCGCGCTCGGTCAACTGCACGGCGGAACAGATCCTGGTCACGACCGGCATCCATCAATCGATCGACCTCGCCACCAAGCTCCTGGCCGATGTCGGCGACCGTGCCTGGGTCGAGGACCCGTGCTACTGGGGCACGCGCAGCATCTTGCATTCCCTGAACCTCAAGCCGGTGCCGATCACCGTCGATGGCGAAGGCATCGGCCTGCGCACCAGCGACTTGCGCCATCCGCCGCGCTTTATTTTCGTCACGCCGTCGCACCAGTATCCGCTGGGCCCGGTGATGAGCCTGTCGCGCCGGCGCATGCTGCTCGAATATGCGGCGGTGCACAACGCCTGGATCATGGAGGACGATTACGACAGCGAATTCCGCTACAACAGCCGGCCGCTGGCGTCACTGCAGGGCATGGATACCTATGATCGGGTGCTGTACCTGGGATCGTTTTCCAAGACGCTGTTCCCCGGACTGCGCATCGGTTTCCTGGTCGTGCCGCACAGCCTGGCCGCGCCGTTCGGCACCGGCCTGTCGGAGCTGTATCGCGGCGGACAGCTGTTCACGCAGGCGGTATTGGCGGAATTCATGGCAGAAGGTCATTTTGCATCGCACATCCGCCGCATGCGCGTGCTGTATGCGGAACGGCTGCGCCTGTTGCAGGAAGCAATCCATGCCAATTTCGGCGATGCGCTGCCGATCTCGGGCGGCGACGCCGGCTTGCACCTGACCCTGGGGTTGCCGGACGACTGCGACGACCGCACCATCAGCCGCCGCGCGCAAGGCGAAGGGATCATCGCGCGCCCGCTGTCGCGCTACTACATGAAGCCGGCAAATGCACGGCGCGGACTGATCCTCGGATACGCATGCGTGCCGAACGAGCTGATACGCCCGACCTTCGACCGGCTGGCTCGCATCATCACGCAGGCCGGCGCTGGTACCGGCAGCGGCTGAGCCGCGCGGCACGGTATTGCTCCAAGCAGGCCAAGGCATAATTTGCAGCCACATCTCGTCTGGCTCAGGCTCTGATCCTCTTTCATTGTGAATTTCCTCTCTCCTGGCAGAGATCGGAAATTCACGCAGACCATGGCAAAGGTCAAACCTTGGTGACTCCCCCGGCAAAGCCGGGCTTACCTCTTTGAGTTGTTCCTGCGCGGTGCCTTGGCACAGATATTTCGAGAAGCGCTGTCTTTTCCACTTGCAGTGCCTGCTCATAGAAGCGCCGTGTGACGCATGCGCGCCGGCTGCAATGCCTTCCACCCGCGCCTCCTGTCCGGCCCGGGCCGACAGCAGTATGATCGGAATGTCCCTGGTCGACTCGTGCGCACGCAACTGCTGCATGAGTCGATGCCGATCCGGCGTGGTGCAACAATACTTGAGCCGTGCCAGTTGCCAAGTAACCCGCTAGGCCAGCCTGCAATGATCTTATCCGAAGGCGACGTCTGTCGCACTTATCGATGCCGGTCACCTTGTTGTTGACGTGCGTCAATCAACTCTCGCGCCTTGATTCATACCATGGAATCCTCCAGCGGAAAAACCGCATGAGATATTTTCATATCGCCTGCGCGGCGACGCTTCAGCATGCGTCATGGGAGACGTGAATGAAGCCATTGTTTTGGTTTCCGGTTCCAGTCCGTGCAGCACAATCGCAGCGCAATCGTGTTCTTGCAGAGAGGCTATTCGTGCGCGTAAAGGTCCTGGTTCGCCGGTTTGCCGAGTGGGTTTATGGCTGTTATGCCTGGGGCGTCTTCATATTGCTCGTCCTGTCCTGCGGCGGCCTCGTGATGCTGCTGCGCACGCCATCGCGAGGCCGCCCTGTCGTCCGCTTTGCTGCGCGTATGTCATTCCGTCTTGCAAGAATGCCGGTATCGGTTACCGGGCTCGATCATTTGCCTGCCGAACCCCATATATTGCTGGTCAACCACACCAGCTTTCTTGACGCAATAGTCCTTACTGCACTACTTCCTCCCCGCCCCGGATATGCCTTTATTGCCCGGCAGCAGTTTGCCAGCCAACGCATATTCTGCCCATTATTGAGGGCGCTGGGTACGGTCATTCTCAAGCGTGCCGGCAGCAGCCACGGCACATCGAACATCGACCGCATGATTGCCGCAGTGCTGCGAGGAGAAAATCTGGTGGTCTTTCCGGAAGGCGGCATCACTAGCGAGGCGGGACTCAAGCCTTTTCATTCCGGTGTATTTGTCGCAGCAGCCAATGCACAGGTTCCCATTGTTGTCGCCGGGCTGCGCGGAGCCCGTACCGCATTACGCCTTGGGACATGGCTGCCACGCCATTCGGCAATCCATCTGGAAATTGGGCCAACGCTCATCCCGGCCGGAAAGGATCCATCCGCGCTTCTGCAATTACGCACGGAAGCTCACCGGGCCATGGAACCGCTCTCCGGGGAAAGCGATGCCACGACGCATTCCTGCCACAGATCAGTGTGCGCCCCAACGTCCGAGAAACATCTGCCATACCGTTTTCCAGGTACGCCAGTCGTGGCCGCCAGGAATGGAAAACACCTGGCTTTGCGGCAAGACATCTGCCAATAACGCATGGGCGCGCTCGAACATATCGCGACTGCCGTACCCAAGGTAGATCGGCAATGCAGGCGTGGCATTTGCGACATGTTGCTTGAACCATTTCCACAATGCCCGCGGGTAATCGTCTTCCCTGACATCGCCCGGCTCCCAGTTCCTGATGCCGCCGGAAGAGTCGATTTCCTTCACCAGTTCGGCGCTTCCGAGGTAAGGCGCGCATAACAGCAGGCCGGATATGTGCGAGGCATGTTGCGCGGCATACGATGCTGCCCCGAATCCTCCCAATGAAACACCCGCCAGCCAGATGTGCTCATAGCCGGCGGAACGTGCCGACACAATGACATCATCCGTAATCCTCGCGTGGATGACGCGCGTTGCGTAATAGCCATAATGCGCATCAATTGCGACGGCATCGGCAGTAATGCCTTGGCGTTGCATTTCGTCAATAAACCCCCTTCTTGCAAAATCTTCCGCCACGTCATCGATGCCCGGCAAGAAAATGATCAGCGTTTTGCTTGGAGCACCATTCTGATAGGCCATTTGCATGAGTGGAATCGAGCTTTG
Organism: Burkholderiaceae bacterium; assembly: GCA_035255485.1. Classification (GTDB taxonomy): domain Bacteria; phylum Pseudomonadota; class Gammaproteobacteria; order Burkholderiales; family Burkholderiaceae_D; genus DATEZO01. Next base: position 30,506 of record DATEZO010000066.1, read on the forward strand.
CAACAAGGGCGTGAATCTGGGCGAAAACAGTGCCAGCCTGGCCAACACATATCGATTCATCCTCTTTATTCGGTACTTCAGCAGGGAAGGCATGTCCGGATTTTCTTTGTAATACACACAATCAATTTTCCCTTGCCTTTCTTCGGCCCGGGTTCCTTGGCAATCCAGGTATTGCGCGAAAAAACAAGAAGTGGGAGCCTGGAAAAAGTACTACGCGAAAGCACGAATTCGCTCCATCAATTGCAATCGCTGATGGATGCTCGCTGATGGATGCTTCCTAGGTACGTCTGCCTGGCGCTTTATCAAGAGTGAATTCTTCGGGATTTCTTTCACTCGCGGGCGAACTATTTATGCAACAACTGGTCATTCATGTATTTTTATTGGTATGCGTTAAGGGAATGTCATGACCAATAGCAAGAAAAGATGTTTCCCCTGTAGCTGAAACAGATTGATAATCGCTAGAATAGGGTCAATCCCTGCTTGACAACAATTTTAGCGGTATTCAATGCACGTTATGGATGGACTGCCTTTACCAATTGCGCTGTTTTTAATTGCGTTGTCCGGTGCAACTTTGACAGGCTGCTCCACTCAACGATTGATCACTCACCATAATGAGTCATTTACAGCGACGAATACCTATTCCCGCTCCTTTCCCGGACCCGATGCATCCAGTTGTGAAGCGGCCCGGCGCGCACTTCTCAGTCAAGGCTATGTCATCAATGATGCAAGCGCATCGCAAGTCGATGGCAAAAAGAAATTTCAACCGGAGAATGATCTGCATGTGCAGATTGAATTCCATATTGTCTGCGCGCCCAACAGCCAAGGCAGCAACAGCACAACCGTATTCGTCAATGCAATTCGGGATACCTATACTCTCAAGAAAAGCAGCAACTCCGCGAGCATCGGGGTTGGGGCGCTAGGCTCTCTTTCGCTGCCGATCGGGTCGATCGATGAATCCCTGGTCAAGATAGGGAGCGAAACCATTCCATCCAGCCAGTTCTATAACCAGTTTTTTGAGCTGGTCGAGAGATACCTCGACGTCAAAATTTCACCTGATTCGGCTGCCGACACACAAGAAAAAACGCAACCCGATACGCCTACGGCATCCCGCCTGTCCGCCGGTTCGGCGGCAGATGCAGCCGGCAGGCATCTTGATAACCAGCGCGCTTCAGCGTCCCCGTGTTGATGAATGCGATGCTTTTCTCACGGCGGTGAAACCGCCAGATAGCCTGCAAGCCCAAGGCCCGGCACGCTCATAAGAAAGCCGGGTCCGGCAATGAAACCGCTCGAAATTAGAGAGAAACGGTTACTTCGATCGCCGTAAAAGCTACACCTCGACAACGGCATCGTTAATTGCATCAAACTGCTGCGACAGGCTCCGGATATGATGCAGTTCTTCGAAGTCATTCCGTAATACCGCGACGATGTCGCCGTCAATCGCTTTTTCGAGCACCAGCCTGTCGAGCACCGCGAGGCACTCGGCCCGGCTCATTCCGCGCCGGTAAGGACGATGCTCGGTAATTGCAGTGAATATGTCCGCCACTGCGATAATGCGCGCGCCAAGCGGAATCTTGCGTGGCCGGAATGGGTAGCCGGAGCCATCCAGCCGCTCATGATGCAATGAAGCCCATGTATTGACCGTTTCCAGGCCGGGAACCATCGACAGGATCTGGTGCGTATAGTAGGGATGCTGCCGTATGATGAGCATTTCCTGCTGCGTCAGTTTTCCCGGCTTGTCCAATATTGCGGGTGGCATCGCCAGTTTGCCAATGTCGTGCAAATAGCCGGCGACGCCGATCAGCCTTCTTTTGAAGAGCCCAAGGCCAAGCCGCGCTGCCAGGTTTTCGCTGGTCGCGGCAACCCCGCTGGAATGCGTCGCAGTGAAGGAGCTGCGATGGTCAATGATTTTGCCGAATACCCTGGCCAAGCCATGCAGGCCGTCCAGACCGAGACGTACTGTCGAGTGGTCAAAACGCTGCCGGAGAATCTGCTCCTTATACCGGCTCCTCAGATCCATCCAGAACGATTCTCTTTGGGTGCTTTCTTCAAACGCCTCGACTACTTCCGGATTGAACAGGCGGCCAGAATCTGCGGCGATCGACTGGCGTATTTCGGCGGCCTGATCCAGTATGTTCGCGGTCTCGTTAGGGAGTATGGCGACACGATCGGCCAGACGCAGAATGTGGCTTCCAAACGGCACCGGCTCGCCGTGGCATTCGCTTCCGATACCGTAATCCCAATCGATGTGGTGAAAACAGATGACGCGCGCGGCTTGGGAAAATGGCTGGAAATCGCGCAGCATCAGGTAACCCTCGAAGCCGTGCCGGTGGATTTCGTCTGCCGTTCGATGGAGGCTTAGACGATCTCGCGTCAATGCATCATCAAACAGTCCGGTCCATGCCGGCGAACTGACTGCGGCAAGATCATGCAGCGCGCCCGCAATCATCACGTCCTGTATCTGTTGCGTATCGAAGCCAAGCTCTTCGGCCAGACAGGAAGCAATGTAGGCGACTCTCAGATGGTGTTCTGAAATCGAAGGATGAAGAAAATCGATTGCTCTCGTAAGGCACAGAACCATGTCAAGCAAACTGACATGGATTTCTTCTGCAGATGCAGTCATGAGATCCCCTTGATACCCAGCGTTGCATCAGCGCTGGGCAAAACCGTTAGTGGGCCTCGATCACTGGATAGAAATCGGTATTTTCTTTCTGCATCCGCTCGTACAGCACTTTCAGAACGCTATTGGCATCCGACCTGAACCCTTCCGGATCCTGCAAGACCCTGGATTCAGTATTCCACTTCCCGGCAAAGCCCAGGTAGGCCGACGCAATGCTTTCCATCTCGTCCTGGAATTTCTTTCCCATCCTGGCGAGCGCAGCATTATTACTATTCTGGAGTGCCGGATACAGTGTGCTGTCTTCGACTGCCAGATGCAGCTTGATGGTGGAGCTCATCGAAATAATCAGCTTGGCTATTTCCGCAGCGTTACTCTGGATTCCACCTTTGACATGCGTTCTCAATGCCGTGATGCACGAAAGGATTTCAATGTGCTGCCGCTTGAATTTATCGATGTTCATACAACCTCCCTCTTTATTCAAAATTTTTCCCGGGTAGTGTACCTGATCGAGCGCGCCTGAATTCGGGAACAGCATGCGAAGACGCATGCACACTATCGGTTTGAAACCATTCTAGATAAAGCCGGCAAAAGATGCAATTAATATATATCTTTAAATTCCTGTAGCAGGCCAGTTCTGCCGAAGAGGATGCCTCCGAGAGGACTCTACCTGGATGCGACAGGCTCAGGGTTGGCACAGCGCCGGCTGCGCGGTCACCACATCCGGCGCGATATCGCGCACATCCTTTAATCCTGTCAGCACCATGCAGTCGTTCAGCTCGTCTTCCAGCAGCTTGAGCGCGCACGCTACACCCGAACGACCGTTGGCGGCCAGTCCGTACAGCCAGGCGCGACCGCTGAGACAGGCGTGCGCGCCACGGCCGAGCGCCTTGACGATGTCGGAACCGGTGCGGATGCCGCCGTCGAAAAATACTTCGGTCCGATCGCCTACTGCAGCGGCGATCTCGGGCAGCACCGAAATCGAGGAAGGCGCGCTGTCGAGCTGGCGCCCGCCGTGGTTGGAGACAATGATCGCATCTGCGCCGGCATCGACTGCCAGCCGCGCATCATCGACATGCATGATGCCCTTCAGGATCAGCTTGCGATCCCATAGCTTACGCACCCATTTGACTGTCTCGAGGTCGAACGAGGGATCGAATTGGGCCTCGACCCATTCGGATAATGCCGAGACGTTTTTGGCTTGCTTGACTTCGCCTTCGAGATTGCCGAAGGTGCGGCGCTTGCTTTTGGCCATGCCGATCAGCCAGCGTGGATGCGTCAGGATATCCATCGTATTGGACAGCGTGAGCCTGGGCGGCACCGACAGGCCGTTTTTGGCGTCGGCCCAGCGCTTGCCTTGCACATGCAGATCGAGCGTCAGCACCAGCGCCGAGCACCCGGCATCGTGCGCGCGATGGACCAGGCTTTCGTTTACTTCATGCTTTTTCATGAGATACAACTGAAACCAGAACGGCTGTCCGGTCGCTGCTGCCACATCCTCGATCGAGCAGATCGACATGGTCGAGAGGCAGAACGGAATGCCGAATTCCGCCGCTGCCCTGGCCGCTTCGCATTCGCCGTTGGCCCAGGTCAGGCCGGCCAGGCCGGTAGGACCGATCGCCAGGGGAATCCTGGCATGATCGCCAACCATGGTCACGGCCGTATTCCGGTCTGACACATTGCGCATGTCATGCTGGCGCAACGCCAGTGCCCGCAGGTCGTCGAGATTGCGCTGCAACGTCAGCTGCTGCTCGGAACCACCATGGACATAATCGAAGATCACCGCCGGCAGGCGCTTGCGGGCCAATGCCTCCAGGTCGAAAATACTGGTGACCGGGCTCATCGATAGTCTCTATCATTCAGATTGGGCCGCAATGGCGCATGCCTTGTTCCGGCCATGAGTACGGCGGACGAATGAAATCATGTAAAAAATTCAATGCTCCGGTTTCATTGGACTGCCCCGACATCGAATTTGTTCTGCCATTGCAGGCACCGTGGCGCGGCGGCATGCTCATGCCACGGTGCCGAATATTGCGCCGATGCCAGCTGTTACGCCCATCGCAAGCGCGCTCCAGAAGGTGACGCGCATGACGCCTGTCATGACATCCGCGCCGCCGGATTTCGCTGCCAGGCCACCCAGCAGGGCCAGGAAAAAAAGCGAGGCGACCGCGACTGATGCAATCAGGAAGGGGGGCGGCGCCAGTATTACCACCAGCAAGGGAAGAATTGCGCCGAGGCCAAAGCTCAGGGCGGAGGCGAAAGCCGCCTGCAACGGCTTTGCGCTAAATGTCTCGGAAATTCCCAATTCGTCCCTGGCATGCGCGCCGAGTGCATCATGCTTCATCAATTGCCTGGCCACCTGGTTTGCCAATGAGGCATCCAGTCCGCGCGCAATATAGATGCCGGTCAGTTCATGATGTTCGCTTTCCGGATTCTGGCGAAGTTCGCTGCGCTCCATGTCGAGCGCTGCCTGCTCCGTATCCGCCTGCGATTGCACCGAGACATATTCGCCGGTGGCCATCGACATGGCTCCTGCAATCAGGCCGGCCACTCCGGCGACCAGAATACTGTTGTGCGTTGCATGCGAAGCGGCGACGCCGAGAATCAGGCTGGCGGTGGACACAATACCGTCATTTGCGCCCAGCACCGCAGCGCGCAACCAGCCGACACTACCCAGTTTATGCTGCTCTCGATGACGCTTCGCCATGGGTACGATCCCTTCTTGTTGATGGAGGCATGACCGCCTGGAAAATTGCCGGCTTGCGCATCCGGCGAGAAAATACCATCCAGTAAACCACAAAGCCGGCAGGATTGGCGACTGGCGCCGGACCAAGGGGCCATACAGGGGAAAGTCACGCATGCGAACGGTCGTAGCCGGATGTGCGACTGCACGATTACCATGCATCCCGCCCGTCTCCTTCACGGGAAAGGATCTATGGCAATATTGACGAGAAAACCCGCATCAGGGCGTCGGCTGCCTGCGGCAAGGCATCATCCGACAAGGCAATCAAGCAACACTACTCATCCCGGCTTGCATTCACAGGATGGCAACTGCCCTGCATTGGCCAAACGATGCAAGATGCCGCCGGAATGCGGCATGGCCCCGCATTCCGATAAACCGGCCTTTGCGCAGCCTGACCATGTTCAGGTCATGTGCGCTTGATGCGGCGATCCAGTATTTCGAGCAGCCCTTTTCTGTTCTTGTGCCGGACCTCGTATGCCTGCAGCTTTTTCAGATCCCTGCCGTTCAAGGCATCGAGCCGGCCCTTGATTTGCGCAATTGTCAGCGTCTGGTAATCCTGGATGGGAAGATGGCGATCCGGCGATGTTCCCGCCTTGTCTTTTTCCTTCTCTTGCCTGGTTTCTCCATACGCAGAGCGTTGCTTGTTTACAATCCTGGCTGCCACTTCTTCCTCACGTCCCTTGTAACGGCCATCATGCCTGAATTGCTGTTGCAGTTGCTTGAACTCGCGTTCGCGTTTCGGACTGATTCCGGTTGGCATATGCCTGCTCCTTTCATGAAAAACCCGCACCTGTCCGACTGCATGTTGCCTGCGCATCTGACAGGTTGAGGTTTTTATTCGATTCATGTGCCGAACATTCGGTTCCGGCCATATAGATCGGCCGATCCGGCTCCGATGCCGATGCACTGTTGCGTGCGAGGAAAGAAAACAGCTGTACGGAAATGCTGAACCTGCCATCAAGGTATTGGTCAAAACACAAGTAGCCAGGCAGCGTATCGTCCGATGCGTTTCTGTCCCGCCCGATGTTCCGGGTTACGATTGTTCAGCGAGGTCTTCATGAAAACACATTCCATTATTACGCTTGCTTGCGCCGTGGTGGCGCTGCTGGCGGCCGGCTGCCAGAAAACGCCGGAACCCAAGACCACCGCCGTGCCGTCTCCGTCCGCATCCGTGCCCGCGCCGTCCGTCTCCAGCAACGCATCGGTTGCGCTGCCACCCAATCAGGTGCCGCAATCCGATGGTGCAATACCGCCGGCCGCCGCCAACACGCCAGCCAATGCCAATCCCAACACGCCGAGCCAGACCAACCCGGCCGCATTAAGCAAGTCGCATGAAGAGGCCAGCATGCCGCTCACCGGCCAGACCAATAATTATTCACCGCCGGATACCACGAGCCAACAGAAGAAATAGCGGGAGCCGGAGCAGAAATCAGCGTGCCGCCGCAGGAAAAAACAGCTGCTGGCCATCGACCCGGAATGCACTGATCCGCTTTTGTCCGGCATCCGACGTGATCCATTCAACCAGCCGCATTGCGCCCGTGTAATTGATATCCTTGTATTTGGCTGGGTTGACCGCGATGATGCCGTAGGGATTGAACATTTTCGGGTCGCCCTCGACGGCGATCGCCAGTCCGGTCCTGGCGCGATAGGCGGCATAGGTGGCGCGGTCGGTCAGCGTATACGCTTGCAGCTCGGCCGCCATCGTCAGCACTTCACCCATGCCGAGGCCGGCCGATACGTACGCGCTTCCGGCCGGCTTGACGCCCAGCGCCTTCCAATACACCTGCTCCATCTGGTCGGTGCCGGAATTGTCGCCGCGCGAGATGAAGCGGGCCTTGGCATCGACCAGCTTCCTGAATGCCGCCATGACATCTTTCATGCCGTGAATCCCGGCCGGATCGGCGGCCGGGCCGACCACGATGAAGTCGTTGTACATCACATCGCGCCGGTTGACGCCATGGCCGTCGGCCACGAATTTGTCTTCGGACGGGCGCGCATGCACCAGGGTCACGTCGACATCGCCATTCTTCGCCAATTCCAGCGCCTTGCCGGTGCCGACTGCAATCACTTGCACCTTGAGGCCGGATTCGGCCTCGAAAGCGGGGAGCAGGAAGGTCAGCAGGCCGGAATTGTCGGTACTGGTGGTGGTGGACATTTTCAGCACCTGCTGCGCCGAGGCGAACGGTACAAGCAAGGTCAGGAACACCAGGAGGGCAGCGATGCGAGCGCATGTGATTTTCATGTTGGCGTGAAATAGGTGAAATGGCAGGGGGAAAAGGGAACCGTCATGCGACATGCATGCGCATGTTGTGCCGTATCTGCAGGCGGCCGTCGCGCAGCTTCAGGCGCATCACGCCGGGCAACGCAATCAGGTCGCGGTC